>NZ_JBKEVR010000003.1:0-351451 GCF_056357235.1 Bifidobacterium sp. LH_389
GCGCGGTTGGAATTGCGGATTTCGATGCGTTCGAACGAGCAGTTCTCGAAGTTGCCGAAGCTGCTGCTGCCGAACTTGATCGCGGAACTCTGCGATAAAAAAAAAAAAAAACGCACCCACAGGTTGACGCAGTCGCCGTACCGGGCGGTCTCCTCGGTGCATTTGGGGCAGATGCCGTCGTCGCCGGTGAGGATGGTCGCAGCCGACCAAGTGGATGGTCCAGAACGGGGCGTTGCACACCGTCACGTCACTGATGCGGCTTCCCGTGCAGTGCTCGAGGTAGACGGTCATCGGACGCGGATAGGCGTAGAACTTGAGGTGCGGCTCGTCGCCCTGATCGGGCAGGATGAACTGCTCGTAGTTCCCGTCGATCGCACCCGGACCGGCGATGCGCACGTTCTCGCAGTCCTTGGCGTAGAGGAACGCGCAGATCGGCGTCTCGTTCGCATTGAGCTCGAACGGACCGGGACGGCGGCGGTACGTCGCCTCGTCGCCACTGGCCCTGAGCGTAACGCCCTCGCCCAGGAACAGCTCCACACCGCCCCTCAGCTCCAGCCCGTCGCACAGGTACACGCCGGGACGACCGAGCGCAACCCGCCCGCCCCCGGACGCCGCACACTCGTCAATGGCCCGCTGCAGCCGCGCGGCGAATGCGGCGGCATCGGGCAGCGGAGTGAATGATTCAAAAAAGCGAATTTCTTTGTTCACGACTACTTTTCGCCCCCACATGTAATGCGTAGAGTGGCGATCTGATACGGAGCGAAACTCAGTTCAGCACCGTCCAATGCACATGGCTGTCGCAGCGCACGCGGCAGATTTTCAGCCAAAGCATCGCGTTCCAGCACATCGGTCTCCCTGACCGTAGCACCGCGCAATGGATCTCCGGTATGCAGACGGACCTGAGCGCGAGCGCCCACCGGCTCATACAGACGTACGATCACATCGCCGCTACCGTCATCCGCGAGCTTGACCCAGTCGATCACAGCCTCGCCGCGCATGCAATCGAGTCTGACCAACGGCTTACAGGCGGCCAGACCATCGATGACCGGGGCATTCAACGCACCGGCTTCATGCAACATATCATCGACGCCGGCATCTACGCGAATCGTCCACGCAAAGTCGTGTTCGCCACGATCCGTGTCCGGATCAGGGTACACCGGAGCAGACAACAGCGAGATGCCGACGGATACGCCACGGGAACGACCGCCGCGAGATTCGGATTCCAACGGGAACACGCTTGCACCATAAGTGGATGCATTCGCGATGCCGATGCCATAATCGCGATCAGACACATGGATGAAACGGTGTGTGCACGATTCGTACTGTGCCTCGTCGCTACCACGATTCTTCTCGATCGGACGATCCACAGTGCCGTACTGGCACTCGTATGTAGCCGTATTCGCGTTGATGGCCAGCGGATATTCCACCTTGAGGAAACGCTCGCTTTCCAACCAGTTGACGTGGGCGGCGTATTCGAGCCGTTTGGCGCCGACTGGCAAAGTGACGGTTGTGGTCACCTGCGAGGCTTCGCCCAAGCGCTCCTCGACTATGACGCGCGCAGAGCCGTCAGATAAGGTTTCCGCCGTTAAACGGGCATCCGAGGCACCATCGCGAGGAGAAAGGAAGGCGTCACGTTCAATCTCCCAAGCGTCATAGCGAGACGGCTGGTTCTTGAGCAACTCATAGCGCCCCAAACATTCGCCGTCAGCCACCAATTCACGTTCCGCAGCAAGATCGACCAACGATGGAATCGTGCCATCGGCATCGATCGTCACGCGCAGCAGACCATTGTCCAGCACATAGCCATTCCCGTTGACCTCTACACCGACAGATTTGCCTCCGGCGGTCTCAGGAACAGCGACCGTACTCCATGCACGCCACGCCCCGTGAGAACCATAATCGGTTTGGCTGAGTTTCGACTGCGGTAGCAGATCCGCATTGGGATCAGCGGCGGAAAGCGCACGGCACGCCTCCTGAATCAGGGACGTCAATTCCCGTTCGGCCTTGCGATAGTCCTCACGTGCCTCTTTATGTACCCAGGAAATCGAAGAACCTGGCAGAATGTCATGGAACTGATTGAGCAGCAGCGTCTTCCACAAAGCATTCAGCTTTGCCGTCGGATACCGATATGCAGGATTCACTAGCGCAGCGAATGTCGCGTAGTACTCGCACAGGCGCAATAGGCTCTCCTCATGCCGACATCCGCGCTTCATGTCCTGTTGCGAGGTAAGCGTGGCACGGTGCAACTCAAGGTACAGCTCACCCTTCCAGCGAGGCATTTCATCACCCGCCTCGGCAAGCATCTCCGTACGGGCTTTGTCAAAGAACGCATCCGGGGTGTCGTATTCGACGGTCGGGATACCTTCCAGATTGTGCATGCGGTCGATTTTGGCGGTCATCTCACGGGTCGGACCGCCGCCGCCGTCACCATAGCCGTACAGCAACAGCGCTTGATCGGTGAGTTCCTTATCCTTCATGTTGCGTTCGGCATATCGCAGTTCCTTGATTTTCATCTCGGCGGCATAAGTATCCGTCGGCGGGAAATGCGTGAAAATCTCCGTGCCGTCGATGCCGGTCCACATAAAAGAGTGGTGCGGGAACTTGGTAGTGTCGTTAAACACGAGCTTCTGGGTCATGAACCACTCATAGCCGGCCCGACGGGCAATCTGCGGCCATGCAGCGTTATAACCGAAGCTGTCCGGTAGCCACACGCCTTTGGGCTCCACGCCCAGCTTCTCGCGGAAATAACGGCGGCCGAAGGAGATCTGGCGGATCAGGGATTCACCCCACGGCATCATGCCGTCCGATTCCACCCACATGCCGCCGGCCGGGACAAAGCGTCCCTCCTTGATGCGCTCGAGCATGCGAGCAAACACGTCGGGATGATCTTGCTCAAGCCACGCGTACTGCTGCGCCGAACTCATGGCGAAGATATAGTCCGGATGCTGGTCCATGAGCGCCAGTGCGTTTGACACAGTACGCGCTACTTTGCGGCGAGTTTCGCGCTTGGGCCACAGCCAAGCGGAGTCGATATGCGCATGACCTACGGCATGCTCGTGCAACGTGGAATCGGCAGCATGCTTGGACAGCACCTGTCGTAGAGCTTCACGGGCTTCAGCCACGGTTTCGGGATGCGCGCTGTCATACAGGTTCAGCGAACGCTGCATAGCCTTCATCAGCCGCCAATAACGCATGGAATCGGCTTCCAGCTGCTCCAGCAGCGAACAAACCACGTCCAAATCCAGCCAGTAGTTCCACTGTTCCTCATCAAAAACGCACAGGTCGAGTCGACGCAACGGATAATGTACGTCCGCCTTGCCAGTTGGGCCGTAACCGAGATCTGTCTTCAATGCCGGCAGACGGTCGAGCTGAGGATTATACGCGGCTTCGATGTAGAAGAGGAACGACCCATCCTTGCCGATCAGATCCTTGCGAGCACCTTCGCCGCGCACGCGCACCCACGTGTTCTTGGGATGCAAACCCTTGAGAATAGTTGCGTCCGGCGTATAGACGAGTCCCTCACCCTGCCCGCCCACGAATACGTCGGACCAGCCGAGATCCGCGACCAGTTCCAACGGTTCCCCGGAAGCCAAGACCTCGACAGGCACCGTTCCGGAGACTTTGAACCAAGTAGTTCCCCACGTGGTGCCCCACGTCTCGCCGAACCGTGCGGGTTCGAATTGGACCTCACCGGCATTCGCTCGACGGATGAAATCGCCGAACGGTTCAGGCTCGCCAGCATTATGAAACACGCCGACCTCACAACGGACCACCGTCCGGTCGATCAACGGAAGAATGCGATCATGCATGAAGCGGCGACATTTAGCCAATTCACGCACACTGTTGATCTGCATCTGATGCACCTTTCACTGTTGTTCATCATTCAATGCAGTTTTGCCCGCACGGAACCGGCGTCCTGTGCGGGCAAAACCAATGACCCGTATCAGGCCGCGGAATTGATGTTATTTTGGATTTCCTCGATCATCGCCTTAGCGGCGTCAGCCGAGGAGATCTTCTCGAAGACCACATTCTGCATGTAGCGCTTGGCGACGTTATCAGTGTCGGATGCGCCATTCGGCGTGATGGAGGGAGCATCGCCAAGCGTGTCGGCCACGACGTCCTGGAAGTCTAAAGCCTGCTTGTCCGTGCCGGACGCCTCCGCAGCAAGAGAAGCGCGGATCTTGTTGTTGGATGGCAGACCACGCTCGGTGCCGAGGATCTTGCCGGCCTCTTCGTTGTTGATGAGGTAGTCAATCAGCATGGCGGCCTCGGCCGGATGTTCAGTCTTGGAAGACATAGCCCAGTACATGCCGGGCTTGAGGTAGCCGTACTTGTCGTTCTTACCGTAACTGGGCATTTCGACCAGCTTCATATTCGTAGTACCAGCAGAGTTGGCATATACAGTGGTTTGGGTGGCCTGCGCGAAAATCATTGCCTCCCTGCCGGTGGCGAATGCGGTTTGATCGGTGGTAGCAGTCAAGTTCTCCGACCATGCATCCGGCTGACCAGAAATCGGATCGTCGCCATGAGTCCAGTCGTAGGCCTGCTGAAGATACTCAGCCAAAGTCGCTTCGGAGATGCTGACCTTACCGTTGGAATACAGCGACTCACCATTCATGCGGGCCCACAGTTGGAGCGCCATACCAGGCATGATGCCGATGATCTCGCCATTGGATTTCTGGACCACCTGCTTGGAGAAGTCAAGCATGTCGTCCCACGTCCACTTGGAGGTGTCCGGCAGGGTGAGCCCCAGCTTCTCGACAATGTCCATGTTGACCACGATGCCCAGCGGCGTCGAGGAAATGGGGGCAGCATACTGCACGCCGTCAACTTGTCCCATGCCCTTGAGCGAGGTGTCCATCTGACTGAGATCCAAGAATTCGGAGGTCTTGCCCAAATCGTACAGGGAGCCCTGAGAAGCGTAGGAGGCGAGGTACAGTTCATCCATCTGTACGATATCGGGCATGTCTCCACCCGCAATGGAGGTAGCAAGCTTGTCCCAGTAGCCGGACCAGTCGGTGTACTGCAGGTTGACCTTAATGTTCGGATGAGCCTTTTCAAATCCGGCGACGGCTTCCTCGGTAAGCTTGATGCGCTTGTCCGAACCCCACCAGTTCAAAGTAAGCTCGACGTTGCCGTCACTGGCGGCGACTGTGCCATCGGAGCCACCTGCCGAATTGCCTCCGCAGCCGGCCAACGCCATGGTCATTGCAGCGATCGCTGCGGGGACTGCCATATGCCACTTCTTTGTGTTCATGAGGTTATCTCTTTCTCTTGTTTTTTTGGGGGGATAGGGGATTAAGGAATAAGTACAAACGCCGGCCGGTGTTTACTTTCCGCCGGTGGTGGCGATGCCTTCGACGAGGTATTTCTGGCCGAAGCAGAACACGATGAACAACGGAATGATCGACAGGACCGACATCGCGAACATGGGCCCGTACGAGGACTGGGACTGCGCGTCGATGAACGTACGCAGGGCGATCGGCACCGTGTACATGCGCGGCTTGGTCAGGTAGATCAGCTGGCTGAAGAAATCGTTCCACGTCCACATGAACGTGAACACCGCGGTCGTACCGATCGCAGGCTTCATCAACGGCAGCAGCACCTGGAAGAAGATCCTCGCATGACCCGCACCGTCGATCTTCGCCGCCTCGTCCAAATCCCTGGGAAGCCCGCGCACGAACTGGTAGAACAGGAACGTGAAGAACCCGTCCATCGCCAAAAACTTCGGCAGCACCAACGGCACGAACGTGTTCACCAGACCCAGGTTGTTCCAGATGATGTACTGCGGGATGATCACCACATGGATCGGCACCATCAGCATCAACAGCATGAACCCGAACATGAGCCCCCGGAACCGGAAGTTCAACCTGGCGAACGCGTACGCCGCCATCGAACACGTCACGATGTTGCCCACGATCGCGAAGCACACGATCAGCAGCGAGTTCAGGAAATACCGGGTGAACGGGTACGTCAGCGCGTTCCACCCGTCCGAATAGTTGCTCCACAACGGGTCCGACACCCACAAACCCATGTTCGTGAAGATCTCGTCCGGCCGACGCAGCGAGCTCGCGACCATCCACAGGATCGGGTACAGCATCAGCAGCGCGAACACCAGCACCACCACCTGCTTGACCACCTGCAAGACCACCCGGCGCGCACGCCCCTCGTCCCGGCGCTCGACCACCGGCGCCTTCGCGATCTCCGGATCCGACGCGTTCACGCCCGCGACCCCCACGTTGGAGGAAACATTCGAAGCGGTTGCATCACTCATCACAATCACACCTTTCCCTAGCAAGCATTCCCGTACCGACTCAGTCGTCGTAGTGGACCCAGTACCTCGACACGGCGAAGTTCACCAGCGTGAACACCGCCACGATCAGCACCAGGATCCACGCCATCGCCGCCGCGTACCCCATCTTCATCTGACCGAACCCCTGCGTATACAGATACAGCGTATAGAACAGCGTCGAATCCGACGGGCCGCCCGTGCCGCCCGACACGATGAACGCCTGCGTGAACGTCTGGAAACTGTTGATGATCGACATGACCAGGTTGAAGAACACGATCGGAGACAGCATCGGCAGCGTGATCGACACGAACTGCCGCCACCTGCCCGCACCATCCACCGAGGCCGCCTCGTACAGTTCACGCGGGATCTGACGCAGGCCCGCCAGGAAGATCACCATCGGGCTACCGAACTGCCAGATATGCAGCACGATCAGCGTCCAGTTCGCCGTCGCCGGATTCGCCACCCACGACTGCGACAAACCCAAACCGAACACGTTCATGAACCGGTTGAACAGACCGTCCGCACCGAACACCATCTTCCACAACACCGCGATAGCAACCGAACCACCCATCATCGAAGGCAGATAGAACGCCGAACGGTAGAACGTGAGCCCCCGCATGCCACGGTCCAGCACCACCGCCAGGGCCAGCGCCGCGAGCAGCTGGAGCGGGACCGAGACGATCACGTACGTGAACGTCACCTGCAGGGAATGCAGATACCTGGTGTCCTTCATGAGGTTCGCGAAATTCTGCACCCCGATGAACCTCGGGCTCGTGAGCATGTTGTACTTCGTGAACGACAGGTACACCGACACGACCATCGGCAACAACGACAGGCACACCGCACCCACGATCCACGGGGCAAGGAACGCATACGCGGGCCTGTTGTCCGTATACGAATCATGCTTCCCCCGGTTCCTCACCAACGACGCAAACTCAGCAGCATAACTCATGCCACCACATCTCCGATTCGTTCCTCCGCGAGTCGCAACACCGCATCTCCCGTGGCCTCAAGCAACTTTGCTCAAGTCTTGAATTTGTTAATAGCAATAATACATTCAAGTGTTAAACACCAAAAGTCGACACGCCGAGCGCCTGAGAACCCAGCATCACAGGCCGACTTTGCCGATCATACTCGGCAAAGTCAGTCAATCAGTCATACTTTTCCGGGTATACTAGTAAAAGTTCACCCGATGCTGGTTCCGGGATGAGTGACAGCACCAGCTTAAAAGGAGGGGAAGAACCATGATCGAACTCAAACCACGCCCCATGTATCTGGACAAATTGCTGGCGTCACGGGACAACGGACTGATCAAGGTCGTCACGGGCATGCGGCGCTGCGGTAAGTCCTCGCTGCTTGCACTGCTGGCCCGGCAGCTCATCGGCGAAGGCACCGCCCCCGATCACATCATTACGGTCAACCTCGAATCGTTCACATACGCGGACTTCACCCCGGAACGGCTGTACCGGCACATTACCGATCACATCAATGGCAACGGTCGCCATTACGTGCTGCTTGACGAGGTGCAGTTGGTGAACGGTTGGGAAAAAGCCGTCAATGCACTACGCATCGACACGGATGCCGACATCTACCTGACCGGTTCGAACGCGCATCTGCTGTCCAGCCAGCTCTCGACGCTGCTGTCCGGCCGGTACGTCGAGATCAGCGTGTTCCCACTGTCGTTCGCCGAATTCCTCGACTACACGGCCGCGACCGATCGCACCGCAGCGTTCACCCGCTACCTAAGGTACGGCGGATTGCCACCGGTCGTCGATCAAGGAACGGACCAAGCCCTAGCCAGCACCGTTCTATCCGGCATATACAACACGGTTCTCGTACGCGACATCGCCCAGCACCTGCAGATCCGCAACCCGATGGCATTCAACGACGTGGCCCGCTATCTCGCAGACACCGCCGGCTCCCCGGTCTCCGTCGCCAAGATCGAGCATCGCCTCAGAAGCGCGCGCAGACCGGCCACGAACGAGACCATCGAACGGTATATCTCCGGCCTCACGGATGCCTTCCTGTTCTATCGAGCCCAAAGAATCAACGTGAAGGGCGGCGACTACCTTCAGGGACTGAACAAGTACTACCCCGCCGACCTTGGCATACGGAACATGCTGCTCGGCTACCCAGAAGGTGACCTCGGTCCACTGCTGGAGAACGTCGTGTACAACGAGCTCAAAGTCCGTGGCTACAACGCGCAGGTCGGCAAGATGGACGATCTGGAGATCGACTTCGTAGCCACCCGTCTACGCCAAGACATGACCCGCGAACGGCTGTTCATTCAGGTCAGCGCCAGCATACTGGACCCGCGAACGCGCGCCCGCGAATTCGAACCGTTCAGCCGGTTGGGCGATGCAACTGGCCGCCGCATGATCCTGACGCTGGATTCGTTCGGATTGGGCGAATCCAGCGGAGTAGACGTGATCAACGCGCTCGACTGGCTGACGGGGCAGACCGCGCAGTCTCCACAAGCCGCATAGATCCAGCTCCGGCAGCCCGGAGAACGGCTCGTCCGCCCGTCAGCCGCTGCCGCGACCTGCTCGCCGCGATCCGGCCACCGCAACCCGTCGCACCCCACACATCCACCGATCACGCCAAGCGGACCACGAATCCCTGCCAGGGTGCCAGACGGCCGGCGGCGAGCGCAGTGACGGCCTCGGATTCGGGGCCCGTGGCGATGAGGATGCGCGAGACGTCCGGGGCGTCGGCTTCCGGCCCGGCAGCGGCGTCGGAACCGAGCGCGTTCCGCAGCAGCGCGGCAACGTCGGCGGGCATATCAGCGGGTTCCTTGGACAGGTTCACGACGGCGAGCAGGCGGTGCCGCATGCCCGCGTTGCGATCGCCCAGAGCGCGCGTGAAGGCGTACACCTGCGGGTCGTCCGGGGCAAGCAGCGTCCAGTCTCCGGCGGCGACCACGGGATCCTCGTGGCGCAGGGCGATCAGCCGCTTGTAGAAGGCATGCACGGAATCGGGGTCATGCATCTGCTCGGCAGCGTTGACCGTGGCGTGGTTCGGATTGACAGCGATCCACGGCTCGTTCGTGGCGTCCGGCGCGGTGAAACCGGCGTAGCGCGAATCATCCCACTGCATGGGAGTGCGGGCATTGTCGCGGCTGCGGGCGGCCAGACCGTCCATCATCGACTCGGCGCTTTGCACGCGGGTCTCCTCGGCGCGCTGACGGTAGGCGTTGAGCGACTCGAGATCACGGTACTGGGACAGCGACGTGAAGTGCGCGTTGGTCATGCCCAGCTCCTCGCCCTGATAGACGTACGGGGTGCCACGGTGCATGTGCAGCGCAAGCCCCCATGCCTTGGCGGAGGCGACGCGCGATTCCTCGGTGGAATCGTCGCCCCAGCGGGAGACCACGCGCGGCTGATCGTGATTGCCGGTGAATAGACTCGCCCACCCGCGGTCCGCCACGGCGGTCTGGTAGCCGGCCATGATGCGCTTGAACGCCGGCAGGTCCAGCGGCAGCGGCTTCCATTTGACACCGTCGCAGTCGAAGTCCACGTGCTCGAAGAGGAACAGCATGTCCAACTCGCCGTTGTCCGGGTCGGTGATGTGCTCGTTGCGTGCGGCGGTGATGCCGGGCGCCTCGCCCACGGTGAGGAATCCAGTGCGACCGGCGAACACCTCACGGCGCATCTCGGCGAGGAACTCGTCCTGCCGCGGGCCGTCAGCGCAGAACGGGTTCGGGCTGGAGTAGCCTTCCTCGCCCACGGGCAGATCGGGGATCCGCGAACCGTCCTCGCCGGGAAGCCTGCCGTTCTTGTCGGTGCGCTTGGAGATTAGGGTGATCACGTCCATGCGGAAGCCGTCCACACCGCGGTCGAGCCACCAGTTCATCATGTCGTACACCGCGCGGCGCACGGCGGGGTTCTCCCAGTTGAGATCGGGCTGCTTTCTGGAGAACTGGTGGAGATAGTATTCGCCGCGCTTCGGATCGTACTGCCACGCGGAGCCGCCGAAGTAAGAGCCCCACCGGTTCGGCTCGGCGCCGGGCGTGCCGGGTTCGTGGCCGGGGCGGGCGGGACGCCACCAGTACCAGTCGGCGTGCGGATCGTCGGCGTTGCGCGAGGACTGGAACCACGCGTGCTCGTCGGACGTGTGGTTGACCACCAGATCCATCACGATCCTGATACCGAGCCGATGGGCCTTGGCGATGAGTTCGTCCATGTCCGCGAGCGTGCCGAACATCGGGTCGATGTCCCGGTAGTCGGAGATGTCGTAGCCGTTGTCGTCCTGCGGGGACCTGTAAACCGGGCTGAGCCACAGCACGTCCACGCCAAGGTCGGCGAGGTAGTCGAGCCGGGACGTGATGCCCGGGATGTCGCCGAAACCGTCGCCGTTGGTGTCCTGGAAGGAGCGCGGGTAGATCTGGTAGACCACGGCATTGGACCACCACGGGTTCGGTGTGGCTCCGTTGGTGCGGACCGTGGGCGGCATGGCGATGCGCTGGGATGTGGTCATGACTGTGAGCTCCTTTGGTCGTTGCCCGTTCCTACCGACGGGCTGTAACACCCACCATCGTATCGAACCGGTTCGATTTTGGCGGGGCGGGATAGGGCACGGCGAGCTACGGCGATTGCCATGGATACGAGGCATACCGGCTGGGCACGCTGATCGGGCTGATCTCGAACCTCACCATGCCGGTCAAGGTGCTGGTGACCGGAGAGGGTACACCGCTAGCCGCCACGGAAATGAAATCGACCCGTCGAGACATCCGGGAACACCGTCCCAGTCAGGTGCCCGACGTGCGATTCGCGATGTTGTCCGGCGGCTGGGAGCGCTGGGCGGCCGGCAAGACGAACGGCAAACGAGACCATGGAAAGTGCGGTTCCTTCGAAGGGTTATCTGCACTCACGGGGAGGATCTTCCCGCCTGCGAGAAGCTATCTGCATTCGTGGGGAACTCTCATCCGCGCATTCGCGCGAAACCGGCAAGTCGATTCGCGGAATTCCGCCAATTGCCGTATGTGATTCCCTGCTTGGGCGTCCGCCAAGTACCCCACGAACGCAGATAGCTCTTCGCAAGAGCCGAAAACTTCCCCACGAACGCAGATAGCTCCGGTCATCGCACTCCAAATGCGCCGCGAATGGTCAGGCACGCCGTCAGTCGGCGACGCCATCGGCGGTCTCCGCCTCGACCTTGAACAGCACTGCCTGCGCCGGATGCAGCGACGGCGGGCGCAGTCCGTAGCGTTCCAGCGCTTCGCCGGTCATACGCACACCGTCCGCAGTCCACCAACCGAGCGCGCTCTGCCCGTTGGCTATGCCCGCGGGGTTGGCGGAGTCGGCCAGCGCGAGGCACGGACCGAGCGGGGTGACACGGTAGACGCGGGTTGGGTCGAGGCCGGGCAGCCGGACGGGGGCTGCCGGGTAGGTCTGGCCGGTGGTCAGCTGCGTGAAACGGTAGACAGCGGCGGAACGGTCGGGCTTGACCATGCCGTCGAGGCGGACGGCCGGGTCGACGGCGTCCCCGTGCACGACGGTGTCGACGGCGAACCAGTCGCGGTGGCGCTTGAACTCACGCACCCAGGAGGCGAGCTCCTCCAGCGCGCTCTCCGGCTCCTTGAGCAGGTTCCATTCGATGCCCATGTGTCCGAAGAACGCCATGGCCATGCGCAGTTCCTGACTGGTGGCGCGGTGGGTGGAGTGCGCAGGGGATGCGCCCACGTGCTCGCCGATCATCGCGGGCGGCACGAGCAGCGACGTATAGCGCTGGATGTCCGCACGTTCCACCGGGTCCACGCAGTCGGACGCCCAGATGCGGCTCGCGTATTCGAGGATGCCCAGGTCCACGCGCCCACCGCCGGACGAGCAGCTTTCGATCTCCAGCCCCGGATGGCTGCGGATCAGATCGCGGAAAATGCGGTACACGGCAAGCGTCTGCGCGTGCACGGCCGGGCGGCCGGTCAACGGCGAAACGGCTTCGGTGACGAGCTTGTTGTGGTCCCACTTGATGTAGTCGATGCCGAGCTCGCCCACCAGTCCGTCCATGCAGCCGAAGATGTAGTCGAACGCGGCCGGATTGGTCAGGTCGAGCACCTGCTGGCTGCGGCCCTGCATGGGCAGGCGGCCGGGCGCGGGCGCGAGGATCCAGTCGGGGTGGGCGCGGGCGGTGTCCGAATCGGGGTTGACCATTTCCGGCTCGAACCACAGTCCGAACTGCATGCCCAGCCCGTGCACGTAGTCGGCGAGCGCCTTCAGGGACTTGGGACCATCCGGCCACACGTCCTGCGAGACCTGCCAATCACCGAGACCGGACGTATCGTCGCGGCGGGAGCCGAACCAGCCGTCGTCCACCACGAACCGATCCACGCCGGACGCGGCGGCCTTGTCCGCGAGCGCCTTCAAGGTGTCGAAGTCGTGGTTGAAGTAGACGGCCTCCCACGTGTTGAGGATGACCGGCCGACCGCGCGAGAACAGGCGGGGGTGGCGGGAACGCACGTATTCGTGGAAACGGGAGGCGATCTCGTTGAGGCCGTTGCCGAAGGAACCGTAGAGCCATGGGGTTTCGTACCGTTCGCCGGCCGGAGCTGCCGCAGAGACGCCGGCGAGCGTGACCTCCCCGCCGGCAAGCGCTTCGCCGCCGCCGATGAGTCCCTGCGTGTACGGCAGGCGCTCGGCGGACAGCACCGAGTTGCCGCTCCACGCCACGTGCACCGCGTACGCCTCGCCATGCGTGAAGTCGAAGCCGGGGACGCCGGCGGTGAGCAGCAGGCTGGCGTCGTAGTCGGGGCGGCCGGCGAGCTGCGGCTTGGCGAAGCGACCGACGGTGAACGGCTGACGCTGCGGGGAGCGTTCGCGCAGGTGGTGCCCGGTAGTGGTGAGGATTTCGGCGGCCGCGGCGGGCACGGGGAAGCCGAGTTCCATCTTGCCGATCTCGAGCGGCTCATGGCCGGGCAGACCGTCCGCGCCGAACAGGTTGCGAACCATGGCCCGCTGGCGTACGAGTCCGCCGGGGACGATCTGCGCCTGCCAGTCGAGCCCGACGCCGAGTTGCGCATCCTCGGCATGCACGATCACGCCCGGCACGGCAGACGGCCCGGTGGTGCGGGTGCGGCCGGACACGTCAGCCACGGATTCGGGGCCGATCGCGGGATCGTAGTCCACGGTGGCGGGGACGGTTCCGGGCGCGGCGGACGCGGCGGACGGGCCGTTCGCGCTATCCGAACCGGACAGTTCGATGCCGGCCACGGTGAACTTGGGAAAGATCTCGATGCCTCCTCGGCGCAGCACAAGACGCGGCTCGCCGATCCAGCTTTCCGCCTGCGTGGGCAGCACGGACGGCCACGGTGTGAAATCCAGGGCACCGGAGACGCGCTGCGGGTTGAGAGCGTCGTACGCGGCCGTCAGGGTTTCCGGCGCGGCGAGCGGCTGCCCCCAGTGGACGATGCGCGGCAGATCGTTGCCGTGGAACACCAATCCGAGAGCCGCGTTCGCCTGCGGGTCTGCAAGGTAGACGGCGGTGACGGGCGTACCGTCATGCGCAGTGCCGTCGAAACGGACGGCCACCGGGGTTGCAGGGTTGGTTGCGGAGCTGATTGCGGTCATGCGGACTCCTTCGTCGATCGGCCGACGCGGATGACCCGGTCGGCCAGTTTGGTCAGGTGGCTGAGTCGGGCATCCGGGCGGGACGGCTCGGTTGGATTGCTGGACTGAGTGGCTAGGCTGAGTGGCTAGGTCTGGCGGTGCGACGCAGAGCGGTGCAGTGCGGCATGGCTCGGTGTCGCTCTGCACAGCCGACCGCCCTGCGCAGCCGCCGTTGCCTCCCATCGTACGGATCAGACGCCTTACTTGTCTTGCCCGGGCGCGTTTCTTGCCCATTGCAACAAATTCGAGGCCGATTGGGCGCGGCCGCCGAGGGAATATCCAACCGCCGGCTGCCCCACCGCCGGCAACCTCACCGCCGTCCGCCTTACCGCCGGTCGGCGAAGAAATCCGCGAGCAACCGGGCGCAGTCGGCTTCCATCACGCCGCCGTGGACCTCCGGCGTGTGACCGATGTGCGGATCGCGCGGAATGTCCCACACCGAGCCGCATGCACCGAGCTTGGCGTCCCACGCGCCGAAGACGATGCGGCCCACGTGGGTCTGCAAGCAGGCACCGGCGCACATCGGGCACGGCTCCAAAGTGACCGCGAGCGTGCAGTCGGCGAGGTTCCAGCTGCCGAGCGTGCGGGCAGCCTCGCGCATGGCGAGAATCTCCGCGTGGGCGAGCGGATCGCCGTCCCGTTCGCGCGTGTTGCATCCGCGGCCGATCACCGTGCCGGAAGCGTCCAGTACGATCGCCCCGACCGGTACGTCACCGGTCTGCGCCGCGCACGAAGCCAGTTCAAGGGCCTCCCGCATGGCAGCGGCGTTCGTGGCGGGAGAAGCGTTCATCATGCCTGCCACGCTACCACCAGCCAGACTGCCGACAACCTTTTTGCACGATCAGCATCGACCCGACCTAGACCCCTCGCAGCGCGGATTGGGCCGATCATACGGAAAACGCGATCGGCCCGACCTGCATATTCGAAAACGCAGGTCGGGCCGATCGGGCTATTTCAACGCTTCAGCATCATAGCGAGCGGGATTGCGTGTGCGGCGCCAAGGCGCGGGAGACGAAGGTACGTCGAGTCTCCCGCAACGCAGGCGACGCTCCGCAATCACGCGAGCTTGCCGAGGGAGCCGGTGTGCCAGATGTTGTCCAGGTAGTCCTGGATGGCGCGGTCGGAGCTGAAGTAGCCGGAGTTGGCCACGTTGAGCAGGGCCTTGCGGTTCCACTCGAGCGGCTGGCGGTACAGGGCCTCGATGTCGGACTGGATGTCGCAGTAGGCGGTGAAGTCCGCGAGCGTCATGAACCAGTCCTTGGTCAGCCAGTCGGCCACGAGCGGCGCGTAGGTGTTGCGGTCGCCGTTGGAGAAGGTGCCGTCGGCAACCATATCGATGGCAGCCTTCAGGCGCGGGTCGCGCTCGTAGTACACGGCCGGGTGGTAGCCCTGCGCGTAGAGGGCCTCGACCTCGTCAACGGTCATGCCGAAGAGGAAGAAGTTCTCCGCGCCCACGTGCTCGCGGATCTCCACGTTGGCGCCGTCCAGAGTGCCGACGGTGAGCGCGCCGTTGAGGGCGAACTTCATGTTGCCGGTGCCGGAGGCTTCCTTGCCGGCCTGCGAGATCTGCTCGTCAAGCTCGGTGGCGGGAATGAGATGCTGGGCCAGACGCACGTTGTAGTTCCACGGGAAGTAGACGTGCAGCTTGCCCTTGATGTCCGGGTCGTTGTTGACCACGCGGGCCACGTTGTTGATGAGCTGGATGGTCAGCTTGGCCAGGTAGTAGCCGGGGGCGGACTTGGCGCCGAAGATGACCGTGCGCGGCAGGACGTCGTCCACGGAAACCTTGCCGGACTTGATGTCCGCGTACTTGGCGATGAGGGCGAGGATCTTCAGGCTCTGGCGCTTGTACTCGTGCAGACGCTTGATCATCGAGTTGAACATGGTGTTCGGGTCGAGATCGAAGCCGTACTCACGCTTGGCGTAGGCGGCGAAGTCCTCCTTGTTGGCCTGCTTGACGGCGGCGAACTTCTTGACGAACTCGTCGTCCTGGGCCAGCGGCTCGAGGCCCTTGAGCAACTCGAGGTCGCTCAGCCAGCGGTCGGTGCCGAGGCCCTCGGTGATGAGGTTCGACAGGCGCGGGTTGGCGAGACGGATGAAGCGACGCGGGGTGACGCCGTTGGTCACGTTGGAGAACTTGTCCGGGTACAGGTCGGAGAAGTCGCGCAGCGTGACGTCCTTGAGCAGCTGGGAGTGCAGCTCGGCCACGCCGTTGACGTGGGAGCCGCCGGCGGTGGCGAGGTAGGCCATGCGCACCTTCGGGTTCTCCTCGTTGGTGAGGATGCGCATGCGCTCGATCTTTTCCTTGTCGCGGGTCTTGGCCTTGAGCTCCTCGAGGAAGTGATCGTTGATCTCCTTGATGATCTCAAGGTGACGCGGCAGCAGCTCGCCGATCAGCTTGGCCGGCCAGACCTCAAGGGCCTCCGGCAGCAGGGTGTGGCAGGTGTAGTTGAAGGTCTTGGTGGTGATGCTCCACGCGGTGTCCCAGTCGTAGCCGTACTCGTCGATCAGCACGCGCATGAGCTCCGGGATGCCGATCACCGGGTGGGTGTCGTTGAGCTGGAAGGTGATCTTCTCCGGCAGGGTGGTCAGGTCCGGCTTGTCCTGACCGGGGTAGAACACGCGGATGACGTCCTTGATGGACGCGGCCACGAAGAAGTACTGCTGCTCGAGGCGCAGGCGCTTGCCCTGCGGGGTGGAATCCTCCGGGTAGAGGATCTTGGAGATGTTCTCGGCCTCAACCTTCGGCTTGACGGCGTCCAGGTACTCGGACTTGTTGAAGGTGAGCAGATCGAACTCGTCGTAGGAGCGGGCGGACCACAGGCGCAGCGTGTTCACGCGGCCGGACTCGTAGCCGGGGACCATGTAGTCGACCGGGACGGCGCGCACGGACCAAGCCGGCTTCCAGATCTTCTTGCCGTCCTTCTCCACCACGTCGCCGCCGAAGGAGACCCTCTGGGAGCGGTTGTAGTCGGTGTGGCCCCACGGCTCCTCGTTGGCGAGCCAGTATTCGGGCTTCTCGATCTGACGGCCCTGCTCGTCGAACTCCTGACGGAAGATGCCGTAACGGTACTGGATGCCATAGCCGAACGCCGGAACACCCAGGGAAGCGAGGGAGTCGACGTAGCAGGCGGCCAGACGGCCGAGGCCGCCGTTGCCGAGGGCCGGCTCGTACTCGGAGTCCACAACGGCCTGCGGGTCGAAGCCCAGGCCCTCGACGGCCTCGTCGAACTGATCCAGCATGCCGGCGTTGAGCAGGGCGTTGCGCAGCTGCTTGCCGATGAGGAACTCGGCGCTCAGGTAGCCCACGGCCTTGGTGTGGCCGTTGACCATGTCCTGCTGGGTCTTGAACCAGGCGTCCTGCAGGTAGTGACGGACGACGAGGGAAGAAGCTACGTAGACATCGGCGGGAGTGGCCTGCTCGGGGGTCACGCCCTGTCCGTACTTGAGCTGCTCGCGAATGCCTTCGGTGAACTCGGCAGTCGTGACAGGCGACTTGGGTGCAGTGATTTCGGTCATGAGATGACTCTCTTTCGTTGCAATATGTTCCACTTTCCATTATGCCCTCATGGAGGTGTCGGCAGGCAAACGATGGAATGAACACTGCGTAACGTTCCGTCCCAAACCGCATCCGCCTCGATGCGGGAAGGGGTTCGCAAGCCCGGCCGATATGCCATTTCCGACATATAGATCGATGTAAGTACGTAGTCTAGACGATGCCGGGAACGGGCCGGTCGCGCAATGCCGGCACAATTGCAGGCATGGCAGTGTTACGGCAGCAGGATCTGGACAAGGGACGGACGGCGTACGCGCAGTGGCGCGATGCGGCGAAGGCGGCGTTGCAGGCGCTGGCAGGCGGCACGGACGGCAGCCCCGACTGCGACGCGAACGGCAGCGGCATCGCAAACGGCAGCACGACACGCACGGCTGCCGGCGGTACCGCCATCGCGGAGGTCTCCTCCGGCATCCCCAACGTCCCGACAGCCGCGCGGCTCGCGCTGAAGCCCGATCTGCCCCGGCCCGTGTGGGCGATGGCCGTGCGCTTCTCGCTGTTCATGCTCGAGCGCCGCGCGCCGGGCGAGGGCGTGGAGGTGCGCGTGGCCCCGTGGGGTGCAATCAAGATTCTGGAGGGACCTGCCTCCGATCCGCACAACCTCACGCCGCCGGACGTAATCGAGCTCGAACCGGACGTATGGCTGCGCCTCGCCACGGGCGTGACCTCGTGGGCGGAGGAGAAGGACGCCGGGCGCATCAGCGCCGTGGGCGAGCGAGACGATCTGAGCGACCTGCTGCCGCTGTGACGGCGGGACGGCGGGCGAAACAGCAGACACCCGCATGAAATCGTGAAATACGGGCTACGCGGGCCGAAATCCGCTCTTCGCAGCACTATCGGGCCGCAAAACAGGCCGAATTGCGACCCGATAGTGCTGCGAATCGCCAAAATCGGCCCGCGCAGCCCGTATTTGCGTGATCACAGGCACACCGCAACGGCCTGCACGTCCAGAAAGTGCAACCTACGGAATGCACCGAACGCGGCACGCACGGAAACGGGCGCGCTCAGGCCTTCTTGGGCTTCAACGCGCTCGGCATGGGCATGGGAATGGGCTTGTGCGGCTTCGGCACGGCCTTGACGACCTTCGGCATCTCGCCGCTCGTCGCCTTGGCTGCGGCCTCCGCGGCCCACTTGGCATACTCGTCCAGATCATCCGCGGTTTCGGGAGTGTCGTGGGCTTCCGGAGTGGCATCCGCGTGCTCCGCGGCGCGCTCCTGTTCGGCTTCCTCCACGTCCGCGAACGGGTCGAACGAACCGGTGCCGACCTCCTGCGAATTGAGCTCCTTGGCGAGCTCGTCGTAATCGGTATCGGTTGTCAGGTACTTGAGCTTACGGGCAATTTTCTGCTGCTTTGCTTTCTGACGTCCGCGACCCATGTTGATCCCCTGACTTTACGATTCTCGAGTTTCGATCAATTCATCACAGAAGAGGATACCACTTGTTATGTTGTCTTCTTGAACTTTTACCATAAAAGCGAACTTTTGTACCGTTCTTACACAAAACCAAGGGACAGGCGATGACTGACGAGCAGGCCGAAACCCAGCTGACGGCGGCTGGAAACGAAATGAGCGCAAGCTTCCTGGCGGCGAAGAAGCGATCCGACGCGACGCTCGCCAAGCTGGAGGCGGAACCGGGCAAGTTCACCATGCTCACCGGCGACCGTCCCACCGGCCGTCTGCATCTGGGCCACTACTTCGGCTCCATCAAGGAGCGCGTGGCCATGCAGAACCGCGGTGTGAACACGAACATCATCATCGCCGACTATCAGGTGATCACCGACCGCGACACCACCGAGCACATCCAGGACAACGTGCTCAATCTGGTGCTCGACTACATGGCCGCCGGCATCGACCCGAAGAAGACCATGATCTTCACGCACTCCGCCGTGCCCGCCGAGAACCAGCTCATGCTGCCGTTCCTCTCGCTGGTGACCGAAGCCGAACTGCACCGCAACCCGACCGTGAAGTCCGAGATGGAGGCGTCCGGCCACGCCCTGACCGGTCTGCTGCTCACCTACCCGGTGCATCAGGCGTGCGACATCCTGTTCTGCAAGGCCAACGTGGTGCCGATCGGCAAGGACAACCTGCCGCACGTGGAGATCACGCGCACCATCGCCCGCCGCTTCAACGAGCGCTACGCCAAGAAGCACCCCGTGTTCCCGGAGCCGGCCGCCATCCTGTCCGACGCGCCGGAGATCCCCGGTCTCGACGGCCGCAAGATGAGCAAGTCGTACGGCAACTCGATCATGCTGGGCGCCACCGCGGAGGAGACCGCGAAGCTCATCAAGAAGAGCCCGACCGACTCCGAGCGCCGCATCACGTTCGACCCGATCGCCCGCCCGCAGGTCTCCGCGCTGCTGACCACCGCCGGGCTCGTGACCGGCCGCGATCCGAAGGACATTGCCGAGGAGATCGGCGATGCGGGCGCCGGCGCGCTGAAGAAGTACGTGATCGATTCCGTCAACGAGTTCCTGGCCCCGCACCGCGAGCGCCGCGCCGAACTCGCCAAGGACATGGATACCGTGCGCGACATTCTCGAGGACGGCAACAGGCGCGCCAATGCGATCGCCGAGGAAACCCTCGAGCAGGTGCGCGAAGCCATGGGCATGAAGTACTGAGCCGCACCGAGGCTCAAACGGCCGCCGGGCTCCCTCGCCATGAGGGAGCCCTTTTGTTTGGCATTGTGCGGGCTGAGCGATTGCATGATCGGTCCAACCTGCAATTTGAGGCGCGCACGATCCACGCTTGGGTACCGCCGCCGCCCCCAAAGCCTACAGCCGGCTGAACGTCCAGCGGCCGGCGAGCATGGTCGCGGCCACGACCGACGGCATCGCGCGCATCTCCTCCGGCGTGGCGACAGCGTATGGATCACGGTCAAGCAGCACCAGATCGGCCAGATCTCCGGACGCCGGGCGGTCGCGGCCGACGGCGGTGGAAGCAACCAGCGCGGTGCGCACGTCCAGACACTGTTCGGGCTGGAACGGCTCGCGGTCGGAGCTTTCCGTGCCGAACACGGCGGCGGAGATCGCCAGCCACGGGTCGAGCGGGGCGACCGGCGCGTCGGAGCCCATGCGCAAGGCCACGCCGGCATCGTGCAGGGACCGGAATGCATAGGGAATGCCGGCCGGCTGCGCCCAGAAGCGGGCGATCACATCGCGGTCGTCCATGGCATGCTGGGGTTGGATGCTGGCCGTGAGACCCAGCTCGGCGAAGCGCGGGATATCGGCGGTCTTGAGCATCTGAGCGTGTTCGATCGACCCGCACGCCCCGGTGGCGGCCGCCGCGTTGAGCACGATCGTGTTCGCTTCGTCGCCGATGGCATGGCAGGCGATGCGGAACCCGTGCTCCGTGGCCAGACGCATGTAGGTCTCGATCTGCTCAGGCGAATAGCTCAGCATGCCGTACGTGGGCGGTTCGATGCCCGAATACGGCGTGGAGCAGTAGGCGGAACGGGTGTTGAGCGAACCGTCGGAGATGAGCTTCATGGCGCCCACGCGGCCCAGTCCGTGGGAGCCGGGCAGTTCGCTGCCGGTATGCCAGCCCGCGTCGATGGCGGCCTGCAGACGCTCCGGGTACACGCCCGCCTCCACGCGCAGTCCGTCGATGCCGAGCGCGAACCGGCGCGTCCACGAATCGATGTTCTCCGCCATCTCGTAATCGCGGATGCCCACCACGCCCTTGGAGGCCGCGTCCTGTTCGGCACGTCGCAGCAGCCTCAGCGATTCCTCCGCAGCCCCGGGCGCGTTGTCCAAGCGGCAGTATGCATCAAACCATTCCAATTCACCCACCAGACCGGAGTCGCCCACATGCACGCCAAGCCGTTGGGCCGCGGCGGAATTCACCCACCCGCAGTGCATGTCCGCGCTGGAGAGCGCCACCGGCTGGTCGCCCGCCGCCTCGTCGATCGCCGCCAGCGTGGGCTGGTCCGCATCCGACCACAGGGAATGACGGAACCGCATGCCCACCACGAACACGTTCGGGTCCAGCGTACCGGCCTTGCGGCGGGCCGCCAGATAGTCGCGCAGCATGGCCATCGCCTCGCCGGCGCTGCGGGCCGCAAGCAGGTCAAGACGGCCGAACGTGGCCGACCATTGCGTGAAATGCGTGTGGCAATCCCACAGGCCGGGGATCAGCCAGCGGCCGTCGGCGTCCACGTCCCGCACGGCCGTTCCCGCGTGCGGGGTGACGGCCGCCGAGCTCTTCGCTGCGGAATCCTTCGCCGCGGAATCGTTCAGGGAACCGGCCGGGCCGACGGCGGCGACCGTCACGCCGTCGATCAGCACGTCGTGCAGCGCCCCAACTTCGCCGGGAAACCGCACATTACGAATCATCACACGTTCGATTGCATATCCAGCCATACGCACTCCTTGCCCGCCCGATTCTTTGTCCGTCCGACGCCCGGCTGCCGGACTCGCCGGCCCTTCGCCCCATGCTAGCGGCCCGCCCCGCAACCGCGAGGCGATCAAACCGCCCTGCGACCGGGGAAATCCAGCCCGCGGCCCGCGGCGCAACGGCAAAGACCGGCAAAATGCCGGTGACAGCGTGGGCACGGCATGGGTCAGATACGCCCACGCTGTGCCCACGCTGTCACCGCGGAATCATCGCGCCTTATGCCTCACGCGCGCTCCGACAGGACCAGCGGCCCGATGCACCTCGCAGCACGTCATGCCCGGCAACCCCGTGCACCGGTATGCCTCCGCCCGGCACCGGGCGTATGCCGAACCGCCCGCTCACACCGCCGTTCACACCGCCGGGTGCTTCGACGCCATCGTCTCCGCAGTCAGCAGCTCGTGATCCACCAGAGCGTCGTCCGGAGCGGTCAGGTAATGGTCGAATTCCTTGAGCATGGCATCCGACGGGGGAGCGGTCAGCAGCGACACCGCCACGATGGCCAGCAGCGACAGCAGGAACGCGGGCAGCAACTCGTAGATCGCAAATACGCCGCCCAAGGGCTTTACGACGTTATGCCACACCAGTACCGCAACCGTGCCGGTCAGCATGCCCGCGACGGCACCAGGCCGGTTCGTGCGCCGCCAGTACAGCGAGCACAGCATCAGCGGGCCGAACGATGCGCCCAAGCCGGCCCACGCGTACGACACCACTTGGAAGATCGAGGAATTCTGGTCGTACGCCACCAGCACGCCGAACAGGAACATGACCAGCAGCGTCACACGCGCCACGATCATCACCTGCCGGTCGGACGCCTTGCGATGCAGCAGGCCGCGGAAGATGTTCTCGCCCATCGCGGACGCGCCGATGATCATGTACGACGAACTCGAGCTCATCGACGCGGCGAAGATGCCGGACACCACCACGCCGCACACGAAGCTCGGCAGCAGCGTCTGCGCGGCCACGATGAACACGCTCTCCGCCGCGGTCTCCGTAAGGAACTGCGTGGGCATCATCGCGCGCCCCACCAGACCGATCGCGATCGCGCACGCCAGCGACGCCACGCACCACGACGTGGCGATGATGCGCGACTTGCGGATCTCGCCCACGCTGCGAATCGACAGGAACCGCACCAGCACCTGCGGCATGCCGAAATACCCCAAGCCCCACGCCAGCATGGACACGATCGTGATGATGCCGTAGTCCTTCGGCGCGCCGAACACCGCCTGTCCCTCGCGCACCATCTGCTCGCCCAACTCGTTGAGCGCCGGAGACGCCACCTGATCGCCGGACAGGAAGCCCGGAATGCTCTCGAGGAACTCCGCCGTGTTCTCCACGCCGCCCGCGCCCGCGACCGACCCGACGAACACCACGGCGAGCGCGAAGAACATGAGCACGCCCTGCACGAAATCCGTGGCCACCACCGACAGGTAGCCGCCCACGATGGTATACACGAACACCACCGCCGCACCGAGGACCATCGTCAGGTGGTAGTCGAAGCCGAACAGCGTGGTGAACAGCTTGCCGACGGTCACGAAGCAGCTGCCCACATACACGCAGAAGAACACCAGAATGATCAGCGCCGCAATGGTGGAGATCAGCGACCTGTCGTCATGGAAGCGCTTGGCGAAAAAGTCCGGGATGGTGATCGCATCCCCGGCGATCACCGAGTAGCGGCGCAGACGGCGCGCCACCAGCCGCCAGTTGAGGTACGTGCCGAGCGCCAGACCCAGCGCGGTCCACATCGGATCTGCCAGACCGGTGAAGTACGCCACGCCGGGCAGGCCCATGAGCAGCCAACCGCTCATGTCGGACGCCTCCGCGGACAGTGCGGTGAGCCACGGGCCCACGCCGCGACCGCCGGCGAAGTACTGCTTGGCGGAGGAATTCGAGCGCTTCGAGTAGAAGAAGCCGATGGACAGCATGGCCGCGAAATACACCACCATGGCCACAAACACCCAGAAATCCGCCGAAACCATCATGACTCTCCCGCTCTGTAGCTTTCCGCGCCGCGCACGCCCCGTTGGGCTTTCCAATGTATAGGTACGAACACGCGTCGGCGGCGGATCGTCTCACCATTCGTTCCGCATATTGGCCGAGTGGGTCGGCAGTGCCGGCGGATAGACCAAAGTCCGGGACAGCGTGGCGGCGGCCAGTTATGCACCGCGACACGAATTATGCACTTATCCACAGCGGCGGTGGCGCACCTTCCCCGGCCCGCGCAATGCGGCTAGCGTCGGAGGCATGAACACGGAATCGTATTCGCTCGAATCGCTCACCGAACTCAAACGCCGGCGGCTCGAAGCCTGCGCGGCACTGCAGCAGCGCAGCAAGCGGCGTCTGGTCTTCGCCCGGTCCGACGCGCTGGAACTGCTTGCCATCGAGAAGCCCATCGAACCGGAGTCCGAACGCCGACGCACGGACATGGATGTGGTGGTGGGCAGCCCGGCCGACAAAAGCCGCATCAAGGGAGTCCGCTTTCTCAGTTGGAACGGTCCGCTCACCACCGCTACCGTTAACCGAGCCGTCGAATGCACCACGCCCGCATGCACGTGGGCGCATTATGCCGCCATTCTGGCCTTGGACGAGCTCATTGTTCTCGGTGATTCGATGATGCGCCGCAACCGTCGCCTCGTCCGTGCGGAACTCACCGATTTCGTCTCCTTCCTCAATGCGGCGCTCAACGTGACGGACGGGCGATTCGAGGGAAGCCGCAATTGCAGGAAGGCTCTTGCACTGATGCGGGAAGGCACCGATTCCTCTCAGGAGACGCGCACCCGTCTGGCCCTGCTGAAATATGGCCTTCCGCCGCTGCAGATCAATTATCCGGTGCGTCTGCCGTCCGGACGACTCGTCTTTGTGGACATGGCGTACCCGGAACTGCGCATCGCCATCGAATACGACGGCGGCTACCACCGGTTCAGCAGCGCGCAGGTATTGCAGGACGACAAGCGCCGGGAAGCGTTGGAAATGCTGGGCTGGATCTATATCAAGGTGACGCTGTTGGATCTGCGGGACGTTCAAGCGGAGGAGAATCTGGCGCAACGCGTGGCCACCCGATGCGAAGACGTTCTGGGTGTTCCCGTGCCGCTGTGCGCGCGACTGACCACGCAGCAGATCTGCGATGCCCGGAGACTTGCGAAGAAGCCAATCTGGGAGCGCGTGGACAAGCGATTCTGGAGGGCGCGGTGGGTTGAAAGGGCCTGACGCGCTGCGCGGGCGCCGCCAAACGTCTGCTTAAACCGTCAGAACGTCACACCGCCCAAGGTATCTGCGTTCGTGGGGTACATTTCAGACTTTGCGAAGAGGCATCTGCTCTCGTGGGGGACTTCCACGACGCGGCGGTAACCTTTTTCCGCGGGAATGGCGCCGGAACTGGCGTCAGTCGGAGCTTATGTCCGCAAGGAAGTCCCCCACGAACGCAGATGGCTGCCTGCAATTCCCTCAATCTACCCCACGAACGCAGATAACCTTTCGCGGAACCGCATGGGACCACGCGGAACCGCATATGGCGCCCGGAAGTTGTCCCCGCCGCAAGGCCGGCGGTCCGCGCCGGAGCCTCAGGCCCAAAGCAAAGCGTCCGTCCGCGAAGGCGGACGGACGCCAGACATGGGCACCGGAGCGGCGGTCGCTCACACGTCGTAACGCCAGGACTTGTCGGTGACCACGCGGGCCATCGCCAGCCCGACCGGCAGGCACAGGATCACCATGAAGGCCCGGAAGGCCCAGTCCAACGCATTGATGGTGTCGAAGCCGCCCAAGTAGAACATCGCGCGGTACATGTACATGCCCGGAACCATGATGACGATCGACGGCACGGTCAGGCAGATGCGCGGGTAGCCGAGGTGCGGCGGCAGCCAGCCGTGGCGCACCGACGAACGCCACACGAAGGCGAGAATGCCGGAAAGAAAGGCCCCGATGAACGTGGCGGCTTCCGGCGGCACCCCGAAATCGGTGAGTTCCAGACGCAGGGTGTCGGTGACGGCGCCGATGATCGCCGCGACCAGGCACATGCGCTGCGGGGAATTGAACAGCACGGAGAAGCCCCATACGCCAAGGAATGCGAACACGAAACGCAGGCACCCGTTGACCCACGGGTTGAGGCCGAGCGGCTCGAACCCTTCCGGATTGAGATGCACGATCGCCGCGACCATCCAGCCGGCGAGCGTGGCCATGAGAATGATGCACAGCACATAGGTGATGCGTTGGATGCCGGACGGGAAGTCGATCTTCGCCATGTCGAGCCCGCCCGTGATGAGCGGGAATCCGGGGATGACGAACAGCATCGCGCCGATGTAGGCCGTGTCGTGCGAGAGGGCCACCGGGTCGAGCAGGCCGACAAGCCGCAGCGTGCCGGTGCAGGCGAGCGCGGCGGCGGCCACGCAGACGAAGGTGACGAAGAACTGGTTGAGGTGGTGGGCGAAGAGCCGGCGCCGCAGCCACTGGCCGAGTCCGGCGCCCACGAATGCGCCGATCATGTCGTAGGGTCCGCCGCCGAGCAGGAACACGAAGGACGCGCAAGCGATGGCCGAGGCGAGTCCGGAGAACCACGGCTGGTACAGGGGCTTGCGACGTTCGATCAGGTCGAGGCGCTCGTGGGCCTGCCGGACCGTGATGCCTTCGTGCCGCTCGGTTTTGGGTTTGGCCCCCACGTGGTCGAAGTGCGCGGCGTATTCGCCTTCCGGTGGGCGGTGCACACGCCCCGCCTTGTTGGCGGAGGAGCCGGATGCGGGGTCGATGTAGCCGTCCTCCTCGAACAGGCGACGCCGCTTTTCGTCCCGGTCGGCCATGCGCGCGGCGACCCGGGCCGCGACCCGGTCGCGCACGGCGTCGCTGTCTCCGGAGAAGACCTCCTCCTGATCGAAGCGTTCCTCGTCGCTGGTGCGGCTTTCCACCGGCACGACGGGCAGGTCGTCGGCAAGGAGGCGGTGGGCTTCCTCGCTGTCGTCGCCGAGCGAGGCTTCCGCTTCGACTTCGGCATGTGCCGCGGAGGCCTCGCTTTTGAGGCTGTTCACGCGCTGGGCGAGTTCCATGGCTTCAAGCACCGGGTCCTCGGAGGCCTCCCCGCCCTGGGCCGCGGCTTTGAGCTCCTCGCGGATCTTCTTGGACAGGTCCGCGGAGTACTGGGAGGCATCGCGCTCGTCGAGGTGCTGTACCACGCCTTCGGACAGCTTGGACTGCACGTGGTACATGGAGCTTTTGCCGAGGTTCACGGCGAACCAGTCGGCGAAGTGCTCGAGCAGCCAGATACGCTCGGTGTTGACGCCCGTGGTGGGCAGGTCGATGACTTCGGTGATGCGGTTGTGCCCGTCGGTGCAGGTGGCTTCGATGTCGGTCAGGTTGACGTCGGCGCGCACGTGCACGCCCAGCGGGTAGGCGATGCGGTGCATCATTTCGCGCACGCGGAAGCTTCCGGTGCCGGCGCCGAGGTCGAGGGTGCCGACGCGCACGATCACGCTTGCCTTGGCGGCGATGCCCGCGTCCACGATCGGCTTGTCCCAGTCACGGACGATGTCTTCCATGTCCAGCGGGATGGAGTGGGTGTGGAACTTGCGCACGGCGGTGGCTCCCCCCGGCTGCGCCGGCTTGGGCTGTGCAGACTTGGGCTGAGTGGAATCGGCGGATGCTGCGGACTTGTTCTTCCTCAGGAAACTCACACTGCCATATGTACCCCCATGTAGCGAGATTCCGCCGCCGGGCCACCGCCCCGGATTGCCGCCCGGCCGTGCTCACTATCCAGCCGCTCGTAATACAAACGTCGATTTCGCGCATAGAATGGTGGCCACTAGCCAATCGGGCTTAAGGCTTTGGGCTTGGTACGTCCGTCCCCATACAACCGCGGAGGAGCCGCGGAAGGACGGTTGACGAGCAACCGGAGGCCCGGTAAAGGAGGTCTGATGACAGCTAACGATCAACAGATCAATGCCGCGGACGCCAGCATCCTGACGTCCGGCACGGGCAAGAAGGGCCCGGAAGAGCATGATCTGCCCGAATCCCTCAAGCAGGACATGGATCTGTGCCTGCGCATTCTGAGGGATGTGCTTGGTGAGTTCGACAAGGATCTGCTCGCCAAGTTCGACACCGTCCGCGCCTACGCGGTGGAGGCGAGCGCCGAGCACTTCGGCGGCATGACCGATCCGAATCCCGATGAGGACGGGCTGGCCGAGGCCGTGAAGACGATCGACGCGATGAACCTTCACGACGCCCAGCTACTGGCGCGTGCGTTCGCCACGTATTTCCATCTGGCCAACCTGTGCGAGGAGAACTATCGCGTCTCCGTGCTGCACAGCCGCGAGGCCAGCGTGAGCGAGGACGAGGCGGTCGATCCGATCAACGAGATGACGCTGGCCTACCACCAGTTGCTGCAGGAGATGGGCCCGGCCAAGGCCCGCGACCTGCTCAACCGCCTGGAGTTCCACCCGGTGTTCACCGCGCATCCGACCGAGGCCCGCCGCAAGGCCGTCGAAGGCAAGATCCGCCGCATCTCCGAACTGCTGGAGCAGCACAGGCTGCTCGGCGGCACGGACAAGAAGGAGAACTGCCGCCGTCTCTACAACGAGATCGATGCGCTGTTCCGCACTTCGCCGATCGCGCTGAAGAAGCCGACCCCGGTCGAGGAGGCGGACACGATCCTCGACATCTTCGACAACACGCTGTTCCACACGATCCCGAAGGTGTACCGCCGTTTCGACGATTGGGTGCTGGGCGACAAGGCCGGCCTCGTGGAGCCGGTGTGCCCCGCGTTCTTCCACCCGGGCAGCTGGATCGGTTCCGACCGCGACGGCAACCCGAACGTGACCGCGAAGGTGAGCCGTCAGGTGGCCCGCAAGTTCAGCGACCACATGCTGGCCGCCCTTGAGGAGGCCACGCGCACGGTGGGCAAGAACCTGACCATGGAGGCGGAGACCACGCCGCCGAGCATGGAGCTCAAGAGCCTGTGGAGCCACCAGAAGGAGATGAGCGAGCGTCTGACCGACAAGGCCGCGCTGATCTCCACCAAGGAGCTGCACCGGGCCGTGATGCTGGTGATCGCCGACCGCCTGCACTACACGATCCTGCGCGACGCGGACCTGATGTACCACACGGCCGACGATTTCATCGCCGACCTGAAGGTGGTGCAGCATTCGCTGGCCGCAGCCGGTGCAAAGCGCAGCGCGTACGGCCCCCTGCAGGACCTGATCTGGCAGGCGGAGACGTTCGGCTTCCACATGGTGGAGATGGAGTTCCGCCAGCATTCCGTGGTGCATGCGCGCGCCCTCGCGGACATCCGCGAGCACGGCCTGCACGGCGAACGCGGCGAACTGCAGCCCATGACGCACGAGGTGCTGGACACCTTCCGCGCGCTGGGTTCCATCCAGAAGCGCAACGGCATCAAGGCCGCCCGCCGCTACATCATCTCCTTCACGAAGAGCGCGCAGAACATCAAGGACGTGTTCGAGCTGAACCGTCTGGCGTTTGCGCACCCGGAGGACGTGCCGACGATCGACGTGATCCCGCTGTTCGAGCAGCTGGAGGATCTGCAGAACTCGGTGAACGTGCTTGAGGAAATGATCAAGATCCCCGAGGTTCAGGCGCGGCTCAAGGCCACCGGCAACAAGCTGGAGGTCATGCTCGGCTACTCGGATTCCTCGAAGGATGCGGGCCCGACGTCCGCCACGCTGGCGCTGCATTCCGCGCAGGAGCGCATCGCCAAGTGGGCCGAGTCGCACGACATCGACCTGACGCTGTTCCATGGCCGCGGCGGTGCCGTGGGTCGTGGCGGCGGCCCGGCGAACCGTGCGGTGCTGGCCCAGCCGGTCGGCTCCGTGAAGTGCCGCTTCAAACTCACCGAGCAGGGCGAGGTCATCTTCGCCCGCTACGGCAACCCGGTGCTGGCCGTGCGCCACGTCGAGTCGGTTGCTGCGGCCACGCTGCTGCAGTCCGCGCCGAGCGTGGAGAAGCGCAACACCGAGATGACCCACAAATACGCGGACATGGCCGCCAAGCTGGACGAGGCGTCGCACGAACGGTTCCTTGACCTGCTCAACACGCCGGACTTCGCGCCGTGGTTCTCCACCGTGACGCCGCTGACGGAGATCGGCCTGCTGCCGATCGGCTCCCGTCCGGCCAAGCGCGGTCTGGGCGCCAAGTCGCTGGACGATCTGCGTACCATTCCATGGATCTTCTCCTGGGCGCAGGCGCGCATCAATCTGGCCGCCTGGTACGGTCTGGGCACCGCGTGCGAGCAGTTCGGCGACCTGAAGACCATGCGCGAGGCGTACGAGGAGTGGCCGCTGTTCTCCACCTTCATCGACAACATTGAGATGTCGATCGCGAAGACCGACGAGCGCATCGCCAAGATGTACCTTTCGCTCGGCGACCGCGAGGATCTCAACGAGAAGGTGCTCACCGAGATGGAGCTCACCCGCAAGTGGGTTCTGGCCATCGTGGGAGACAAGTGGCCGCTGCAGCACCGTCACGTGCTCGGTCAGGCCATCCGCATCCGCTCTCCGTACGTGGATGCGCTGTCGGTCACCCAGATGCTCGCCCTGCGTTCGCTGCGCAAGAAGGTGGACAAGGAAGAGCTCAGCAAGGACCAGCAGGCCGGGTTCATCTACCTGATCCTGTGCACCGTTTCGGGCGTCGCCGCCGGCCTGCAGAACACGGGCTGACGTTTGCGTCGTTTGCCGCGGCTTACCGCCGTGGCAAACGGGTTAGAAGTCCGGTGGACTTCCAACCACGCAAACGTAGCGGTGTTTCCGCGCTGTAGCGTAGCGCGCGCGGAACCACCGCGGTACAGCAAGGCCTCCGCACTATCGCGGAGGCCTTTCCTTTTCCCGCTCGGCGTCCCGCAGCACAGTATGAGAGAGCTCTCCTCGTTGCTGTGAGCTTTTAGAGCCATAAATAAGATTCAGAGCGCCATGGTCGACGTGTTCACCGCGAGGCTGGACAAAGTACATAGTCGGCTATCGGGACGGGCATCATGGATAAGAGCGTCGAGCTCGGACTAGTCATCCGAACGCATGTGGCGTCATCCCCAACGACTTTTTCGGACAACGAAATCCGATACAACGTCACCGCGTCCGTTCCTACCCATTCTGCGCGAGGATTTTGCAGGGATTGGACAGGAACGTCATCCTGGAGCCCTTGATCGGCCCGTCAGATGACGTTTCTGCCCAATCTCGCAAAATTCGGACGCAGATTGGGCAGAAACGCCCGCTCCCAATGCCTTACGCGCCGAGCAGGTCGAGCATCTGGGCGATGGACTTCTTGCCGAACTCGACCTTCTGACCGCCCTGATCGCCGCCGCGGTCGATGACAATGCACGGCACGCTCATCGCACCGTACTGGTCCTTGAGCTCGGGGAAGTGCGAGACGTCGTAGGCCTCGGCGCGCACGTTCGGGTTGAGCGACGCGATGCGCTGGGACGCGAGGACCGTCTCCGGGCACATGGTGCAGGTCAGCGAAACAAGAATCATCACGTCGGTCGGCTCGGCGATGGCGGCGGCGCGCTCGCGCAGGTCGTCATCGAGGGGCTGGCCCGGGCCGACGGCGTTGTACAGTCCCAGCACGAACGAGTTGAACTCGTGGCCGGAGGGGACGCCGTGGAAGGCGAGGCCGGTGGGTTCCGGCTTGCCGTCTGCGCCGGGGACGCAGATGCGCACGCACGGGCGGGCGCCGGGCAGCACGCCGGCCGGGTCGAACTCGGCGCGGCCGGATTCGTCCAGCTGGGCGCCGTCCGAAGAAGCCTCCACGAGCACCTTGCCGCCGGACAGCTTCGCGATCTCGCCCACGAAGCCCTGCAATTCCGCGGAAAGCGGGGTGCCGTCCAGCTCGAGCGAGAGCGTGACGGGACGGGCCATGCGGCCGAACACGAGGGCCAGCTGCTGCTTGATCGCATCGGAGAACAGTTCGCCGGGCTTCCTGGCCTGCTGCGCCTTGGCGGCGGCCGCATCCTCGCTGCGACGGACGGGCGCCGGGGCGGGCGTGGTGCCGGCCGCGGAGGCCGCCGGGGACGAGGCCGCGGCCGCTTCCGCCTGCTCGTACGCGGTGGCGGTGGGGCGCGGCGGCACGAGTCCGGTCTTCTCGCTCATCTGCTTGGCGTAGCGCTCCAGCTCCACGGCGGCGATGGCCCCGTCCGCGGTGGCGGTGACCACCTGACGCAGGTTCTTGACGCGCAGGTCACCGGCCGCGTACACGCCCGGCACGGAGGTCTCCAGATAGCCGTGCGTCACCACGTAGCCGTGATCGTCGAGCTCCACCACGCCGCGCACCAGTTCGGTGGCGGGCACGTAGCCGGCGAACACGAACACGCCGAACGTGCCGCCGTCCGCGGGCTTCCACGTCTCGGTCTCGCCCGACGCGCGCTCGAGTATCGTCGCCTCGCGCAGGCCGCCCTGGCCGGCCGTGACGCCCTTGAGCTCCACGCCGTAGCGCACCTCGATCTTCGGGTTGTTCTTGGCTTCGGCGGCCACGGCGGCGTCGCACGTGAAATCGTTCTCGCGCACAAGCACGGTCACCTTGCTGGCGTACTTGGTGAGGAACACGGATTCCTCGGCGGCCGCGAATCCGCCGCCCACCACCAGCACTTCCTTGCCGGTGAAGAACTCGCCGTCGCACGTGGCGCAGTAGGCCACGCCGCGGCCCGCGTACTCGGACTCGCCCGAGAAACCGATCTTGCGGGGGCTTGCGCCGGTGGCGATGAGGATGCCGAACGTCTTGAGATCGCCGCGCGAGGTATGGACCACCTTCACGTCGCCGTCCACGTCCAGACCGGTGGCCTCGGCGGTGAGGAATTCGGCGCCGAAGTCCTTGGCCTGTTCGCGCATGGTGCGGGTGAGCGCACGGCCGGTGGTGCGGCCGACGCCCGGATAGTTCACCACTTCGTTGGTGATGGTGATCTGCCCGCCGAAGTCGTCCTTCTCCAGCACGAGCACGCGGTAGCGGGCGCGGGCGAGGTACAGGCCCGCGGTGAGGCCGGCCGGGCCGCCGCCGATCACGATCACGTCATACAAATCGCTGTTGGGCATGTCTTGGATCCTTTCCGAAAAAACGAGCGGGCCCCCTCTGCGGAGGGAGCCCACGCCGTCAAAGTATTACCGTTTCGCCGATCGCGCGATCAGAGCTGGCCGACCAGGTCGAGGCTCGGCTCGATGGTCTCGTCGCCCGGGGTCCAGCTGGCCGGGCAGACCTGATCGCCGTGCTCGTACACGAACTGGGAGGCCTGCACGCGGCGCAGCAGCTCGTCGGCGTTGCGGCCCACGTTGGAGCTGATGACCTCGTAGGCCACGACCTTGCCCTCGGGGCTGACGATGAAGTCGCCGCGCTCGGCCATGCCGTCGGCCTCGTTGTAGGTGTCGAGGTCGCGGGCGAGCAGGGCGGTCGGATCGGCGAGCATCGGGTACTGGATCTTGGCGATCTTCTCGCTGGCGTCATGCCACGCCTTGTGCACGAAGTGCGTGTCGCAGGAGACGGAGTAGATCTCGCAACCGATCTTCTTGAAGTCCTCGTACTTGTTGGCCAGATCCTCGAGCTCGGTCGGGCACACGAAGGTGAAGTCGGCCGGGTAGAAGAAGAACACGGACCAGTGGCCGAGCACGTCCTCCTTGGTCACCTCGTGGAATGCGTTGTCCTGGAAGGCTTGAACCTTGAAATCGGTGATTTCATGCTGCAGAAGAGTCATCATCGTTCCTTTCATCGGATGCGATTTCATCCGCCTTCATCGTATCCTGACCGCAGCCCGCCAGTCTGAAAGCATGCTGAAAGCGCAGGGTGAGAAACATCACATGCCGCGCTCAGGCCGTAAGATGGCCGGTGGATACGAAAGTCACCGAGCGACGGGAGCATCAATGGCCGAGGACGATCAGACGAACGCCACGAACGACGATCAGGACACCACGGCGAACGCCACGTGGAGCCGCATGCTGGCAGGCAACCGACGGTTCGTGGAGGGCAAGCCGGAGCACCCGTGGCAGGACGCCACCACCCGCGAAACGCTGATCGACCGGCAGAACCCGGACGCGGCGGTGCTCGCCTGTTCGGATTCGCGCGTGCCCCCGGAGATCGTGTTCGACGCGGGCCTCGGCGACCTGTTCACCGTGCGCACGGCCGGGCAGATCATCGACGACGCGGTCCTCGCCTCGCTCGAATACGCAGTGTCCCACCTGCACGTGAGCCTGCTCGTGGTGCTGGGCCACGAGGGCTGCGGCGCGATCGACGCGGCGGCGGACGAGCTGGACGCGCTGATCGCCTCCGCCACCGAGGATCCGGCCGGCTCGCTCGAGGCCGCGGACCAGATGGCCGACCTCGACGAGCGGATCGCCAGCGCCGAGTCGATCATCCTGCGCACGGTCGGCATGTCCGTGTGGCAGGCGCGCGAGGCCGAGCTGGACGAGCACGACGACTTCGAGCGCGTACACGTGGCGCACACCATCGAGGAGCTCGTCACCCGCTCCGAGGTGATTCAGGACGCCTTGGCGCACGACCGGCTCATGATCGTGGGCGCGCGCTACCAGCTCGCCACCGGCAAGGTCGAGGTGTTGAGCTTCTGAGCCCTGCGCTGCAAAGCCCTGCGCTGCAAAGCCCTGCAACGTCCGCGGCGGATTGACGTGCCGATCGCTTATGGTGGTGGCATGTCACTTGGTTTGAATGTCCTGCTGATCTTCGTCTTCCTGCTGCTCGGTTCCGTGTTCGCCGGCACGGAACTGGCGCTGGTGAGCCTGCGCGGCTCCCAGGTCGACCAGATGGAGCAGGAGGACGCGAGGGGCGCCCGCGTGGCCAAGATCGCCCGCGACCCGAACACGTTCCTGTCCACCGTGCAGATCGGCGTGACGCTGTGCGGCTTCCTGTCCGCATCGTTCGGCGAATCATCCATCTCCCCGTTCATCGTGCCCGTGGTGGAGAGCTGGGGCGTGCCGACCAACATCGCCGCGCCGCTGACCACCATCACCCTCACGCTCATCATCTCCTACTGCTCGATCGTGATCTCCGAGATGGTGCCCAAGCGCATCGCCATGCAGCGCACCGAGCAGATCGCCCGCGCCGTGGTGCCAGCGATCGACATCTTCGCCAGGATCTGCAGCCCGATCATCTGGCTGATCGGCAAGAACACGAACGGCATCGTGCGACTGCTCGGTTTCGACCCGAACGAGACCGAATCCGAGGTGTCCGACGACGAGCTGCGCGTGCTCGTCAACTCCAACTCCAACCTCGGCAAGGACGAGCGGACCATTCTCGACGACGTGTTCGACGCTTCCGAGACGATCGTGGCCGAGGTGATGCGACCGCGCGCCGACGTGGTGTTCCTCGACGGCAACCAAAGCATCGAGGAAGCGGCCGCCTACGTGCGTTCCATGCCGTACTCGCGCTACCCGGTCACCGGCAAGGACTTCGACGACGTGCTCGGCTTCGTCCACGTGCGCGACCTGCTCGACGTGCGCGACCCGAACGCCAAGACCGTGCGCGACGTGACGCGCGAGGGCATCTCCCTGCCCGGCACCTCCAAGCTGCTGCCGAGTCTGTCGCTGCTGCGCCGCCGCGGCATCCACCTGGCCGTGGTGATCGACGAATACGGCGGCACGGACGGCATCGTCACACTGGAGGATATGACCGAGGAGCTCGTGGGCGACATCCGCGACGAATACGACCTTCCCGAGGAGCGCGGCCCGGAAAGCAAGGGCCGCACAGTGTTCGTCAACGGCGTGGCCAAGCTGGACGGCGGCATGACGATCGAGGACTTCGCGGACCTGACGGGCATAGAGCTCGAGGACGGCCCGTACGAGACCGTGGCCGGGTACTTCCTCGCCCACACCGGCAAGATGGGCGCAGTGGGCGACGTGCTACACACCGACGACGGATACGACATGGTCGTCACCAAGGTGGACGGCCGGCGCATCGAGACCATCGAGGTGCGCAAGAACACCGGCGCGGGCGCAGCCGATGCGAACGATGCGGCTGCCGGGGCCAAGCCGGACGCGAACGCCAAGGCCGCTGTGGCCGACACGCGCGGGAAGTAGCCCAGGCCGTACCGGCTGCGGGGCTGTGCCCGGATGCTTCTAGACTGGGGCGTACGAGGCGTCCGCGATCGGTGCGGCACGCCGCACATGGAAGGAGCGCATCATGACGCTTGCATTCACCGTCCCCGGACTGGACGAGGCCGCCAGCGAGAAGGCCGTGGCGATTCTGCAGAACCGCCTGAGCCAGGAGCAGGAGGCCGCGCTCGTGCTCAAGCACGCGCACTGGAACGTGACCGGCCCGAACTTCATTGCCGTGCACGAGATGCTCGACCCGCAGGTCGAGGTCGTGCTCGCCCAGGCCGATGAGACCGCCGAGCGCATCGCCACCCTGGGCGGCTCGCCGGACGGCCGTCCCGAGGCGATCGTCCGCAACCGCACGTGGAAGGACTTCGACCTTGCCGGCCGCGGCTCCACCACCGACTACATCAACGCGCTGATCGAGTACTACGACGCGTTCATCGCCGACGACCGCAAGGCCATCGCCGAGCTGGACGAGCTTGATCTGGTCTCCTCCAACATCGTGCAGGACCACGTGCAGGAACTGGAGAAGTTCCAGTGGTTCCTGCGCTCCCACGTGGCCTGATCGCGGTCGCGCACCGCAATCGCGCGCCGCAATCGCGCCCTATAGCACCACGCGTTTGTTGAGCTCCCGCCGCAGTTCCCTCCAGTTCGGCAGGTAGGAGCTCATCAACCGCTGGAACTTCTCGCCGTGCCCGCTGGCCCACAGATGCGTCATCTCGTGCACGAGCACATACTCCAGAAACCGCGGCTCCATGAGGCCGAGCTGCAGGTTGAGCCGTATCCGGCCCGTCGCCGGCGTACAGGAACCCCAGCGCGACCGCATCACGCGCAGGGTGACGTGCGAGGGCGCCCGACCGATGATGGGCGTCCAGCGGGCCAGCAGGGCGGGCAGCTGCGCATCGACCGCGGCGGCGGCCTGCCGTTTGCGCTCGTCGGTCCATGTAACGGCAGCACCAACATCTGCCACGTTGCCTTGATCGCCGTTCCCTTGGCCGCCGTCCGCAAGGGTTCTCTCACGCGCCGCTCGGACCTTGCGCTGCTGATCGCCGATCCACTCGCGTCGCTCGGCCACGAACGCTTCGATCCGCGGCAACCCCATGCGCATAGGCGCGGAGATCTCCACACGCCCGTCCGGCGGCTTGACGCGCAGGTACAGGTTCTTGATCGGTTTGCGCGTCAGATGCACGCGCACCCCGGCCATGTCCAGTACCGTCGGCGATGGTGTTTTGCCTGTCACACCCATATTGTGGCCCGAGAATCGGCGGCATTCCAAGCAACACGCCGATGGTTAACCCATATTTGACAGATACCTTCGCCTTGGTAAACTAAACGATTGTGCGCTTTTGAAGTGCGCATGGATCGGGCCCGTAGCTCAGGTGGTTAGAGCGCATCCCTGATAAGGATGAGGTCGGAGGTTCAAATCCTCCCGGGCCCACGGAAAAATTGCGGCGGCTCAGTGTGGCCGCTCTTTTTTTCTGTACAATCGGAAATACCACGGGGCATTGGCGCAGCTGGTAGCGCATCTGCTTTGCAAGCAGAGGGTCGCCGGTTCGAACCCGGCATGCTCCACGTACGCGTCGCAATGGCGCAGAAAAGCCCGGAACCGTCAGGCTCCGGGCTTTTTGCATGATCGGTCCAACCTGTGCACTCACATTCGCAGGTTGGACCGATCATGCGATTTTTAGCTCCGAAAACGGCCGTTTTTTCACGCGATCGGTCCAACCTGCATCAGAGGCGGCCTAGGTTGGACCGATCGCGCGCATCCGGCCACGGCCGACGCGCCTACCGCCGCACGGTGAACTGCGGCTGCGGGCCGTCAAGCGCCGGCACATCCTCCGCAGCAATGCCCGCCACGCGACTCCACGGCGAGCCCTCCCGCAGCGCCGCCACCAGACGGTCCAGTTGCTCGCGCGTCCCCTGCGCCTCGCATTCCACGGACCCGTCGTAGCAGTTGCGCACCCAGCCGCTCACGCCTATGCGCAGGGCGGCCGTCACCACCGCATACCGGTAGCCCACGCCCTGCACGCGGCCGGTCACCGTCATATGCCGGCGAATCACGGACACGTCACGCATGTCATCCGCTCCACGCACGTCACACTACCAGCAGCAGATTGATGGCCGTCATGGCGATCAGCCCCATGATGGCCGTGAACGCCAGGCACAGGCCGGCCAGACGAGCGTTGCCGAGCACACGGTCGGTGAACAGCGTGGAGAACACGCCCACCGGCGCGAAGCAGGCGAAGATCACGGCCTTGCGCACGGTCGGGTCGACCGGCAGGATGAACCATGCCGCGACGGCGAAGAGCACCGCGAACAGCCAGCGCCAGCCGAACACCGTGGCCACGCGGCGCACGTCGTCCCGGCCTTGCGGCACATCCATGAGCATGCCCACCATCATCATCGAGCAGAAGGCATTCGCGTTGGACAGCGGCCGCAGCGTGGTGCCAATCCACTCGGGCATGGTGAAGCCGCTCAGCAGCACGAGCAGCATGAGCATGTACGTCATGAACGCGGCCGAGGAGTAGAAGTTGCGGGCGATGCGCCGGAAGTTCGCGCGGCGCTGCAACCGGCGGGCGTCCTTGTCCATAATCTTGCGCGGCTTGTGCGGGCCGATCGGCCGGGCCTGTTCCTCGGGCGTCAGGGGATGCGTGTCGTCGATGTGCAGCAGCTGCGTGGTCACCGCGTTCATGCCGGCGGACATCATCACCGAATTGCCGATGTCGAACATCACCACCGCCACCGCGGCGGACGGTCCCATGAGCGCCTGCACGACGGGCAAGGCGAAGCAGCCGATGTTGAAGCCGGAACCGTTGAGCATCTCGAACGCGCGGTCTCCGAGCGGCGACTTGCGCGTGGTGAAGTAGATCGTGAGGATGGGGATGACCGAGCAGCAGAAACCGAACAGCGCCACCCACAGCAGGTTCATGTCGTGCGAGTTGTCCATGAACGAGACGATCACCGCGGCGGGCAACAGGAGGTTGAACACGATCTTCTGCAATACCCGGTAGTCGTTTTGCTTGAACCAGCCGATCCGCTTGAATGCGTAGCCGATCAGGATGATGCACAGGAACACCACCGGTTCGAGAATCTTTTCCATGCCGCCTCCGTTGCCACTTGAACGGTTCCGAGCTTATCCACAGCGGTACCCTCGGCATAACGCTTATCCACCATTTGCCAGGGGTCGGTGTGGATGCGTGTGGAAGGGGACGCGAAAACCGGGTTGTCCACGGGCGCGTCCACCTATCCACTCGCGCATGGTGCTTCGGAAAAGCGCCCCCGAACGGTTGGTTCGGACCGTTCGGGGGATTCCGCAAGATTCAGCCTATTCCGCAGACGATTCCGGATATACCTCCTCGCCGTTGTCGACCACCACATAGCCTCCCTTGGCATACACGTCGTCATGCTCCGGGTCCGGCGGCACCGTCACCGGCACAGCACGAGAGTCCTCCACCGGGAAGGCGGGGAGCTTGGCATAGTTATCCCGCACCTTGGCGCACGACTCGAGGAAGCCCTCGCGCTCCTCGTCGGTGAGATCCAGTTCGTAGACCTCCTCCACTCCCTGCGCGCTGATGAGCGCCGGCACGCCGATGAAGAACCCGGACTGGCCGTACTGACCGTCCAGATGCGCGGACACCGGCAGGACCACGTGCTCGTCGTGCACGATCGCGCGCGTGATGCGCACGGCCGAGTTGGCAATGGCGTATTCGGTGCAGTGCTTGCCGGCGTACGACCAGTAGCCGCCGCGCAGCGCCTGTTCGAACAGCTTGGGCTTGTCGAACCCGTAGCGCTCCGGGTCGACGGCCGCCAGCTCGTCCAGCGGCTTGCCGGCGAACGCCACGTTGGACCACACGGCGATCTCGCTGAACCCGTGCTCGCCGATCATGTACGCGTTGACGGATTCAGGGGACACATTGGTGGCGAGCGCGATGGCGTCCCTGAGCCGCGCGGAGTCCAGGCAGGTGCCGGTGCCCATGACGTGCGAGGCGGGCAATCCGGACAGGCGGTGGATCTCGCGCACCACCACGTCGTTCGGGTTGGTGACGCTGACCCAGAAGCCTTGGAATCCCGCGGCTGCGATGCGCCCCACGAAGGTGCGGACCATGCGCGCGGTGGCGTACAGTTCGCCATCGCGGCTCACCGCGGACAGGGTGACATGCCCCACGGCGTTGACGATGACGTCGCACTGGGCGAGCTTCTCGTAGTCGGTGCCGCAGTTGAACACGCGCACGCGGTGGGGCGCGAATACGGAGGAGTCGTTGAGGTCCTGCACCTCGGCGGCGAGTTTCTTCGGGTTGACGTCGCACAGGTAGATTTCGTCGGCGACGCCTTGCAGAATCAGGCTGTTGCCCACGTGGGCGCCCACGTGCCCCAAGCCGACGATGCCGATTTTTACCGGACCGATTGCCATAATTGCCTTCTTTCCCCTTCATCCATTATGGTGTTGCCCGCCATCATAGGATCTTTGGGTTTCGGCCGTTAGCACGTTGGCATGCCCGCTTACTATGTGGAACGTTCCTGACATCACCCTTTCGACCGCCACGGCTTCTGCCTACAATGAGAGGCGTCTCATTTGCTCAATCGAGGGAGTTCACATGCTCACTGACGAGTACGTCAAGAAGGTCTACGCACAGGTGGAGAAGCGCGACGGCGACCAGCCGGAGTTCCTTCAGGCGGTGCGCGAGGTGCTGGAAAGCCTGCAGCCCGTGGTGGAGAAGCACCCGGAATACGAGGCGAACGGCGTGCTGGAGCGCCTGGTGGAGCCGGAGCGCGTGATCAAGTTCCGCGTGGCCTGGGTGGACGATTCCGGCAAGGTGCAGGTCAATCGCGGCTACCGCGTGCAGTTCAACTCCGCGATCGGCCCGTACAAGGGCGGTCTGCGCTTCCATCCGACCGTGAACGAGGGCGTGATCAAGTTCCTCGGCTTCGAGCAGATCCTCAAGAACAGCCTGACCACGCTGCCGATGGGCGGCGGCAAGGGCGGCTCCGACTTCGACCCGAAGGGCAAGTCGGACGCCGAGGTGATGCGCTTCTGCCAGGCGTTCATGACCGAGCTGTGCCGTCACATCGGCCAGTTCACGGACGTTCCCGCCGGAGACATCAACGTGGGCGCGCGCGAGATCGGCTACCTGTTCGGCCAGTACAAGCGCATCCGCGACGAGTATTCCGGCGTGCTGACCGGCAAGGGTCTGGAGTTCGGCGGCTCGCTGGCCCGCACCGAGGCGACCGGCTACGGCCTGTGCTACTACACGGCCGAGGCGCTGCGCGTGCTGCGCAACGATTCCTTCGAGGGCAAGACCGTGGTGGTCTCCGGCTCCGGCAACGTGGCGATCTTCGCCACCGAGAAGGCGCAGGCGCTGGGCGCGAAGGTGGTGACCGCCTCCGATTCCAACGGCTACGTGTACGACCCGAACGGCATCCAGCTCGACGTGGTCAAGGACATCAAGCTGGGTCACCGCGGCCGCATCAAGGAGTACGCCGAGCGCGTGCCGGGCGCCGAGTACCACGAGGGCTGCAAGGGCGTGTGGACCGTGCCGTGCGACATCGCGTTGCCGTGCGCCACGCAGAACGAGATCGACGGCGAATCCGCCGAGGCGCTGGTGAAGAACGGCTGCACGGTGGTGTGCGAGGGCGCGAACATGCCGTCCACGCCGGAGGCCATCGAGGTCTACCAGAAGAACGGCCTGCTGTACGGTCCGGCGAAGGCCGCGAACGCCGGCGGCGTGGCCGTCTCCGGCCTGGAGATGAGCCAGAACAGCTACCGCCTGAGCTGGACGTTCGAGGAGACCGACGCCAAGCTCAAGTCGATCATGGAGTCGATCGTCGCCAACTCGCTGGCAGCCGCCAAGGAGTACGGCGAGGAGGGCGATCTCATGGCCGGTGCGAACATCGCGGGCTTTGTCAAGGTGGCCGACGCGATGGTCGCCCAGGGCGTGCTGTGATCCGCTGATCGGTCGGATTGACTGACCGACCGGCTGGTTTACTGACCGGCCCGGGCCATGCCAACGGCGTGCGCAGACCGATGCCCTCGGTTTCCGCACGCCGTTTTTCGTTGCCGTCCGCGCTTCACACCGAACTTCGTACCAACTTCGTAAATTGTTAAGTTGATACGAAGTTGGTGCGAAGTTACCTCACCCACGTCCCGCACCGGCACGAGTGCGCAATCCGACGAGCTCACAGGCCGTTCTGGTCGGCCACCATGCGCGCGTACACCCCGCCCGCGGCCATGAGCGACTCGTGCGTGCCCTGCTCGGCGATCCGCCCGTGTTCGATCACCACGATCAGGTCCGAATCGCGGATGGTGGACAGCCGGTGCGCGATGATGATGCTCGTGCGGCCGGCGGTCATGGCGTGCATGGCGTTGCGGATCGCGGCCTCGGTAACGGTGTCCACGGAGCTCGTGGCCTCGTCGAGAATCACGATCGGTGCGTCGGCCAGAAGCGCGCGGGCGATGGTCAGCAGCTGGCGTTCTCCCTGGCTCAGCGCCGCGCCGCCGGCTTCCAGCACCGTCTCGTACCCGTCAGGCAGTCGTTCGATGAACCGGTCGGCGCCGGCCGCCTCCGCAGCCGCACGGATCTGCTCGCCCGTGGCTTGCGGGCATCCGTAGGCGATGTTCGCGGCGACCGTGTCTTCGAAGAGCGCCGGGTCCTGCAGCACGGTGCCGAAGACATTGCGCAGGGCCGCAAGCCTGTAGTCGCGCAGATCGCGCCCGTCGAGCAGGATCCGGCCGGCATCGGGGTCGTAGAAGCGAGCGACCAGATTGACGAGCGTGGTCTTGCCGGAGCCGGTCTGCCCCACGAACGCGACGCGCGTGCCCGCGGGGATCTTCAGGCTCAGGTCGTGGATGACCGGATGATCCGGATCGTAGCCGAAGGTGACGTGGTCGAAGACGATGTCGCCGCGCAACCCCTCCGGCACGTCCAGCGCATCCGGCGAGTCCGCCGGCTCGGGCTCCTCGTCCATGATCTGGAACATGCGTTCGGCGCCGGCCACCGCGGTTTGGAACGTGTTGTAGATGTTCGCGATGTCCACGAACGGCCGCGAGAACTGCCGCACGTACAGCAGGAAGCTGGCGATCACGCCCACGCCGATCGACCCGCGCACGGCCAGCAGACCGCTGACCACCGCCACGAGCAGGAAGCCCAGATTGTTGATCACGTTGGACAGCGGCATGAGGTAGCCGGACCACGTCTGCGCTCGGATGCCCGTTTCGGTGAGCTCGTCGTTGACCTTCTCGAAGTCGGAGACCATCTGTTCCTCGCGCCCGAACGCCTTGACCATCGCAAGCCCGGAGACCGTCTCCTCCACGTGCGCGTCGAGCCGCCCGAGCACCCGCTGCTGGTTGGCGTACAGCGGTCTGGTGCGCGTGGTGATCAGCTTGGTGAGCAGGAAGACGAACACCACGGACACCAGCGACACGGCGGTCAGCGCAGGGCTGAGCCACAGCATGCAGGCGAGCGTGCCCACGATCGTGAACGCATAGACCATGAGCTGCGCGAGCGAGTCGGAGATCGTGGTGGAGATGTTGTCTACGTCGTTGGTGAGCCGGCTCATGAGCTCGCCGTGCTGGTGACGGTCGAAGAAGCGCAGCGGCAGGCTGTTGAGCGAGTCGAACAGCGAGGTGCGCAGGTGCAGCACGATCCGCTGGCCGGCCGCGGCCATGAGGTAGCGCTGGCCGAAGTTCACGAGCCAGTCGCACAGGTAGAGCGCCGCGAGCAGGCTCAGGGACAGCGCGATCGGATCGCCGCGCGCGATGGCGTTGACCACCATGCCCACGAGCAACGGGGACAGTACGGCGGATGCGGAACTCAGCCCGGACAGGGCGAACACCGCCTCCAGACCCTGCCGATGCCCGCGCGTGATGCCGTACAGCCGCCGCAGCGTGCCGCGCATGTCCTTGGGCTTGACCACGGCCGCACCGCGTCTGGCGAGGCCGCCGCCCATCACCGGGGGCTGGCCGGGGCGCGGGCCGCCGGCACCGGCGCTGAAACCGCTCATCGCATGCCTCCGATCTGCGAATCGTAGATGGCCCGGTACCGTGCGCAGCCGGCCATCAGTTCGTCGTGCGTGCCCAGCCCCACGAGCCGGCCGTCGTCCATCACGGCGATCCGGTCGCACCGGCGAACCGTGGCGATGCGCTGCGAGACGAGCAGCACGGTCACGCCGTCCATGGCATGCAGGTTGGCGAGCACGTCACGTTCGGTGATCGCGTCGAGCGCGCTGGTGCAATCATCCAGAATGAGCAGCCGGGGCCGGCGGACCAGCGCTCGGGCCAGACTCAGCCGCTGCTTCTGCCCGCCGGAAAGGTTCACGCCGCCCTGCCCCACGCGCGCGTCGTAACCGTCGGGGAGCCCGTCGATGAACTCGCTCGCGCACGCCTCGCGGGCCGCCGCTTCAAGCCGCTGCCGGCCGGCGTGCGGATCGCCCCACGCAAGGTTCGAGCGTACGGTCCCGGTGAACAGCATGGGTTTCTGCGTCACGAGCGCGATCTGCGAGCGCAGCTCCTCGGCGTCGATCGCGTCAGCATTCCTGCCGTTCCACAGGATGCGGCCTGACTGCGGCCGGTAGAAGCGGGGGATGAGGGCCACGAGCGTCGACTTGCCGGAGCCCGTCGGTCCGATCACGCCGAGAGTGCCTCCCTCGGGCAGATCGAACGACACGTCCTTCAGGGCGGGGCGCGAACTGTCCGCGTAGGAGAACGTCACATGCTCGAAGCGCAGGCCGTCGCATGGATCGGCATTCCCGCCGTCCGTTCCGCCGTCCGCTTGCGTCTTGGCCGGCTCTTCGCCCTGTTGGTCGAGGATCTCCCGGATGCGCCGAGACGACGCCCCGGCGCGCACGGCCGAGTTGAGGATCATCGATACGCGGCCCAGAGCGAACAGCACCTGCGTCATGTAGTTCATGGACGCCATGAGCGTGCCGATCCGCGCCGGATCGGTGGTGCGCGAAAGCCACAGCAGTGCGACCACGCCCAGATTCACCGCAAGGTTGATCATGGGCCCATAGATTGCGTTGACCCGCTGCGCATCCACGTTCGAGGAGGCGAACGACCGGGCGGCGTCGGCGAATTTGCGCGACTCCTCGCGTTGCATGCCGAACGCCTTGACCACGCGCACCGAGCGCAGGAACTCGCGGCTCACGGTGCCGAGCCGGTCGAGCGACCTCTGCACGGTGAGAAAGCGCGGATAGCTGGCGGCCATGTTGCGCCAGATGAGCACGGCGGATGCGGCGAGCAGCGCGATCACGACCGGCAGCTGTTCGGGGATCTGCACCACGATGAGCACGATCGCGCCGATGCAGGTGATGGGCGCCTTGAGCATGACGCGCATGAGCCCCTGCGCGAAATTCTGGATCTGCACCACGTCGTTGGTGATGCGCGTGATGATCGCCGCCGGCTGCAGGCGGTCCACCTCCTCGCAGCTCAGCGACATCACCTTGCGGTACGTGTCCGAGCGGATGTCCCGGCCCACCAGCTGCGCGGCGCGGGAGGCGAAGATGTTGCGCATCACCGCGCCGATCGCCCCCACGCCCGCCACCGCAAGCATGACCGCGCCCCATGCGAGCACGCGATCCACGTTCCGGCTCGCCACGCCGTCGTCCACCACCATCGACATGAGCGTGGGCTGCAGCAGGTCGCACACGGTCTCGACGCACAGGAAGGCCACCGCGGTCAGGGCCATCGCCCAATGCCGCATCATGTAGCCGAAGATCAGTCTCACGACTGCAAGTATGGCACGATCAGCCGCGCCGCCGATCATAGGCCAGCATGAACGGCAGGGCGAAGACCATCATCCACGGGGATCGTGGCCCGAACGGCGCTGAGTCCATGGCGAACGGGTCGAAACCCAGATATTGCAGAGCGATTGACCACGCAGTCTCCGTGGGACTCACGATCGCGGGATCCGCCGCCCCCGTGCGATACGGCAGGTACAGCATGCCGAGTCCGAGCCGCGTGTTCACCATGACGAGCGCGAGCAGGGAGCACACCGTCATCACCGACGCGATGCCGGCCGGCGAACGGCGGAACCGCCACAGCAGTATGCCAAGCACGATGCAGCATACGCGATGGTCCCCGGCGGGCACGAGCCCGAAGAACGCGACGACGAGATGCCGGTAGTCATACAGCACGGGAAGCGCGTGGAGCGAAAACGCTTCGTCCAGCAGCACGAACCACGCAACCTGCCGCAGCGCATACGCGGCAAGGCCGATGATCCGCCGGAGACGGTTGCGCAGGGACAGGATCGCGATGATGAGCGCGATCTGCACAAGCACGGGGAACGGATTGACGTCGACGTGCAGCAGCGTTTGGACGATTGCCGTCACCACGCTGGCCATGTGCAGGCGAATGAGGAAATCGGTCCGGTTGCCGGCATGCTCGAAGCCCCATCCCGCCAGAAACACGCATAACGGCATGGCAAGCTGGCCGACCCAATGGAGCCAAACCGGAGCGGCGGGAACGAACAGTGCCGTACCTTGCGCAATCAGGCACGCAGCCGCCATGACGGCGAGTGTCAGACCGTCCATATTATGCGCTCCTTCCTCGCAGTTCCTTCCCCGCAGTTCCGCGCAATCGCCCGCAAAGGCCGAAAGCTACCGCACATCCCCGCTGAAATCACTCGATTCGCCGTCACCCACCACGGTGAAATACCATGCCTCCTGCGGTTGCATGCCGGCCGCCCGGAATCCGGCCGCGCCACGTGCCTCGATGCGCACCTCGCCGGCCATCACATGGCTCAGCGCCCACCACGAGCGCGTGATCTTCCATACGCGCACGGTCAGGGCACCATCGCCGTCGTTGCGCACGAACACGTCGTAGCGCTGTTTGCCGGTGAATCGTCTCGCGGAACACAGCACCGGCGCATCCCCATTGCCGCGAGGCACGCTGCGTCCGGAGAACGCAAACACGGGGAACGTGACCGTGCGGCGTCTGACGCCTTGCCTGACCGGCGCGAGACTCATGGATTGCTCGGGCATCGTCAACGGTTGGTTGCTACGGATGGCGGCGGGGGAGACGGGATCCGACGTTGTGATGAAGGGCCCGGGCGCCGCATCTGCGGGAGATCGCCCGGGCCCGTCAACAGTACTTGCGAAAACAGCCGCAATCACGACCAGCAGCACACATGCGCTGCCAAGCACCGGCCCGCCGAAACGCTTCATGGTCTTCATGCCTGCATGCTATCCGAGCGCCATCGCCGCTCATCTAAAAGACGATGCCATAGCCCAGCAGACGACCAACCACAAACAGCACCATGACGTGCACAGGGTAGAACACGTAGAAGAACCATTTGGCGCAGCGCCCGCCACGCCCACGACGGCCATTATGCAGCAGCAGGAACGGCAGCGCGAAGACCATCATCCATTCCCAATTGCCCGCAGGCAGATCCTGCATGGGATAGGTGTAGACCGTCCGGTCGGCGAACAGTATCAGATACAGCGCCTGATTCAACGGAGCCGCCTCATACCAGTTCATTCCCAGCAAACGCCCCGGCAATTGCAGAATGGCCACGCTGTAGGCCTCGGAATAGAACAACAGGCTCGTCACACCGATGAGCGCCATGGTGACGGTCAGATGTATCCGCGATTTACGGCACAGCCATAGTCCCACGCCAATGGCGACGTAGAACAGCCCGTAATCCATGAACAGGACCATGCCGAACAGGCTTTGCAGAAATCGTTCGAGATCAAACGATGCGGACCACTGCGAATAATACGGTTCGGGAATCAGACGAACGGCCCGCGCCACACCCTCGTACAGCAGCACGCACGCACCCACCTGCCACGCCACGTACAGGAGCACGTAGCGTATGCGCCTGCGCACATCGGGTTCCAATAGGATGCAGATGACGATCGCCGTGTGCAGCAGCACCGGAAACACGTTCACGCCCAGTCCCGGCCACGGCCATGCCGCCAGTATGAACCCCGTCGCCACGCTGGCCGCATACAGCCGCAGCAGGTACCGCCGGCGACTGCGCGTATATTCGCAGCTCCAGCCGACCTGGTACAGGAAGATCGGCAGCGCGGCCTGCCCGATCCACGCGAACGCCACCGGGGCGCCCGGCACATACATGGCGACGCTGCCGAACACCATGCACACGCAGCCGACGATCTTCAATCCGAAGCTGCTCAGGCCGAACCGACGCCCGGCCGGAGACGGATCCTTTTCCGCAATCGCACCGGTCATGATCGTCCCTTCTCCATGCTCGCCATAGACGCACGCAGCGGCACCATGGCGGACAGCACCCACACGCCGTCCTCCAAACTCGTATGCAATGTGCCGCCCAACGCGGCCACCCGCCTGCGATGCAGCGCCAATCCACGTCCCGTATGTGGCACGGCGGCGGGCGCATTCCCGGTGGAATCCGCGGCCACGCCGTTGGATTGCACGATCGTCACGCGTTCATCGGTCACGGATACGCGCAGCGCATAGTCGCCGCCGTGCGGGTCGGCATGCCCCGCGATGTTGGTATACAGCTGGCCGAGCAGGTCAAGCACTTCCCGCCACGCATCCGCGTTGCCGCCGACGGGCCAGTCGGTCTCCACGACCGTCTGCCCACCGAACCCCAGTGCATGCAGACGATCGTCGCCGCTGTGGGCCAGCGCACGCAGGGCTGCCGGAGCCGAATTTTCGGACGGGACATCCACCGCATCCGCATGCTTGCCGCCGAGGATGTCGATCACCTCGCGCAACTGCCCGAGCGTGGCGCGTGCCGTCCGGGCCACCAGCTCCCATGCCTTGCGCCCGTCGGTATCCGCTTCTGCCCCCGTCGCCTCCCGCTCCGCCGTGAGGGCGATGACCGTAAGCCCCTGCGTCACCGAATCGTGGATGCGGCTGCCGAGCTCCAAGTCCCGTTTCATGCGCGCGTTCTGCGCGGCGACGCGCTTGGCCTCCTCGATCCTCCCGCGCTCCACCAGCGCATATCCGGCGAGCGCGGCCAGGCAGAACGAACCGTCCAGAGACACGATGCTGGCCATGTTCCACAGCGGGTACCGGCCCAGCAGCACACCGCCCGCCGTGCCCGCCACGCCCAGCAGCAGGGTGACCGCCAGTGCCGCGTGCTTGCGCCGGTATGCGAGCATGCCGTACACGAACCACAGGCTCCACACCGGCATGGGCAGAACGATGCGCGGCGTGAGCGCGGCGGTGGCGGCGAGCGCGACGATGCCGAGCGAGCCGAACGCGGGCCACCAGTAGGTTTCCATGACGAGCAACGCATACAGGCAGGTGATGACGGGCACCAGAGCGGACATGGACCGGTTCGCCACGCCGTCGATGACGGTGAGCAGCACGGTGACGGCGATGAGCGGCACCGCGTAGGGACGGCCCGGACATCCGAGGCGCGCGATCCACGTCATTGCGCGCGCCCCGATCCGGATGCGGCCCGCAATACCGTCCACCGCTGCACGGCCTGCAGCTTGTTGCGCACGCCCAGTTTCGCGATGGCATGGCGGATGTGCGTCTTCACCGTCGATTCGGTCAGACCGAGTCTGGCAGCCACCTCGCGGGAGGTGTAGCCCTGAATGCAGTAGTCCATGACCTCGATCTCCTTGTCGGACAGTCCCCGCAGCAACGCATTGCCGTCCGCGGCCGCTTCCCGATCGCCGCGTACAGAAGAGTGCCCGGAGCACAGCTTCCGATGCGCAGGCGCCGGCGCCGGGAATCCGTCCTCCACGTACGGCCGCCCCTCCGCGCAGGCAACGATCCGCCGCACGAACGCATCCGTGTCCGCCTTGTCCAGCAACGCCTGCGCCCCGGACCTCATCGCGGCGTCACGGTACCGGTTGAGCGAATACGAGGTCATGGCAAGCAGCGCGATCCGGTCGGACAGCATGCGGATCCGGCGACACACGGTCGCTCCGTCCACGTCATCCATGCCCATGTCCACCAGCACCAGATCGGGCCGGGTTTGTGCGTCCACGCAGCGCTGTACGGCTTCCTCGCCGCCTTTCACCGACCAGAGAATATCGATGCCGAGCGGATCCAGCCGCTGATGCAGAATCGCGCGCAGGGCGACGAGCACCATGGCGTCGTTGTCCACGATGCCTATGCCGAACCGCCGATCCGGCCGACCCTGTCGATCCACGTCCGCGCTCCGGGCGCCTTCACGTTCCATGCCTCCCAGCTTATCCCGGGGCTGAGCGGCATCATCTTTTGGACGATGGGCGGGCCTCACGCATGCAGCGCGCGTAACGCAGCGCCCATGCGCCGATCTCTCCGAGCTTCACGCTGGACTTCACGCTGGACTCCGCAACAAGCTTCGCACTAACTTCGTATCAACTTCACACCGAACTTCGCACCAACTTCGTACATTGTTAAGTTGATGCGAAGTTCGATGTGAAGTTACCTCACAAATACGGAACACCCAACCAGTCTGGCCTCACGCATGCAGCGCCCACTTCCATGCCGGCAGCACCGCGATCTTGCCGGCGGGCGTCGGTATGGTTTCCTCGTCGTGCAGGGTGAGGATTATGCCATGGTCCACGCCGGTGCGACGCATGACAGCCTCCAGCGACCCGATCTCACGGTTCCGCGTTTTGGCGGCGGTCATGTCCGCCGTCACCTGATACAGCGCGTAGGGTTCGCTGGCGAGCGCATCGCCGACCAGGAAGTCGATCTTCTCCCGCCTAGTTCCGGGCATGGTGTAGGACGTGACGGTTTCGGTTCTGCGGCCGACCGTGCGGCGGTGGAGTTCGCAGAACACCGCGGTTTCCAGCCGCTTGCCGAGATCCTGCTGGTTGGCTCTCGACACGGCGTATGCCATGCCCTGATCGACCGCGTACACCTTGGGCACATCGGTGCTGTTCGGTTTGAGGACGGTCCGGTACTCGTGCAGGTCGTATGTCAGGTACGCCTGTTTGAACAGGTTCAGCAGGGCATTGACCTTCTCCCAGTACACCTTCCAGCCCACTGCCTTGAGCGCCTCCGTCAGCTCGTTGACGGACAGTTCGCATGCGGTGTTGCGCAGCAGGTACAGCGCGGTCTGGGATGCCATGGCGATGTTCTCCCGGCCGAACCGCTCGGCCACGTCTCTGGCCACCACATCGCGCACGTACCCCTGAAGGGTTTCGATGCGATCGGATTCCTCCAGGCGTTGCACGGCAGGGAATCCGCCGACGGTGAGGTACCGTGCATAGGCGCCTTCGAAGTCGGTGATCTCCCGGGGGGAATACGCTTCCGGGGAGCCGTCGGCCCGCGGCGGCTCCAGCCCCTGAAACCGGCAATATTCCCGGAACGACAGCGGCAGCATCTCGTGCGGATGCGAACGGCCGCGGAAGTTCGTGGCGATTTCGTCGCTGGACAGCTTGGACGACGATCCGGTGATGACCAGCGTCACCCGCTCATGTTCCGCCAGACGCTGGCAGAACCCCTGCCAGTTGTCGCATTCCTGCACTTCGTCAAGGAACAGATAGGCGCCTTCCCGCCGCGCGTGCGGATACTGCCGCCAGTATTCGTTGACGATGTCGTCCAGCACCGTGGCAGGCATGGGCTTGAGGCGATCGTCGGCGAAGTTGAAGTACAGGATGCGGTCACGCGGCACTCCGGATGCCAGAAGGTCATGGATCTTCTGGAACAGGTAGAAGGTCTTGCCGCATCGGCGCACTCCGGTGATGATGTGCACGACGTTGAACAGGGCCGGCCCGTCCAGCCTTCGGATCGTTTCCTCGCGCCGCAGCGGCTCGGGAGGCTCGAAGAGCATGGCCTCGCGCACCAGCATCGCGTACGATTCCCGCGGATTGTCCGGAACCATCGGATCACCTCACCTTGCCTTGCCTTCGATCGCATCGTCCTTGGCATTAAGGGTACAACTTCTCAAAGAATTTGAGAAGTTATGCGGCTTACTTCTCAAAAAAATTGAGAAGTTGAGCATAACGAGCACCGTGCGCCGACGCCACACTCGCCGCCCGCGCAACCGCCAATCCGGAAAAACGTTACGAAACACCGCCCAAAAAGCAGGAAAAACGTGACAGAACATGCCTCAAAACCTGCGAAAAACGTGACAGCAGGTATGCTAAATGTTAGGAAAAACGTGACGAGCAAAGGAAACGCCATGCTTGAGCGCACCATCATGAAGACGCTGGATACGTGGAGCAAGGCTCCGCACCGCAAGGCACTGATGCTCACCGGCGCCCGGCAGATCGGCAAGACCACGGCAGTCCGCGAATTCGCGCGGCAGCGCTACGAGCGGTTTGCGGAGCTGAATTTCCTGACCGACCCGCATGCCGGCGACATCTTCTCCGGTGCACTCGACGCCGCAACCATCATCGCCAATCTCACGGCATACCTGCGCAAACCGCTCGAGCCGGGAAAGACGCTGGTGCTGCTCGACGAGATTCAGGAGTGCCCGCGTGCCCGTACCGCCATCAAGTTCCTGGTGGAAGACGGTCGGTTCGACTATGTGGAAACGGGTTCACTGCTGGGCGTGCGCACTGCGGACGTTGAGTCCTATCCGGTCGGCTTCGAGGAACGCCACCGCATGTACCCCATGGATTTCATGGAATTCTGCCGAGCCAACGGCGTGCAGCAAGCCACCTTCGATCTGTTGCGCGACCATTTCGAGCAATGCACGCCCGTCAGCGAGGCCGTGCATGAAACCATGCTGCGGCTGTTCTCCGTCTACATGGTGGTGGGCGGCATGCCCGAGATCGTGCAGCGGTATGTGGATACGCACGACATCGCCCAAGTCGTCCAGCTGCAACGTGACATCCTCGCCCTGTACCGTCTGGACATTGCCAAGTACGCGGACAGTGCGGACAGGACAAAGATCCGTGCGATCTTTGACGCCGTACCTTCCCAGCTCAATGATCGCAACCGGCGTTTCGTGCTGTCGGATCTCGGCAAGAACGCCCGGCAGAATCGGTATGCGAGCAGTTTCCTGTGGCTGGCGGATGCCGGCGTGGCCCTACCCTGCTACAACGTTGAGGCGCCGGTCCCCCCGCTGCCCGCCAACCGCAAGCGCAGTCTGTTCAAGCTGTTCATGGGGGACACGGGTCTGCTGTGCGCCGAGGCGCTGGAGAATGTTCAGATGCCGATCCTGCAGGGCGATCTGGACGTGAACATGGGCGAAATCGCGGAAAACGTGATCGCGCAGGAACTCGTGGCACATGGTTTTCCCACGTACTATTTCGATTCCAAACGATACGGCGAGGTGGATTTCGTGGTGCAGTCCGGCACGCGCATACTGCCGATCGAAGTGAAGTCCGGCAACGACTGGACCCGCCACCATGCGCTCAGCAAGATCCTGTCGGTTCCCGAATGGCATCTGGAGCAGGCCTACGTGCTATGCAAGGGCAACGTAGACCGGCAGGGGGCAGTCACCTACCTGCCGCTGTACATGAGCATGTTCCTCGAGCCCGAACGCCTACCCGCCTCCATGCCGTTCACCGTGGATCTCAGCGCGCTCAATGCCCCGCCCACGCACCAATCAGACAAATAGCGGGGCAACGACGCAATTGCACGCCACCGCCCCGCATGCAACCGCCGCCAACGCGTGAGCGGTCCGAGGCACCGAGGCAGTACGCTGGAACGCAACGGCGGTGGAGTACGCCGGACATTCGGAGCAAAGGAGCCCAGATATGCCACGGTCACGGGTCACGTTCGCCACGGACGACGAATTGGAGCAGCGTCTGTTCGACGCGGCTGAGGCCAAGGCGCTCGGCAACATCCGGGATTTCGCGGGGCGGCCGGTATTGGTGGAGGGCGGCGGCTACGAGAAGATCTGGCTGGAGACGCAGCCGATGGGCGGCGAGATGTATGCCAAGCGCAATCCGGAAATCGGGCTCAACAACCAGCTGTTCTTCATCGAGACGCAGCGCGCGGACGGCAGACTGGCCGGAGCGATCGCCTGCACGAACGGCACGGTGGATCCGCAGTTCAACCAGTTTCAGGGCTTCTGCTTCGCCGAGCCTGCGCTCAACATGTATTACCTGACCGGCAAGAACCCCGACTACCTGCACGCGCTGTACGACGCGCTCAGACGCTTCGACGCCTACCTGTGGGCCGTGCGCGACTCGGACGGCGACGGCTGTCTGGAGCTCTGGTGCCAGTTCGACACCGGCGAGGACCATGCGATGCGCTTCGCCGACGCCCCCACCCAGTGGCGCCCGGACGAACCGCCCACGGGCTATGAGGCCGTGCCGATCGCCTCCATGGACGTCATGGGCTACTCGTACGCCTCGCGGGACGTGCTGGCCCGCATCTGCGCGATCGCCGGGCAGGAGGAGGAGTCCGTGCGCTGGCGGATCAGGGCCGGGCAGGTGCTGGACCGCATGCGCGAATACCTGTGGGTGGAGGAGCGCGGCGCCTACTTCGACCGCGACAGGCATCACCACGTGATGCCGGTGCTCCTGCACAACACGCTGCGCACCATGTACTGGGGTGCCATCACGCCCGCCATGGCCGCCCGCTTCGTGGGCGACCACCTCACCAATCCGCAGGAGTTCTGGCCCGCCATGCCGCTGCCCAGCGTGGCCGTCAACGACCCGCTGTTCCGCAACGTGCCCACGAACAACTGGAGCGGTGCGGCGGAGGCGCTCACCTACCAGCGTGCCATCCGCGCTCTGGAACGCTACGGGTTCCAGCGGCTCATCCCGCGTCTCGGTCGCAGGCTCATGGAGGCGATCGGCCTGGAGGCTAGGTTCGTGCAGCAGTTCGACCCGTTCACCGGCCGCCCGTACCCGTCCGCATTCCCCGGCCGGGAGCAGGACGCCTACGGGCCGTGCCTGCTGGCGGTGCTCGAGTACCTTTCGCGCATGCACGGCGTGCACATCCAGTTCGACCGGGTGCTGTGGGGCTCGTGTGGCACGCATGCCACGGAGTACGAGCAGGAGTGGGACGGCCGCACGTTCCGGCTCGCGAGCGACGGGCGCACGGCCACCGGTACCGTCGACGGCGTGCGCGCGTTCACCGTGCCGACCGGCCGGCGCGTGACCACGGACCTCGCCGGCACGATCCTTGCGGTGGACACGTTGGATGCCGCGGATCAGCCCACAACACTCACGGACGCAGCACTCCGGTAGCCGCACAGCCGGTCTTCGGAACCTCACAGCAAACACCCTGACCAAGGCCAACATCGCGGCGTACGATCGGAAGCATGAGTACGGCGATGACGAATGCGAACGGATTCCGGCGCGATTCACAGCGCAACACGCAGCGCGAGCGCGAGGTGCGCGAACGGGTCGCCCATGCGCGCGAACGGGTCCGCCGGGCCACCGAGGCGCGCAAGGAGGCGCAGCGCAGGGAACGCTTGCGCCGGCATCCCGAGCTGGCCGCGCGCGACTACATCGCCAAGCCCCGCCTGCGCGGCGTGATGCATCTCGTCACCTTCCCGCTGGCCGTGGCCGCGTCTATCGTGCTGATCTGCGTGGCCCCGTGGGGTCCGGTCAAGATCGCGTGCGCGGTGTACGGGGCGACGGCCATGCTGCTGTTCGGCAACAGCGCGCTGCTGCACATCGGCCACTGGGGTCCGCGCATGAACGGCATTCTGTGCCAGATCGACTACTGCAACATCTTCCTCATCATCGCCGGCACCAACACCCCGTTCCTGTTCGCGCTGAACGGGCGCATCCGCTGGCCATACCTCACGGTCATCTGGTCGGCGGCACTGATCGGCTCCGTGGCCCACGTGATCTGGTACCGCGACCATGACTGGATCTTCACCATGATCTACATCGTGCTCGGTCTGGCCCCGGTCACGCTGCTGCCGTTCCTGTGGACGGCCCCGGCGGTGGGCCCCGCAGCTACGATCCTCATCGCCGCGGGAGGTGCGGCCTACATCGCCGGCGCAATCTGCTTCGCGTGGCGCAAACCCAACCCGGTCCCCGGCTGGTTCGGCTACCACGAGGTGTTCCACACGGGCACGGTGATCGGCTACGCATGCCACGTGGTGGCCGTCTACCTCACGGTGTGCGCCATGCGGTGACGCGGCGGAGGGCAGACCGATCCGGATCCGCTACAGCCGCCGCAACGCCCGCTGCACCACAGGGCCGAGCAGGAACGTTCGCCACGCGGTCTCCCCGGCCCACGCGGTCACGATGCCGAAATACCGACGGCGCGCGTCCGGCCGACTCATGGTCAGGTCGTGGATGCCGCCGCGGATGCGCGCCACAGTCACCAGATCACCCAGCTTCAGCGCCGCCTGCCGGATGGCGATCACGTCCAGCACCACGTCGCATTCGCGCATCGCCTCGTCCCAGGTGCCCTGCATCATCGAGCGGTCGGACGTGCACACGAGCACCGGCACGCGGATGTCCAATCCGGAAGCCACTTCGGCCTGCCCGTTGAAGATGGCCTGCATCCACCCGGCGCGGGGCTGGAACTGCGCGCCCGAAGCCGCCGCGGACGAAGGGTAGTCCCATTCGCCGCCGGTGGCCTTGTCGATGGTGCGGCCGTAGAAGCCGGGATCGTTGAGCGGCAGGGGAGTCTTGCCGCCGGCGAGCAGGAAGCCCTTGAGCACCGGGGTGGTGACGAGGCGGAACATGGTGTTGCCCTGCAACTCAAGCCACGGGGAGTTGAGCGCCAGCGCGTGGACGTGGTGCGGACGTTCGGCGTTGACCCACAGCGACATGATGAGCCCGCCCTCGGAATGCCCTATGCCCAGAATGCGCACATTCTCGCCCATGTCAAGCACGATCCGATCGCGCAGGGCGTTGAGTTCGGCGGCGTAGTCGTGCAGGTTCTCGATGTACCCGGCCGTCTCCCCGGGCCGGTAGCTGCGCCCGTAGCGCCGCAGATCCACCGCGTAGAAGGCGATGCCCAGCGACTCCCAGTATTCGGAGGCATGGCGACGATAGAAATAGTCGTTCCAGCCGTGCAGGTACATGATGGCCAGCGGCTTGCCGAGCAGGCGAAGCCTCAGTCGGCGCAGGCGCTCGACCATGCTCAGTTTCGCGGGGTCCTTGCGCACGAAGGTCGCCACGGCCTGTCCGTCCGCGCCTTCCGGATCCGGCCCGAGGTGCACGGTGGCCCGCTGGTAGCCGTCGAGGATGTCGTCGTCCTGCCACGGGTCAACGCGCGCTCCTTCGCCAGCCTTCGGCGCATCCGTGCCGTCGGCATTGTCCGAACCGGCCGAGTTGCCCGCATCCGGCGAGCCGGCAACGCCGCCGATTCCCGACGCCTTGGCCGATTCCGTCGAATTTGCCCCCGGTACGGCGACGGCCGCCGATTCCGGTGCTTCCGGATCCGACGGCCGTTCGGTTGCGGACGGTGTCTGCCCGTCCATCCCTGCGTCTGTCATATCAGTCATCGCCCAGCGTCACGTGCACGCCGCCCACGAGGGCGCACACCACGTTGTACAGGAACGCGCCGATGGTGGCGAGCACCATGATGAGCACCACCTCGAAGATCGAGAAGATGGTCACGGCGCTGATGACCGTGCCGAACTGCAGCACGCTGCCCAAGTCGAAGTTCAGGCCGGTGCTGGACATCATCGTGGTGATCTTGGCGAACAGGCCCATGGCGTCCAGCAGCGCCCAGACGAGTCCCACGGCGACGATCTGGATGATCGCCCCGGCGATGGCCAGCAGGAACGACACCTTGGCCACGCTCCACGGGTCCACGTGCGTGAGCGAGAGCTTCATGCGGCGGGCCCGCGGCACGGCACGTCGGGCGGAGGCCAGCGGCACGGCCGGGCGCGGACGGCTGCCCGTCTCACGGTGGGCGACGCCCGGCACTTCGTTGGAAGCCACGGAACGGGCCTCGCGCCCCACATGCTCGGCGCGCAGCTCGGCGCCCGGCTCGTTCATGTCATCGGTCATGGCTTCTCCTTGCGATCGGTCTTAGGGCAGATTACCACTACTCTTGCACAGCGTCGCCGGCATCCGCAGGGGCTTCACCGGATTGCGACGACTCCTGCGCGGAGTCCTCGGACGCGGACGCGGACGTCTCGGCGGCATCGTTCTCGTCGTCCTTCTCCTCGTTGCGCGCGATGGAGATGATCTCGTCGCCCCTGTCGGGCTTGGCGAGCGTGACGCCCTGCGTGGTACGGCCGGTGCGCTTGACCTCGGCCACGTCGGAGCGGATCACCTTGCCGGACTTCATGATGGCCATCACCTGGTCGTCCTCGGAGACGATCACCGCGCCCACGAGCGTGCCGCGCTCCTCGGTCAGCTGCACGGCCTTGACGCCGAAGCCGTTGCGCCCCTGCAGGCGGTATTCCTCCACGGCGGTACGCTTGGCGAAGCCCTCGTTGGTGACCACGAGCAGGTCCTGATCGGAGTTGTCGGGCACCACGTCCATGGCGAGCAGGCTGTCGCCGTCGCGGAACTTCATGCCCTGCACGCCGGCGGTCTGGCGGCCCATGGGGCGCAGCTGCTCGTCGTCCGCGCGGAACTTGAGGCTCATGCCGAGCTTGGAGACGAGAATGATGTCGTCCGCGGAGTTGCACAGCGCGGCGCCCACGAGCTCGTCGGTCCACGAACCGTCCTCGGACTCGGTGAGGCGTACGGCGATCAGACCGCCCTGGCGCGGCGAATCGTACTCCGCCAGACGCGTCTTCTTGACCTTGCCGGACCGGGTGGCGAGCACCAGATATTCGGCCACCTCGTAGTTCGGGATGGACAGCACGGTCTGGATGGTCTCATCCGGGCCGAACTGCAGCAGGTTCGCCACGTGCTGGCCCTTGGAGTCGCGCGACCCCTCCGGCAGCTCGTACGCCTTGAGCCGGTACACGCGGCCCTTGTTCGTGAAGAACAGCAGCCAGTTGTGCGTGGAGGTAAGGAAGAAGTGGTCCACCACGTCGTCCTCGCGCAGCTTGGCGCCCTTGACGCCCTTGCCGCCACGGTGCTGGGCGCGGTATTCGTCGGCCTTGGTGCGCTTGATGAACCCGGAGTGCGTGACGGTGACGACCACGTTCTCCTCGGCGATCAGATCCTCCACGTTCATCTCGCCGCTGAACGGCAGGATCTTGGTGCGGCGGTCGTCGCCGTACTTGGTGACGATCTCGTCGAGCTCGTCGCCGATGATCTTGCGCTGGCGTTCCGGCTTGGCGAGGATGTCCGCGTAGTCGGCGATCCTGCGCTGCAGCTCCTCGTGCTCGTCGAGGATCTTCTGGCGTTCCAGGGCGGCCAGACGGCGCAGCTGCATGGCCAGGATGGCGTCGGCCTGCACGCCGTCCACGTCGAGCAGCTCCATGAGGCCCGTGCGCGCGGTCTCCACGTCCTTGGAGGCGCGGATGAGGGCGATCACCTCGTCGATCATGTCGAGCGCCTTGAGGTAGCCCTGCAGGATGTGGTCGCGTTCCTCGGCCTCGCGCTTGAGGTACGCGGTACGGCGGGCGATCACGTCGAGCTGGTGCTTCACCCAGTGGCGGATGAACGCGTCCAGGCTGAGCGTGCGCGGCACGCCGTCCACGAGGGCGAGCATGTTCGCGCCGAACGTCTGCTGGAGCTGGGAATGCTTGTACAGGTTGTTGAGCACCACCTTCGGCACGGCGTCGCGCTTGAGCACGAGCACGAGGCGCTGACCGGTGCGGCCGGAGGTCTCGTCGCGCATGTCCGCAATGCCGGTGATCTTGCCGTCGCGCACGGCCTCGCGGATGGAAACGACCAGACGGTCGGGGTTGACCTGATAGGGCAGCTCGGTGACCACCAGGCACATGCGGCCCTTGATCTCCTCGGTGTTCACCACGGCTCGCATGGTGATGAGTCCGCGGCCGGTGCGGTACGCCTGCTCAATGCCCTTGTGGCCCAGGATCGTCGCGCCGGTGGGGAAGTCGGGGCCCTTGATGCGTTGCAGGAGCGCCGCGAGCAGTTCCTCGCGGGTGGCGTCCGGGTGGTCGAGCGCCCAGTGCACGCCGTCCGCCACCTCGCGCATGTTGTGCGGGGGAATGTTGGTGGCCATGCCCACGGCGATGCCGGACGAGCCGTTGACCAGCAGGTTCGGGAAGCGCGCGGGCAGCACGGTCGGCTCCTGCGTCTTGCCGTCGTAGTTGGGGATGAAGTCGACGGTGTCCTTGTCGATGTCCCTGACCATCTCCATGGCAAGCGGGGCCATGCGGCATTCGGTGTAACGCATGGCGGCGGCCGGGTCGTCGCCGGGGGAGCCGAAGTTGCCCTGGCCGTCCACCAAGAGGTAGCGCATCGACCACGACTGGGCCATGCGCACCAGGGTGTCGTAGATGGCCGCGTCGCCGTGCGGGTGGTACTTACCCATGACCTCGCCCACCACACGGGCGCACTTGTTGTAGCCGCGGTCGGGACGGTAGCCGCCGTCGTACATCGCGTAGACCACGCGGCGGTGCACGGGCTTGAGGCCGTCGCGCACGTCCGGCAGGGCGCGGTCCACGATCACGCTCATGGCGTAGGAGAGGTACGACTCGCGCATCTCCTTCTGCAGGTCGCGCTGGACGATGGCCGTGCCCTTGAGCAGGCCATAGTCGGTCTTGTCGGCCTCCTGGGGGCTCAGCGGTTCGCTGGAGCCGTCCGGCGTAGGCTGACCGTCGAAGATCTCGCCGTCGTTGTTGTTGGTTTCGTCTGCCACTTACAAACTTCCTTTATTCCGTAAGAATCACGAATCGCGGGGCATGCCCCGGAGATGTCACGCGTCGATGAAGCGCACATCCTTCGCGTTGCGCTGGATGAACAGGCGGCGCGGCTCCACCTCGTCGCCCATGAGCATGGAGAACGTCTCGTCGGCCTGGGCCGCGTCCTCGATGTGGATCTGCTTGAGGATGCGGTGGTCGGGGTCCATGGTGGTCTCCCACAGCTCCTGGTACGTCATCTCACCCAGACCCTTGTAGCGCTGGATGCCTTCGCCCTTGGGCAGCTGGCGGCCGGCGGCCTTGCCTTCGGCGAGCTTGCGGTCGCGCTCGGTGTCCGTGTAGACGAAGTCGTGCGGTCCCTTGGTCCACTTGAGCCGGTACAGCGGCGGCATGGCCACGTACACGTAGCCGGCGGTGATCATGGGCCGCATGTAGCGGAAGAACAGCGTGAGGTTCAGCGTGGCGATGTGCGCGCCGTCCACATCAGCGTCGGCCATGATGATCACCTTGTGGTAGCGCACCTTGTTCAGGTCGAAGTCCTCGCCGTAGCCGCCGCCGATCGCGGTGATGAGCGACTCGATGGTATCGGATTTCATCATGCGGTCGAGGCTGGCACGCTCGGTGTTGAGGATCTTGCCTCGCAGCGGCAGGATCGCCTGCGTGATCGGGTTGCGCCCCTGAATGGCGGAGCCGCCTGCGGAGTCGCCCTCCACGATGAACAGCTCGCACTCGGCCGGGTTGTTCGACTGGCAGTCCTTGAGCTTGTCCGGCATGCCGGCGGATTCGAAGATCGACTTGCGCCGCGTGTTCTCACGGGCCTTCTTGGCCGCAATGCGCGCGCGGGACGCCTCCATGGCCTTCTGGATGATCATCTTGGCTTCGCTCGGGTGCGCGTCGAACCAGTCGCCCAGTTTCTCGGTCATCACGCGCTGCACGAAAGTTTTCGCCTCGGAATTGCCCAGCTTCGTCTTGGTCTGGCCCTCGAACTGCGGGGTGGTGAGCTTGACGGACACCACGGCGGTGAGGCCTTCGCGCACGTCGTCGCCGGAGAGGTTCTCGTCCTTGTCCTTGAGGATGTTCTTGTCCCTCGCATAGCGATTGATCATGCCCGTCAGCGCCGCGCGGAAGCCCTCCTCGTGGGTGCCGCCCTCGGTGGTGGAGATGGTGTTGGCGAACGTGTGCACGGCCTCGGAGTAGGCGGTGGTCCACTGCATGGCGATCTCCGCGGAGATGCCGAGCTTGAGGTCCTCGGCCTCGAAGTCGATCACGTCCTCCTCGACCGGCGTGGCCTTGCGGCTCCTGACCAGATAGGCCACGTAGTCCTTGATGCCGTTGGCGTACTGGTACGTGACGGTCTGGTGGAGTTCCTCGGCCACGTTGTCGCCGTCGCCGGCCACCTCGTCGCCTGCCTCGTCGAGCTGGCGTTCGTCGGTGAGGGTGATCTTGAGGCCCTTGTTGAGGAAGGCCATCTGCTGGAAGCGGCTGCGCAGCGTCTCAAAGTCGTACACAGTGGTTTCGAAGATCGCCGGATCGGCCCAGAAGGTCACGGACGTGCCGGTGGACTCGCCGTCCTCCATCGGCCGGCCCTTGGCCAGACGCGCGGTGGGCTTCTGGTTGAGGTAGGTCTGCGTCCAGTGGAAGCCCTGGCGGCGCACCTCAATGTCCACTCGGGTGGACAGGGCATTCACCACGGAGATGCCCACGCCATGCAGGCCGCCGGAGACCGCGTAACCGCCGCCGCCGAACTTGCCGCCGGCATGCAGCTTGGTCATGACGGTCTCCACGCCGGACAGGCCTTCGCCGGGCACCTCGTCGACGGGGATGCCGCGGCCGTCGTCGACCACGCGGATGCCGTTGCCCGGCAGGATCGTCACCTCGATGTGGGTGGCGTAGCCGGCCAGCGCCTCGTCGACGGAGTTGTCGACGATCTCGTAGACCAGATGGTGCAGACCGCGCGGACCGGTGGAGCCGATGTACATGCCCGGGCGGATGCGCACGGCCTCCAGGCCTTCGAGCACTTTGAGGTCCGAAGCGTCATAATGCTCCGGGGCCAGCGAATCGTCCAGCTGCGAATCCTGCAGCTCGTCGGACTCCATATCCGGTGTTTCCCCAGTATTGAGTTCTGCCACTGAAGAGTTCCTTTCATACGCCGTTCGCCTCCGTGCCGAGGCTTCCAGCGCCGTCATTACCGTCCCAAAACGCCAATAACGGGCGTTTCTGGGCGTTTGCATACCTTTGGCTAGGGTACCAGCAGAATGGGACGTCAGCGCCTTGTACGCCCATATCGCCCATGGCTGAACGAGGTTGCGCGGGGGCCGGTGACCACGATTCGTTCGATCGGCAAACCAACCAGCCGCTCGGCTATCTTCGAGCGCAGCTGGGGGATGAGATAGGTCAGCTGCGTGGCCCACACCGTGGACTGCGTCCGTATGGTGAGCACCCCGTGGCTGTAGTCGGCGGGATACGAATGCGCGGCGATGCCCGGGCCCACCACCTGATCCCAATGGTTCTCCAGCTGGGCGAGTTTCAGATGCGGCCCCCAGTTGCCCCGGATGGCAAGCACGTCCGCTATGGACGAGAGCCTGCTCGGGTCACGCCCCGGCTTGCCGAAGCTCTCCCATGCCTTCTCGGCCCGTTCCTCGCGCGCCCGGCGGGAGAACTGCCGGTGCGTGAACCGCTCGAACACCTGCGCGGGCAGCTTGCGCGCATCCAGTCCGAGGCTTTCCGCGATCGGAGGGGTCATGCCGCCGTTGCCTCCCCGCCGTTCGGTTCCCCGATCAGTCCGGCCACATCGATCACGTGCGCATCGGCACCGCCCACGTCAGGAATGTCGCTGCGGGCGGCCACGGTGATGAGCACTTGGTCCTGATCGGCCGCGAAGTCGAGAATCTGCCCGCGCCGGGACTCATCGAGCTGGGCGAACACATCGTCCAGAATCACCACGGGCTTGGCTCCGGCCTCGCCCACGAGCCGGAACAGCGCCATCTTCAGCGCCAGCGCCATGGTCCACATCTCCCCGTTCGACGCATACTCGCGAGCGGGCATGCCTTCCAGCTCCACCGTCACATCGTCGCGCTGCGGGCCCAGCAGATTCGTTCCCCGGGACGCCTCGCCCGGGTAGATGCGCCGGAAATGCTCGCTGATATGCGCCTCCGGACTCTCATAGGCCAATACTTCGTCGAAGCTCGGCTCATAGACCAGCCTCGCCCGCTGGCCTGCCTGCCGGTTCGCAGTCGTCAGCTGCGCGTAGATCTCGGCAAACGGACCGCTGAGCCGTTCCACGAGTTCGGCCCGCATGCGGGTCAGCGCCACGCCGGCCTCGATGAACTGCCCGGTCCATATCTCCAGTCCGCTCAGCGCCGCGTCGATGGGTTCGCGCCCGTCGCGCCCTGCGATCCGCTTGAGCAGCGCCCCGCGCTGCTGGCCGATCCGCGCGAACCGCTGGGCGAGGTCGTAGTAGCCGGCCTCCAGCAGCGCCCCGGCCTGATTGAGGAATCCGCGCCGCCCCGCGGGTTCGCCGGCCACGAGCCGCTGGTCCTCCGGAGCGAACGTCACGCACGGGATGCGCCCGAGGATGTCACGCATGTAGACGGACGGTCCGCCGTTGATGCGCGCCCGGTTGGCGCCGCGCGCCGGGACGGTGAGCTCGTAGGTGACGGTCCTGCCGGAATCCTCCACGTTCGCCCGGATCGTCGCGGCGCGCTCTCCACGCTGCACGAGGGGCAGGGACGACGAGGTGCGATGGCTGCCGCCGGTCGCCAGCACCTCCACGGCCTCCACGATGTTGGTTTTGCCCAGCCCGTTGCGGCCCTGCAGAATGTTGACCCCCGGCGCGAAATCCAGTACGCAGGAGTCCCAAGACCGGTAGTGGTCAAGGGCGAGACGGGAAACGTGCATGGCGGTATGCGGTTGGATAGGCGGAATGTGCGTCCGGACGTTCAGGCGTTGAAGCGCATCGGCACGAGCAGGTAGCGGTAGTCCATCGACTCGTCGGAGTCCGCCTCCTGCTGGCCGTTGAATTCCACGGCCTTGACGGCGGTGGTCATCTTCATGCGCACGAACGGTTCGGTGATGGCCGCCAGACCCTCCACCAGATACGAGGGGTTGAACGCGACGGTGATGTCGTCGCCGTCCATGTCCACGTCGAGGGTCTCGAGTGCCTGGGCCTCGTCCACCGCACCTGCGGACAGGGTGAGCTCCTGCCCGGAGAACGCCATGCGGATCGGGGCGTTGCGTTCCGCCACGAGCGAGACGCGCTTGATGGCGTCGATGAGCAACTGGCGGTCGATGACGGCCTGGATCGGGTAGTCGTCCGCGAAGAGGCGGTCCACCGCGGGGAACTCCCCGTCGATGAGCTGCGAGGTGGAGACGCGGCCGGCGTTCTCGAAGCCCAGAAGCGTCGGATTGGCCTCGTCGAAGTCCACCACCACGTTCTGCGCGGTGTCCAGCGAGCGGGCGATGTCCTTGAGCAGGCTACCGCGCACCAGCGTGACGGTGTCCACGTCCGCGTTCTGCGGCGTCCACGTGAACGTGGCGCGCGACAGGCGGAAGCGGTCCGTGGCCGTCATGACGACCTTGTCGCCCTGGAAGGTGATCTTCACGCCTGTGAGGACGGGGCGGTTCTCCTCGCGAGAAACAGCCACGGTAGCCTGAGAGACGGCCTGCGCAAAGGTGGAGCCGTCCACCTGGCCGAGCTTGGCCGGCACGATGGGCAGGTCCGGGTATTCGGTGTCGGGCATGAGTTGCAGGGTGAACGTGGACTTGCCGGAGGAGATGGTCATCTTCGTCTCGTCCGTGGCGAGGTAGGCCTTCTCCGCGGGCAGGCTCTTGGTGATGTCCGCGAGGAGTTTGCCCTGCACGAGCACGGAGCCGGATTCGTCCACGCCGGCCTCGATGTGGTGGCGGGCGGAAACCTCGTAGTCGAAGGCGCTCAGCTGCAGCGTTCCGTCGATGGCTTCGAGGCGAATGCCCGCGAGGATAGGCGTTGCGGGGCGTGCAGGGATGACGCGAGTGGTCCAGGCTACGGCCTCGGCGAGTGCTGCGGAATTGATTTCGACTTTCATGGTGCTCCCTGTTCGGCGGTTCGGATCTGTGTTTCATTCTAGCCGGAGCCCGTCCGGGCGTCCGGCGGATCGGAGCGCGACTGTGACGGAGATGGTGAGTGTACATAGTTCAAATCATCGTCATAATAAGGGCGGTGGATGGTGTGCATAACTCGGATTTTCGGCGGAACAACGGTTGTTCACAGTCTTGTGCACCGGGGATAACATGCGGATGGGATTGTGCACAAGTAGGCGAGTTGTCCACCGTTGTCGAAGCGGGTGCTAGTTGTCCACAAAATCGGTGGATTGGCTCACATATTGTGAACAACTTACTTCGGCGTTTTCCACGGCTTATGCCCCGCTGTTACCCACATTCGTGCACAACTCTGTGGATAACTTTTCCGAATATCATCCCGACGTCGGGCAGGGACGGAATACCGCCGTCACATGACGATGTGCCGGTTACCCACCGTGTCCGTGGATAACCGGCGACGGATCAGTTGTTCGGATGCTGCTTGAGGCGGACGGTCAGCTCCATCACGTAGTTGTAGATCTCCCGCTTTTCCTGCATTTCGTCGCTGATGCGCTGATAGGCATGCAGGACGGTGGTGTGGTCGCGTCCGCCGAACACCTGACCGATGTCGAACAGGGACATGCTGGTCATCTCGCGGGCCAGATACATGGCGATCTGCCTCGCGTTGGCGATGTTCTTGGTGCGCGAGCGACCCACGAGGTCGTCGAACGTGAGGCGGAAGTACTTGGCCACCTGTGTGATGATGTCCGTCGGCTTGATCTCCACGTCCGTGGCGAAGAAGTCCTGCAGCGTCTGCTCCGCCAAGGCGCGCGTCACGGGCTGGTTGTTCAGGCTCGCGACCGCAGTGACGCGGGTCAGGGCGCCCTCGAGCTCGCGGATGTTCTCGGTGAAGCGTTCCGCGATGAGATCGAGCACGTCGTTGGGGACGGCCACGTTGTTGCGCGAGGCGATCATGCGCAGAATGGCGATGCGCGTCTCCAAATCCGGCGGCTTGACGTCCACGGTCAGACCGGAATCGAAGCGGGAGATGAGCCGGGACTCGAAGCCCTTGAGGTTCTTGGGCGCCACGTCGGAGGCGATCACGATGCGCTTGTTGGCCTGATGCAGCGCGTTGAACGTGTGGAAGAACTGCTCCATCGTCTCGGTCTTGCCGCTGAGGAACTGGATGTCGTCGATGAGCAGCACGTCTACCTCGCGGTAGCGGCGGTTGAACTCGGCGATCTGCCCCTGCGAGCGGGCGGAGTTCTGCAGCGCGGAGATGAACTCGTTGGTGAACTCCTCGCTGGTGACGTACAGCACCTTGAGGGTCGGATCCTTGACCAACGCGTAGTTGCCGATGGCGTTGAGCAGGTGGGTCTTGCCCAGCCCGGAGCCGCCGTAGATGCACAGCGGGTTGTAGTCACGGCCGGAGCCTTCCGCCACGGCCAGGGCGACCGTGCGGGCGAACCGGTTCGAGTCGCCGGGGACGAACGTGTCGAACGTGGCGTTCTTGTTGAGATGGGTGCCCGGATCGCGCTCGATGCGCCGTCCGTTCGCCGGATAGTTCGGTGTATCGAACGTGGGCTGGACCATCGTCTGGCTGGCGTAGGATTCGGCCAGATCGGCGATGCTGGGCTGCTCGGGCAGCCGCGTCGCCTCCGTCTCCTTGGGCCGCTGCGGCTTGGGCTCGCCGAACGTGCGGGGGTTCTCTCTGGGCACCTCCGGCCACGCGTCGCGTCGCGGTTCCGTCTGAGGCTGGTCCTTGCGCCCCTTGCTGCCGGGAACCACCTTGACGGCCGGGAACATGTCCTTGCCGGTGACCATGTTGAGTGCCTCGAGCAGCGGGGCGTTGAGCACGTCCATGATCGCCTGTTGCGTCGCCTTGCTGGAGACCCTCAGCACGATCGTCGTGCCGAACATCGCCTCCGGCTCAATGTCCCCGAGCCAACCCTTGTCTCGCGGGGTGAGCGAATCGTTGTGCTGCAGCAGCTGGAGCACGGTGCCCCAGATGCGCCGGGTGTCGGCGTCAGGCGTGGTCTGGCCCATCGGGGGATCACCTCGTTTCTCTCGGTCGCGGCGGGCGAATCAACAAAACAGACAATAGACCATATGTACACGTCTTTTGCGAAGTTATCCACAACGTTCGCGTGTTGCGCTCGAAAACACGGTGAATAACATGTGTGTAATTTGTGGATAACCTGCTTTTTGCGGCCGTGACACCGAGCGGCGGGTGTGGACCGAGGGTTATCCACAATTGTGAAGGAATCCGTGGATAACTCGGTTTCCGAAGCTACGCATTTGACTGTGTCGCCCAAGGTGTGTAATTTGGTATAGCTTGACTTCAAGAGAAGCCGTGCGCACGCATGGCTTAATAAGACCCGGGAGTACAACTATGAAGAGGACATTCCAGCCCAACAACCGCCGCCGTCACATGAAGCACGGCTTCCGTGCCCGCATGCGCACCCGTTCCGGCCGCGCCGTCATCAACGCTCGCCGCAACAAGGGCCGCAAGACCCTGTCCGCCTGATCGCCTTCGGAACCGTCGACCTGAACGTGGAACGGCTCAAGAGCCATCAGGAATTCGTTGCGGTGCTCAAAACCCGCACGAAGGTTGGATCGAGGGACATTGTCGCGCACTATCGCGTTCCCTCGTCACCCGATGCTCGGCCGCAACGTCGTTTGGGGCTGGCGGTATCCAAGGCCGTGGGCAAGGCGGTTGCCCGCAACGGCGTGAAGCGTCGGTTCCGACAGTTGGCCGCCCGGTACGAGGACCAGCTGCCGGAATCCTGCGACGTGGTGCTGCGGGCCAAGCCCTCGGCCGCACACGCCGAATACGCGCAGCTCGAGGAGCAGGTCAGCGGCATGTTCCGCAGGATTGCCTCACGCAGCGCCAAGGTGCATGAATAATATGGCCAAGGCCGTTCCGACGTTCGCGGCACGGGTTTTCGGTGCCATGATCCGGTGGTATCAACGCTGGATCTCCCCGCTTTCCCCTCCGCGATGCCGGTACTATCCCAGCTGTTCGGCCTATGCACTCACCGCCATCCAACGGTTCGGGGCACTGAGGGGAGGCCTGCTCGCCGTCATGCGCATCGCCCGATGCATGCCATGGAATCCCGGCGGCATCGACGACGTTCCCCGGCAATTCTCACCGTTCTACCGGTTCTCATGGTCCAAGGCCCACGAAGAGCCGCGCCTCACGCCATCGGCATGGGAACCCAAGGAGTAGGACTTAACCAATCATGTACGATTCCCAAAACTTCACGCTTGACAGCGGTTTCTTCGGCTTCTTCTACACCATCCTGCGACCCATCGAGTGGCTCCAGACGTGGATCATGAAGCTCTTCCACGACTTCCTTGTCCTGATCGGATTCCAGGACGGCCCCGGCATTGCATGGGCGCTGTCCATCGTGTTCCTGGTGCTCGTGGTGCACGCCATCATTCTGCCCGTGTGGTGGCATTCCATGAAGTCCATGCGCAAAACGCAGGCCATCCAGCCCGAGCTGATGAAGATCCAGCGCAAGTACAAGGGCAAGAACGATCCGGCCAGCCGCGAGGCCATGAGCCGCGAAACCATGAAGCTCTACCAGGAGAACGGCGCCAACCCCATGGGCTCGTGCGGCATCGCCATCGTGCAGGGCCCCGCCTTCATGTCCGTGTGGTACACGCTGTCCGCCGTATCGTACATCGCCAACGGCGTGCGCGAGCCGCTCGGCGCCTTCACCCGGCCCATCGCCGAGGACTTCGCCAACTCCATGGCGTTCGGCGTCACACTGTCCCAGCGTTTCACGGAAGCGAACGTCCACGGCAAGATCGTCATGGGCATCTTCATTGCCCTCATGTGCCTCACGCTGTTCCTGCTGCAGTTCAACAACATGCGCAAGAACCTGCCCAAGGCATCCATGCAGGGGTCCATGTACACCATGCAGAAGGCCATGGCCTTCGGCTTCCCGGTCATGTACATCTTCTCCGGCGTGATGTTCCCGTTCGCCGTGCTGGTCTACTGGATCACCAACAACGTGTGCAACCTCATCCGCTCCCAGTACCAGATGTACGCCATCCCGACCCCGGGCTCCCCGGCCGCCGAGGAGAAGGAGATCCGCGACCACAAGCGCGAGAACGCCCGCCGTGCCAAGGCCGGCGAACCCTCCCTGGAGGAGGAGGCGCTCGAGAAGGCCAAGGAAGACGCTGCGCGCAGGGCGGAGACCGGGTTCCAGCGCCAGCAGCCGTCGCGCCGCAAGAAGAGGAAGTGACAAACCCTTCGGGGCGGTCCGTTTCCGCCACGCCGACTACGTTGCCGCGGTCGGCGCGGGCTGGAATACTGTTACCAGCTTGGGTAAGGAGACATTATGGTACAGGATGATGCCAAAACGATCGATCAGCTCAACGAGGAAGCCGACATCGCCGCGGACTACCTTGAAGGGTTGCTGGACATTGCCGACTACGATGGCGATATCGAGATGGGTGTGCGCAACGGCCGTCCCATGGTGCAGATCGTTGCCGACGACGATACTGACATTAAGCATCTGATCGGCCGCAACGGCGAAGTGGTGGACGCCCTGCAGCAACTCACCCGACTGGCCGTGCAGCAGAAGACCGGCGAACGTTCCCACCTCATTGTGGATGTGGACGGCTTCCTCAAGCACAAGCGCCAGCACCTGCGTGACGTGGCTCTGGACGCGATCGACGAGGTGCGCGAGAACGGTGAGCCTGTGGACCTCAAGCCCATGAATTCCTTCGAGCGCAAGATCGTGCATGACGTCGTGCGCGAGGAGGGCTTCAAGTCCCGCTCTCACGGCGAGGAACCGCACCGCTACGTGACTATCTATCTCAAGAACTCCGCCATGGCGGACGACGCGGACGATGACGCTGACGACATTGCCGACGATGCCGTTACCGATGCACCGGTGGCCGGTGTCGTGCAGGACGATGCAGCTGCCGATGAGTGACGCTGCCGTGGCCGGGAACGCCGCCGTTGCGGACGGATCGGAATCGCTAATCGATGAGCTTGACGGTTCCCCGGTGGTGCGCGAAGTCCTCGGTGACGCCTACGAACCGCTGGCCCTGTTCCATGGCAAGCTCATGGCCGAGGGCGAACCGCGCGGTCTGATCGGTCCGCGTGATGTGCCGATCGTCTGGGAGCGTCACATTCTCAACTCCGCCGCCATTGTGCCGTTTGTGCGTGATGCCGTAGCGGATGTGGATCCCGCGCATCGTTCCATCGCCGACATCGGTTCCGGCGGCGGATTTCCGGGGCTCGTCGTGGCCGCATGCCTGCCCGATTGCGCGGTGACGCTGATCGAACCGATGGAGCGCCGCGTCGAGTGGCTGTCCGAATGCGTGGAACTCATGGGGCTGACGAATGTGACCGTGCGCCGGGCCCGTGCCGAGGAGCTCATTGCGGCGCTGAAGCAGCAGTCGGCCGGCGGTTCCGGAAAGAAGGCCGGCGGGACCGGTTCGAGGCGACGTCGCGGCGGCAGAGGAGCGGTGCAGCGGGGACGCGGTGGCGTTCAGGCTGCGGCTGATGCTGGTTATGCTGGCGCCGGGGGAGTGCTTGGCAGTGAATCTTTAAATGAGAATGATTCTCTTCATGGGGCTGGTGTTGCCGCTGTCGGTTCGGGTGTGGGCGTGACGCCGGAGCGATTCACCGTGGTGACCTGCCGTGCCGTAGCGCCGATGACCAAGCTGTCCGGGTGGACGTTGCCGCTTCTGGCTCCAGGTGGGCGACTGGTTGCCCTCAAGGGGCGCAGCGCGCAGGCCGAAATTGAGAAGGCGGCCAAGGAGATCTCCAAGGCGCATGGCATGAATCCTCGCGTGGTGGAAGCGCCTGTAGGTCCGGGACTCGAGCCTACGCACGTGGTGCTGGTTGACAAGCGGTAGGTGCGACTGCGACCGGGCGGCGCTGGCTGGCCTTGGGTTGGGACCGGCAGAGGGCAGTGGACGGCAAGTAGGCGGTTGCCCTCTGCCGGTGGGTTGACAGCCGTCAGCTATCAACCGTCGGTGGAGTGCCGGTGAAGATGGCGGCTGGAGAGTGGTTGCGGTGATAGTGGGGTTGAAGCTCAGGATTCAATGGTTTTGGGAATGTGTGCTGCCGAAACAGTGAAGAAAGGCGATTCTGCCTCGCGTTTCATCACTGCGGGTTTGGGGCTCATGGCTAGCGGGGTTGCTCTCAATCGTGCTGTTGCATTGTTTCACGTGAAACAATGCATGCATCTGTCTCTTTGCTGCGTGAGATTATTGCCGAATGGCCTGTTATTGTGTCGAAACCGTGTGATGCTTGATGTGAGGGCGATGGTATTGGTGATTTGACCGTGACGGTTTGCTTCTTCTTGGTTTGTGCATGGTAGCGGTAGTGTCTGCATCTCACGGTGGTCGTGTTTCACGTGAAACATCGTCGCCCAACATGTCTGTGTCAGTGCAGTTGGATGATTGACTGCTGATGCTGGCTGATCGTCATTTGCAGTGGAGCACGTCGGTCTATGGCCGTTTGGTTGCATGTGACATGCCATTTCACTGTTTGTTTTAACGAATTCTTGTGCAGAGATGATGCTGCCGTGATCCGGATGACCTTGCGGGTTGTCTGTTGCCGTTGCATGCTTGGGTGGCAGTTGAGGGTGAGACAGGGCGTGCATTTCCCGCCTTCTATGTTTCACGTGAAACAGGGTGTTGAAGACAGTTGCTGATGGTGAATATGACGTGCACGGGGGCGGGGACGGTAGGAATGCAGTGGTGAACTGGTCTGCCGTGTGGTGTGCAAGGAGTTCGCTTCCGTGCGTATGCTCCACGTGATTGGAGTTGCTGTATCCGGGAGAAGATCAAAGCACCGCAGTGCCTCGGGGTTAAGCGCTTGTGTCGGGTGTTACCGTGCTCTCGAGTTGAGGGAAAACTGGGAGTACGGCGAAATTCTAAAGTGCGGGAGACTTTGCTGGCGCGTAGATGATAGTGCAAATCGGAAAGCGGATATAGGGCGTGAGGCATGTCGTGGATTCCCGTGTGAGCTGTGGAAAATCTCTGAAGTTATCCACAATTGTGGAGAGTGCCTTCACTTATCCACAGGTACAAGGAGTAAAAATATGCAATGTGTGGAATCGTTGCAATTTCAAGGTTTATTCGATGTGGAAAGTAGTTGGATTTGGCAATGTGTCGCTGATTTGTCCACACTTATCCACAGGTATTCACGGCGGTGTGCACAGTCTGGTGATCAGCGGAAAATCCCCTTAAATGTCCAGTGAATCCACAAGACTTGACCGTACTGTGTGTGTAAGCGAGGAGGACCTGTGGCGAAGGCGAACAACGAGGTGACATCGTCGATGGCGGAGGATGATGAGCTTGAATCCGCCGATGATGTGATCAAGCGTATTTTTTCCGATGGGACTTCCTCATTGGGTGCGCAGATGTCTTCGATGAATGATCGGAGCAAGGCATTGGATGGTACGCATTACCCACGTCCATCGAAAACGCGTTTCATTGCCGTAGCAAATCAAAAGGGTGGGGTGGGTAAGACCACATCAACAGTGAACGTTGCCGCGGCCTTGGCCAAGTCCGGTGCCCGTGTACTGGTCATTGATATGGATCCTCAGGGCAATGCGTCCACAGCGTTGGGTGTGCCGCATGGTTCGGGTCAGCCTTCGGTGTACGACGTGATCGAAGGGCGTAAGGGGATTGCGGACATCAAACTGCCGTGCCCGGATTTTTCCACGCTGGAAGTTGTTCCTTCCTCCATCGATCTCAGTGGTGCGGAACTGGAATTGGCAGATCTGCCCCATCGCAATACGTTGCTCAAGGACGCGCTCAAGACATTCTTGAACGAGTCTGCCGTCCATTATGACTATGTGTTCTTCGACTGCGCGCCGAGCCTTGGTCTACTGGTGTTGAATGCACTGTGTGCAGCGCATGAGGTGATGATTCCTATTCAGGCGGAATATTACGCGCTTGAAGGTCTTGGCCAGTTGATTCATACCATTGGGCTGGCGCAGTCCACGCTGAACAAGCATCTGGTGATTTCCACCATTCTGGTAACCATGTATGACCGTCGTACCCTGTTGAGCAAGGAAGTGTATGACGAGGTCAAGAAGCATTATCCCACGATCATTTTGGACACTACCATTCCTCGCTCGGTGAGAATTTCCGAGGCGCCAAGCTTCGGGCAGACGGTGATCGCCTATGATCCGCACGGCGCAGGTGCCGTGGCCTACAGGGAAGCGGCTTTGGAAATCGCTCAGCGGTCCGAAGCAGCTTTGCAGCTTATCCAGGATACGAAGAAATGAGGGCTGAGTGATGGCATCGCGTTCACGTTTGGGCAAGGGACTTGGAGCGCTGTTTCCCACGCTGCCCGGGGAAGATGAAGACCGGGAGAAGGATCAGCAGGAGAAGCCTGCTGCTGATGTTTCACGTGAAACATCAGCAAGGGCTCAGCAGAGAGGCAAGTCGTCTGAAGCTCAGCATGATGCCGGGAATCATGCTACTGCAACGACCGGCGAGGTCAGGGCAAATTCAGTAAAGTCCGGACGCATCAAGCGTGCGGCAGTTCCCGCCTTGGGAGATCTGACCCACCCTGCGGATATGTTCTTCGGAGGGGATGGCTCTTCGGAGGACACCACTTCCGGATTGGCGACACCATCCGTTGCTACTCGTTTGCTGGAGACGGTGGATAACCGTAATATCGCCATCGCGCCGGGCAATACGCATGGGTCCATCGCGGGGTCGGATGGTGAACCGTCCGATGGCAAACACGATGTTTCACGTGAAACATCGAAGGAATATGATGCAGCACCGTCCTCAAATGACTCCACGGAAGAGCCGCTGAAGCCTGTTGCTGGTGGTTATCTGGCCGAACTGAACCTAGTCGACATCGGTCCCAATGTCCATCAACCGCGGACCATCTTCGATGAGGACGATCTGATGGAATTGGCGGATTCCATCAAGGAAGTCGGCGTATTGCAGCCCATCGTGGTTCGTCGGCGTCCCAAGTCGCAGATCGTTGCTGCGCAGGCCGCGAAGGCTGCTGCAGCTCAGGTCGCTTCCTCTCCGCAAGACGATGCCGATGGTTCGCATGAAACGCCGGGCACATTGAATTTTGCGGATCGCATGGACAGCCCCTATGAGCTGATCATGGGGGAGCGGCGTTGGCGCGCCTCTCAGATCGCAGGATTGAAGACCATCCCGGCGATTGTCAAGACTACGTCGGATGACGATATGCTGCGCGATGCGTTGCTAGAGAACCTTCATCGCGTCGCACTAAATCCGTTGGAAGAGGCTGCTGCCTACCAGCAGATGATCAAGGAATTCGGTCTGACGCAGGAGCAGCTGGCCAAGTCGGTTTCCAAGTCGAGGCCGCAAATCGCCAACATGCTTCGACTACTCCAATTGCCTGCAGCTGTGCAGAAAAAAGTGGCTTCCGGTGTGCTGTCCGCGGGTCATGCACGAGCCCTGCTGGGATTGGATTCCGTGGAGGACATGGAAAAGCTGGCGATCCGAATCATCGGTGAGGGACTTTCGGTGCGTTCCACCGAAGAGATCGTTGCCATGATGACGATGACGGAGAAGGATGCCGAGAAGCCGAAGGCTCAGCGCCACAACAACGTTTGGGCCGGTTCCGCAGTGCAACAAAGTCTGGAAAACCGTTTCGAGACCAAGGTGGCCATCAAGGGGACCCGCAAACACGGTCGTATTGAGATCACTTTCTCCTCGCCGGAAGATATGGACCGCATCATGGCGCTGCTGAACCCTGATGCGTCTAAGTCCGACGGTTGGGTCTGATCGGTCCTGTTCGAAGTGTCGATGCGAAGGGTGGCCGCCAAACGAGCAATACAACGCTTGGTGACCACCCTTCGTTGGTATTCGCGGCTTTCCCGTGGCTATGGACAGCAGGGGCTTTGTGCTGTGATGTCAGCATCGGCAGTCCTCATTTCTGCCATGATGCCCGATCCGATTCGCCAATGTTTCACGTGAAACGGGTAGGTGCGAAACGAGACATCGCTCACTGATGTTTCACGTGAAACATGTGGATGTAGAAAGGTACCGCCCGTTGAAGCGAAAGCCATTACTCGCAATGTACGGGCGTGCGGTAGGTGCTCACCAGATAAGGATTGTCAGGCATGGGCCTGGCCGCGTTGCCATTCCATTCGATAGTCCATGTTGGGTCTCCGAATGGATCATTAGCTGATCCATCACGGTGCATCCAGCCGGCATCGGTATTTAGGGGCACGATGTGCCCGCGAGGAACAATGAGAAAATCGCCGTTCGATGACCACATGGCACTGCCGTAAGTGGCGATGACCGTGCAGCCATTGGGGCCTGCCGGAGACAATACATGCAATCGTTCGGCACCGAATGCCAGTGATAGCAAGCACATGCCCGATTCGGTGAACATCAGCAGCGTCACCAATGTGGCGACGAGCATGCGGACTCCCTTTGGCAGTCGATGAACGGGCTTTTCACCGAGACGGAGCAGCAGCCAGATCATCCAAACACCAATGACGAAGATGGACATCCATCTGAGATCGATGAGCACGCCGTATACAAGAACGGGAATTGGTGGGTGCAGAGGCGGCCATCCCGGTTCGCCGATGGCAATCTGCTCCGCCACAGGAATCAGTACAAGCAATGTGGTAAGCACAAGGGCAAGCGGCAGGGCGACACGTCGTGCAACAGTACGAGCGGGATTCCGGATCGTAGTCTTCGGTGATGCCGGTTGCTGCGGCAGATCATGTGATAGGGCATGTTCATTGCCGGACACGGCGATAGTGTTGAGTACGTCAACGTGGCCGACCATGCCGGCAGTTGTATTGGCGGTCCCGGTCCGGTGCACTGCGGGATCGCGGGCGTACTTGTCGGGATTGCTGTGCCGGTCCGGATTGTGTGTTGCCGATCCCATTCATCTGCCTCTTTCCGACCAGTTCTTGCCTCCAGCATATCGTTCGATGTGCAACGAAACGGTATCGATTGGTAGATGGCGGCTTCACCACGGGCGAGGCAGGTTAACACCAGAGGAGTTGATGTGAGGCGGTAGGAAATGAATCAGTAAGGCCGACCGATGAAGAGAGTCCGACTGATGAAGAGAGGCCGACCGGGGAAGGGGAGGGACTCACCGGTGAGGGGACTGATCGGTCAGGGATGCCGACTGGGGGCGAACAGTCGTTGAAGTGAACGTTCGGCGAAGTGAGTGTTCCTCCAAGGAATTGGGGGAGAGGATGTTCCTTGCGACGAGCAGCATAGCTACAACGCTGTTGTCAATAACCTTCCATCAATAACAGTTGGTTGACGATATGGTCTCCTATGATGGCAGAAGTGTTTCCCCCTCAATGGCAAACCGCCAAACAGGCAAGCCACTGAGTCGCAACAATATCGCAACAAAGGAGTCCGATATGCCAGCAGTCCAGCCGATCTCCCAGCCGAACCATCGGCAACACCAACCCGTCCCTGTCACTCGTAGTGATTTCGCGGCGATCATGCTGCACTATCTGGAGCCGCTGAAAAGCCACTTCAGCGAAGGCAAGGCCCGTTTGCGTTTGGGTGGATTCTCGGCTGCCTACCCGGATGAAGCAGCCGAATTGGAATCGTGGGCGCGTCCGCTGTGGGGGCTTGGTCCCTTCTGGGCGGGTGGCGGCCATTGCGAATGGCTTGAAGATACGTACAGGACCGGTCTGATCAATGGCACCGATCCAAGCCACCCTGAATACTGGGGTGCACCCGGTCCGCACGATCAGCGGTCCGTGGAGGTTCCGGCCGTCGCCTATGCGATCATGCTTGCTCCGCACGTCCTGTGGGATCCGCTCACCCCATCCCAACGTGAGCAGGTGGCTGCATGGCTCAATCTGGTCAACCGTCCCGAGGCCGCTTGCCCGGACAACAACTGGCTGTTCTTCCCGGTGATCGTCAACGTTGCCCTGAAGCGGCTTGGCATGCCGTACAGTGGCGAGTTGATCCGGCGCAATCTGGAACGGCTGGATTCATTCTACGCGGGCGGAGGCTGGTACCACGATGGCATCAACACCAACGGCAGCTACGACTATTACAATCCGTATGCCTTCCACTTCTATGGTCCGCTGTTCGCACTCTATGCGGCAGGCGAATATCCATCTCTCGCTTCCGCATTCCTTGAGCGAGCCAAAACCTTCGCGCCTACCTTCGTGAACCTGTTCTCCGATCGTGGAGAGTCGGTCCCGTACGGCCGCTCACTTACGTACCGTTTCGCCCAATGCGCCTTCTTCTCCTTTGCTGCCGGCCACAAACTGGATTTGGGGCCTCAGTTCACGCCGGGGGTGCTCAAAGGCATTGTGGCGCGCAATCTCGCATTCTGGGCCGGGCTTACCACCTGTGATAACGGTGGTGTACTCACCGTGGGCTACCATTACCCCACATTGTTTGAATCCGAGGAATACAACGCGCCAGGTTCGCCGCTGTGGTCCATGAAGGCGTTCGCGTTGCTATGCCTGCCTGCGGACGATCCGTTCTGGGCACTCCCTAACGAACCGTTGCCCTGCGAGGATGGTCTGTACCGGGTTACGCCTGGCGGAGAGCTTGTAGTTCAGCGGCACCACGGCGAGGCAACTCTCTACGTATGCGGCCATCAGCCCGCCGGTGCCAACCCGCACTACGCGTCCAAATATGCGAAGTTCTGCTACTCCACGCAATATGGCTTTTCCATGTCGCGCTCCGAACGCACACTGCGCGACGCTGGTACGGACAGTTCGTTGGCATTCGTCATCAATGATGGTGGGGACGCAGACGGCAGGAATGTGCGCGTGGTAACCCGTAGCTTCATTGCCAAGGACGCATTCGCTTGGGATGGCACGGTGCTGAAATGCACTTGGTCGCCGTGCCGGGGTATCAACGTGGAGACGCGTATCACGCCGTCGGCCGATGGCAACGGTCACCGACGCGAACATGTGATTCATTCCGACATCCCCTGCGTGGCCTATGATTGCGGCTTCGCAGTCCCATCCGATCGCCGTGCCGGTGAAGACGACAACGCATGGCGTGCCCGTATCAGCGGTATGTGCTCGGTGCGGTCGGTTCAAGCCCCGGTCGGCTCGCAGACTGACCTGTTCCCTCTGCGCCCGAACCTCAACCTTATGGCACCTCATGCAGTTGTTCCCGCAGTGAAGGTGCCGATCGAACCGGGTACCACCACGATTGTGACCGAGGTGAGTGAGGGGCCGATCGGCCGTTAAACAACGAACCCCGTGAATAAGGATTCTGTCATCCTTGTTCACGGGGTTGAAAACATTGGACGCCGTTCAGGGCGAGTGGTTCAGCCTTCGATGGCGATCCGATGCGTGGCTTCGACCTGCTGCTGCGCGTCAATCTTCGGCAGGGACAGGCGCAGCGTGCCGTTGGTGTAGCTGGCGTGGATGTCGGATTCCTTCACCTGATCGCCGACGTAGAAGCTACGAGAGCAGGTGCCCACGTAGCGTTCACGACGGATCCACTTGCCGTCCTGCGCCTTGTCGTCAGAGTGTTCGTCCTTGCGGGCGGACACGGTCAGGTAACCGTTGTTGAGTTCAAGGGTGATATCGTTCTTGTCGAAGCCCGGCATATCGATGTCCACGTCGTAGCCGTGGTCGGTCTCGCGGACATCGGTACTCATCATGTTCATCGGGGAAGCGACGGCCGAACCGTTGTTGGCGGTCGTGCGCCACCCCTCAAAGAACGGGTCATCGAACAGATCAGAGAACATCGTATCGTTCATCAAAGCCGGAAGCATTGCCATAATCGGTACTCCTTACATTTGCATGCATGGAGTGAAGCGGTTTGGCTTGGTCGGTCGCCCGACCTATCGTAGCCGTCTCCGGAACTCCTCCCGGAGCTCCTGCCTTTTGCCTTGCATCACTCCCAACCCTTCCCGGTGGCTGGCATTCCCGAATTTATCCTACGGTGAACAGGCAGCTACTCGCGGCAAGCAGGGATGCGCCTGTTGCTATGAGTCGGCTACGCTTTGACTGGCGAGCCGCTTGTGACAGCAAGCCGCTTGTGACAGCGTGGGTGTGGCATGGGCATAGTGTCCCCAGTTATGGGAAACACCTCTTGCCGGGACGACAAGAGGATACTTCAAGAAACAGTACAGAGAGCTCGCAGGGAAACGCGGGGGAGATGTGAGGTTGGGGAGGTTCACTATATATCAGCAGCCGGAAGGTTGCTGCATAATTGAATCCCTGTTTCTCTTCCCTTTTCCTCTCTTCGCGTTGAAGGCTCGGCTCCATCGGTGTCGGGCCTTCAGCGTTATTGGAGCCCTTGATTCACCATCGCTGGCGTCCATGTTGCGCAGTGTGAGCTTAGGGGGAGACCTGAGCCAAACAGACATCCTCATGGCAGGTTGAGCTGCTGGTCCTCGATTGGCTGCCGGAAATTGTGGGGCCGGAGACAGGGGGTGATTGACTCGCGACCGATGGCTCCTCGATAGGAACACGGCTGATGTTTCACGTGAAACATGAGTAACTATCGGCAGCATGGGCCGTGGGCAGGTCATGGGCATGCAATGAGCGGGAGAAACGTCGGAGGCCGTCAGGCCAGGTCGCTGGCTGGCCGTTGGCAGACGAGGCACGGGATCGGAAGGTGACCGATGAGTGTTGGCCGATGAACGATGATGAGGTGGCTTCTGTGTTTCACGTGAAACATGCGGAGAGCGTTGATGGCATAACGACGGAAGCTAGTTGTGAACTCGGCGGGAGGTTCGAGGGGCGTATGGCCGCTGTGATGTGACGATTTGGCGATAAGCGATGAGGATTGCGAGGACGATGAATCTGCATCCGATAGCTAAAGCTGACACTCTGATGTTTCACGTGAAACATCAGCCGTCTGGCAGCATGGGATCTTGGGTTGGTTGTGGGTTAGTCTTGGGCGGAAGGAATGCGCGTGATCGTCGTCAGGTCGGGTTGCTGGCTGGTCATTGACAGGCGAGGTACGGCGATTGAGGGTGGATAGATGACGACTGATGGATGACAACAATGGTCGCGCCTATGTTTCACGTGAAACATAGGCGCCGAAGAAGTGACCGGTAAGTAAAGCCGGATTGATTGATGTCGGCTCAGGCTTCGCCGAGGTAAGCCTGAGCATCCAGGGCGGCGCGGCATCCCATGCCGGCCGCGGAGATGGCCTGACGATACACACGATCAACGGCGTCGCCAGCAGCGAATACGCCGGGCGTGGAAGTCCGAGTGGACGCTCCCTCGACGATGATGTAGCCGTCGGCATCCAGATCGACCTGTCCCTTGAGGAATCCGGTGGAAGGCGTATGGCCGATCGCCACGAAAATACCACGCGCGGGAATCGTGGTGAGTTCGCCGGTCACGGTGTTGCGCAGCTCGACGGCACCGGCGTGGGTGGGTTCGGCGGCAGACGCATTGCTCAGACCGGGGATGCTGAGCGTGGGGCCTGAAGACAGCGTCAGCTTCAGACCGTTGCCTTCGCCAGGGGTCTTCCCGCCATCGCCATCACTATCGCCGTCGGATTCCGCGGAAGACTCCCCGGTCTTCGCGCCACCCAAGGGGAGAGTGCTTCCGGCACTGGCGAGACCGGGAATGGACAGTAGATTCGTGGCTGCAGCTGCCGGCGCCGCGGTAGGTGCCTCATTGGTGTCATGCTCGTCGCTGGAGAGCGGCAGCACGCGATTGACCACGCTGTTGGTGAGTACGGTGATCTTCGGGTCGGCCATCACGCGATCCACCATGATCTGCGACGCACGGAACTGGTCGCGGCGATGCACCAGCGTGACGGACGATCCATAGCGCGTGAGGAACAGGGCTTCCTCCATGGCGGAGTCACCGCCGCCCACCACCACGATCGGCTGGTCCTTGAAGAAGAATCCGTCGCACGTGGCGCAGTAGGACACGCCGCGGCCGGAGAATTCCTCCTCGCCGGGCACGCCGAGCTTGCGGTACTGCGAACCGGTGGCCACAATCACCGCGCGGGCATGCAGCACGTCGCCGCCATCGCAGGTGATGGTTTTCACTTCGCCGGAAAGATCCACAGAGATTACGTCGTCATGCAGCAGTTCGGCACCGAATTTTTCGGCCTGCTCCTGCATGCGGGTCATGAGTTCGGGTCCGAGCACGCCGTCCGGGAAACCGGGGAAGTTCTCCACTTCGGACGTGTTGGTGAGCTGGCCACCGGGCATAAGCGCCCCGGTAATAATCAGGGGCTTGTAGCCTGCGCGCCCAAGGTAGATGGCGGCGGTGTAGCCGGCAGGGCCGGAGCCGATGATGACGGCGTCGAGAGTGGTTGCAGTATCGGTCAAGTCAGTCATAAACCCAGCATACCGAGAGCCTGCGGCCGACGAAATGGGAATTTCGCGGACAGGAATCATCGGCGGGCAGGTTGATGCCGGTGCTCCCGTCCGCCGGTTAGTTCGTCGGTCCGTTTGGTCCGGACCAAACAGACCCGGTCGTCACCCCGCTCTGCCGGTCAGTACACGCTGACGCTGGCGAAGTTAAGTCGTCCGCCGGTGGGCAGCGAGTTGATCGGGAACCAGATCATGATCTCCTGCGTGTTCACGGGCTGGTCGAACGTCACGGAGGCGTTGCCCTGAGCATCGACCGTGAAATTGGCCACGGGAGCGCCGTTATTGGGCGTCTGTGCGTTCGAGTTCACGAAGATCTGACCGCTGCCGTTGGGCTGCCGCAGCTGGAAGTCCACGCGGTACACGTCATGAGGTGCATCCAGCTTCACATACCTGCCCAGACCGTTGAGTCCGGCCGGACGGTTGAGGAAGCTCTGCGATGCGATCGGGTACGCGGTTGTATTGGTCGGCGTGGGCACGGGAGCCGGCGTGGGCACCGATGATACGTTGCGGTCCTCGTGATCGACGACCGTCTCCGTGGAGCCAGCAGACGTGGAACCGGTGGACGTGGAGTCAGCAGAGGCGGCGGAATCGCTCGGCGAACTCGTGCTGGAAGCCGTCTCCGTGGCATCCACGCGCCCGGGGAACCGCGCGCTCGAAAGATCGGTAGGCCATTGGCCGGGCTGCGGGTCGGAGAACCCGAGCGAGCCGAGGGAATTCTTCACCAGATAGTTCATGGACAGCACGAGCGCGATGATGAGCACAATGGAACCAAGCGCAATGGCGAACGAGCGCGTACGGATTTTGCCGAACACGTAGGAGTTCGCGTCGTCGGTGATGTCCTCGTTCGTTCCCGCGGCCGCCGAAGTGCCGGCACCCCGCGAGGCACTGTCGTGATGATCGCCGTATTCGCCGGGTACAAAGCTCGGCGGCGCGCTCTCCACATGGATCGGGCGCAACGGTTGACCCACCTGCAGCGGGTCCTGAAGGCGTGTCTCCTCCAAGGATTCGTTGCCTGTGGCCGCCCCGGCCGCCGCGGGCGTTCCAAAAACGGCACCGGCCGCACCCCGCACGGTGTCACCATCACCGACACCGACGGTCGAAGACGGTATGCGCACCGACGGATCGTCCGGCACATCAACGCCGCCGGCCGCACCGATGCGTTCGCCATGGCCACGCCCCACGCCGGTCCCTATTTCGGCCTGTGCGGCGGGCGGGAACGATGCCGGCGGGAAGGAGGGAGCTGCTTCCGTGCCTGTGCCTGTGCCCGTGCCAGCCAGTCCCTCCAGCTTGCCGGCAGCATCATGAGACCGATCGTGAAGGGCGCTGCCGGCGGACCCGACCTGCGATTCGCCGCGCCCGTCATGCTCGCCGTCTGGCAGATCGTACCCCGTCAGTTCGATGGGTGCCATCGGAGGCAGAGGGGCAATGTCGATGTCCTTGATCTGAATGGGACGGATGGCGGACACGTCCACCGCCTGCGTCGGGTGCGAGGAGGGGATGACGGATTCCGCGTTGTCTCCCAGCACGGAAAGGAAGTCGCCGTCGCCGTGATGCTGCGGCTTGATCATCTCGACTTCGCCGCGCTCGGGGAACAGCAGCTGGTTGGCGTCCCATACGGGCTTCTTGGTCTTGAGGGACGGGTCCTGCGGGCGCTTGATCACGCCGTCGGGCAAGGTGAGCAGGGATTGCGGGTCCACTGCGCGGATCTGACCGATGGCGATGGATGCCTCGCCGGCAGACAGCGGCCAGACGATGTCGTTCTCGCCCAGTTCGGCAATCGGCTTCCAATAATCCAGCAGTGCGATGAGTTCGTTGAGCGTATAGATGGGCGTGGGCGCGGAGCCGTCCGGGTTGGGCAGTCCCAATCCGCGCTGGCAGATGACCCAGAAATCATGCGGCTTGTCTTGCACGGCAATGAGCTTGTCCGCCGGGTAGGACTGATCGGGTGCATACGGTTCGCGCGTCAGCATGGCGTACAGAACGGCGGCGAGCTGACGGACGGCCAGCGCCTCGGCCGTGTCCTGCGGGTCGTCCGGGTGGGTGAGGGGCCCCAGCATGGCCGGGCTGACGGGGGCGTCCGCAATGCGGATGTGCTTGGGGTCCAGGCGGATCACGTCGGTAGTGACGGCACGGTCGGTCAGCTGCTGGGAGATCAGCATCTGCAGAGCCAGAGCGGTTTCGCCCAGAATCACGCGCATGGCGTTGATGCTCAGCGTCTCGCGGTGCGGTCCGTTGAGGTAGTCGGTCAGGCTGATGCCGTCGTCCAGATCGGTGATGAGCACGGCCACGTCGTCCACGGAATGCATCTGGAACACGGGGGTGAACCGGGGATTCTTGGCCAGCGCCAGAGCGGAGGCCAGCGTACTCACCTTGGAGGCGGACGCCGGGTCCGTGACGATGAACAGCTGGCAGTCGCGCGCAAGCACATGGTCGTTCGCACGCCATGCCTCGATTCCGGGCTCGCGGCGCAAAGCCTTGACGAGCTTGTATCGGTCGATCAGCACATCACCCGGTTGCGGCGTCATCATACCTGTTCTTCCTCGTTCCCGACAGCCGTTGCAGACTGTTCATGCACTCGGTTCATTTTACTGTTGGGGGTGTCCGTGCGCCCACCCGTCTGGGCATCCGCCCGCCCATCCGTCCGGCTGGACACCGTCCGGGGCTTTCGGCCGTTCCGATTGCCGGTCTGGTTGCCGGCCCGTCCACCGGTCGGGTTACCGCTCGGCTTGCCACCGGGCAGTCGGCTGCGCAACCTCGCCACGATCGCCCCCAATGAGGCCAGTTCCTCCACGCGCAGAACCTTGAGCGCAGCAAGATACACCGCCGCCGTCACCACGGCCACCACTGCGCACACGATCACGGCCAGCACCCACCGCCGGGCGGCATGCATGTCCGGCGTATCCAGGGGCAGCACGAGCTGCAGCGCCCATTGGCACGCCCATCCCGCCGCAAAGGAGACCGCGCCCGCCGCCAGCGACTTGCCGAGCGTGCCGGCTATGCGATGCCCGTCCAGGTGCCCGCCGAATCGCTTGCGCAACATCACGTAGATGGCCGGCAGCGTGGGGAAGTAGGAGATCGTCACCGCCAGGGCCACCATGATGGCCCACTGGCTGGGAGGGAAGATGGCGATGGCGGCGAGCAGCAGCACGATCTGCACGCCGTTCTGCAGCAGGGCGAACAGGAACGGACGCTTGCCGTCCTCGAACGCGTAGAACGTGCGCTGAATGAGCAGCAGGCAGCTGACGGGAACCAGATTGATCGACAGGGCAATCAGCGGCCCCGCGATGAGCAGCACCTCGTTGTAGCTGATGGACGGCACGAGCGCGATGGTGATGGGCGTGGGGATGAGCACCAGCACCACGGTGAAGTACATCATCACCAGACTCATGGAACGCAGCGAGGAACTCAGGTCGTTGCGGGCCGTGTCCAGATCGCCTTCGCTGATCGATCTGGACAGCTTGGGGAAGATGGCCGTGGCGATGGAGACGGCGATGAGCGAATACGGCAGGATCTGCAGTGAATACGCATACTGGTAGGAGGCGTTGCCAGCCACGCCGTGCGGGTCGCCGGCCATGGTGGGCGCTCCGGTGAGCACCTGCGAGTTGACCATGCCCATGAGCAGGTTGAGCACCACGAGTGCCATGCTCCACACGGCCACGCGGCCCATGGAACGCAGGCCTATGCCACGCAGCCCCCAACTGGGCCGGTAGCGGAATCCGAGGCGCACGAGCGGCAGGAACAGAATGACCGCCTGAAATGCCACGCCCAGCGTCCACGTGCCGGCCGTGAAGGCGATCTTGTCCGCTGTCCACCAGCCCACCGGCTGGCGGGCCGCGTTGCCGAACATCCAGATGAACACACCGAACCCGGCGCAGCTGATCACGTTGGCGCCCACGGAACTCCACGCATACAGGCCGAAGCGTTCCTTGGCGGCGAGGATCTGCCCCAGCACCGTGTACAGGCCGTAGAAGAAGATCTGCGGCATGCACCACAGGGTGAATGCGTTGGCCAGCGCGCGCTGTTCATCGTCCCAGCTGGAGTTCACGTACAGTTGCGTGACGAACGGGGTGAGCAGCATCATCAGGCCCGTGACTGCTATGAGCAGCGTGACGGCTGCGGTGATGAGCTTGTTGAGGCGGTCCTCGGCGTCCTCCTCCTTGAGCGCGCGCACGATCTGCGGCACGAGCACGGCGTTGAAGATACCACCGGAGATGAGGTTGAACACCACCTGCGGAATCTGCGAGCCGGTCTGGTACGCCATGGCGGCGATGCCGGTGGTGCCCACGGCGGCGGCGAGCAGGATCTGCCTCAGCTGGCCGGTGATGCGCGAGGCGAACGTGCCCACCGCCATGATCATCGAGTTACGGCCTACGGAACTCATTCGTCGGGGTCCTTCTTTCGGTGGAACTGGCGCCACAGGCCCCACAGGCCCAGCACCAAGGCCAGTGCGACGATGGCCATGCCGCTCATGTCGCTCATTTGCAGACGGCTGGAGATGTGCGTCTCATGCGCGCTGCCGAACTCCTGACCGTCCGAGTCGTGCAGGGCCAGATGGGCGGTGGCGCGTCCGGAGGTGAGCACGCGGATGGCGAACGTGACCTGCACCTCGCCGTGCGCGGGTACCACGGTGTCCACCTCGCGCGAGGTGACGATCTGCATGGAATCGGTTTTGGAGGAGACGGTCACGTGCACCGGGTAGTCGTGGCTGTTGCTCACCGTGACCGGCATCTGCGCGGTTTCGCTCACCACGTTGATCGATTCGGAAGGGGAGATGGCAATGCCTTGGAACAGTTCGTCGCTCAGACCCTTGGATTGGGAGGCCAGATTGCGATTGAGGCCGGAGCCGTCCAGTGCGAGCGTGGCAAGTCGATGCTGGGCGGTGCTGAGCCGGTCGATCCATGAGCTTGCGTCGGTGCCGCGGCGGGCGGTGGTGGCAGCGTCCTGACGGGCCAGGGCCTGCGTGTCCGACGTGCCCGCGGTGCCGGCGCTGGCGCTGGGGGTGGAGGAAGGACTGTCTGTGGCGGTGGAATTGGCCACGAGCACCTTGGTGGCGAATCGGTTGACTTCCACGCGGGCCGCTGCCAGATCGTCCAGCGTGCTGCGCATGGCGGCCGCGGTCTGCTCGTCCACCCCCGACTCCTTGGGCAGTGCCTGCACGGCCTGGTTGCCGCTGCGGTACGCGTCCGCCGTGGCCAGTTCGCCCAGATCGGTCAGCGACACCCAGGACGCCTCCTCCATGGCGGTCATCATGCGTGCCATGTGGCTCGAGTCCGCGTTCGCCCCGAAGGTGACCAGCAGAATGCGGTCGGCGTACGGCTGCTCCATCTGGTAGAACGCGCTCTGCGCCATGAACCGGGCCATCTGGCCGGCTTCGGTCGTTTCCGCTGCCGCGTTGGCGGAGGACGCCTGGCTTTGCGCAAGGCGGGTCAGCGTGGTCTGCGAGGCCAGGACGGTCACCGTTCCCGCGTCGGTGGGCACGGCGTACACGCCGGTGTGGGCGGCCGCGGTGGACGTGGATTCGAAGTCCGCGTTGGCGATCACCGTGCGGTAGCCTTGCCGGGCCGCGCGGGTGAGGGCGTCCAGCGTCCATGCGCCGCGCCCCTGCCATGCGATGGAATCGTCCGAGGGGACCTTCCAGTCGTCGTCCGTAATGCCGGCCGCCGCGTACGCTTCGCTGGTCTGCGTACCGGCCGCGGTGATGTCGAAGAATCCGTTCTGCATGGTGGCCGCGGTGGAGGGCATGGCGTTGCCGAACGTGCCCAGATAGGTCGGGTCGGCTACGGCCTGCAGATCCGGGTGCTGGGAGAGCAGCTGCGACTGGTCGCTGCGGCGGGAGTCGTCCGAGGCGGCGATGGCTGTGGCGTCGGTGTTGGCGGAACTGTCTCCGGAGACCAGCGCCTTGAACACGGTGGGGTCCACGTTCCATGAGCCGGCGGTGAGCGGCATGGCCATGACGATCTTGAGCGGCGGGGTTTCCGCGCTGCGCAGCCCGTCCGTGGAGCGCGTGAGGAACGAGCACAGCGAGGCGTTGGTGGCCTTGGCGCCCGTGTCGAGGCTGATGCGCAACGGTTTGGGGCCCCACGTGGTGATGGTCTTGAGGGGTGCGGCATCCGCGGGCACGGTCACCTGCGCCTGCGTGCTCGAGCCGGCGGCAAGGTTGGTGACGGTTGCGGTGCCGAGCACGGTCCGGGTGGGAATGTTCGTCTCGCCCTCCGCCCATGCCTGCATGTCCACGCGGGAGCTGAATGTGTACAGCGCGTTGGTGGCCACGGTGAGCGTGGCCTGCGCAATGGTCTGCGCGGTGGCGTTGGTGACGGTCACCGTGGCCGCATAGCCGGAGGAGGCGGTCACTACGGGGGTGAGCGCAGTGGCGGAGACGCACACCGCTTCGCAGGGGGTTACGGGGGTCGGCGTCGCTGCGGCATTCGTTGCGTCGCCCGCCGTGGTGCCGGTGGCTGCGGTTCCCGTGGAGGTGCCGCCGTCCGGGTCAGCAGCCAGGGCGGTCTGCGGAACGGCTACGGCGACGGCCGCGGCAAGGGCCATGGGCAAGGCGAAGGCGATGGCCGCGATCAGCGACCATAGGCGGCTTGTGCGGCGGCGATTGGGGGCGGGGAATGGTCGTCTCATGCTTGTTTCTTGGTTTTCCTTGCGTACAGCCAAGCGATTTTTCGCTCGTTGGGGTAACTCAGCACGTCGTCTAGATCACGGAAGTCAACCCAAATGGCGTCTTCCGCTTCGTGGTCGGGATCGCCTTCGACGGTGAGTTCGCCGCCGATGCGCTTCAGGGCGTAATGGTGGACGAGCTTGTGCACGCGCTGGCTGGTGCCCGTGAACCAGTAGTCGATGGTGGCGATGGATTCGATCACCTCGCCCAGAATGCCGGTTTCCTCGTGCACCTCACGCACGGCCGTCTGCTCGGGGGTTTCACCCTTCTCGATGTGCCCCTTGGGCAGGCACCACTCAAGATGGCCGGAGCGCGAATGCCGGGCGATGATGGCCACGCGGCCGCGCTCGTCGAAGATCAGGCCGCCGGCGGAGTATTCGCGCACCACCGGCAGTTCCTGCGCGTCCAGGGAGGCGAACGTGGCCGGCGTGTCCTGAGAGCGCCGCTGGGGCATCATGCGCGGGGTGGGGGCGCTGTTCGGCGTGGCGGTGCCGCTGCCGTCCGGGCCGGCGTCCTCCGTCTCGTCCTCGCCGAGGACGATCATCGCCTCCAGCTCCTCCACGGCGTCCGCCAGACCGAGGCGCTCGGCTATGCTCTCCGCATCCACGCCGGTCGTGTTGGCTGTGTTGCCTGCCGCGGGCGGCTCGTCGCCGTTGCCCGGCTTTTCCGGCTTTCCTAGCTGGGCGGGAACGGGCTGCGGGGTAGTCTGTGAGGAAGCGGTGCTGTACAGCAGCGTGCTGGGCTGTTCGGGCCCGCGCGCGCCTATTTGGGTACGGTCGCCCGCATCATCGGCGGCACGCGAAAGCATGCGTGCAAGGTCTGCGGGCGTGATCATGCCTTCCACCTTACTCAATTCTGTGTGCAGGTGGGGTAACGGTATGCTGGTATGCGCACAGAAAAACGGCTGTGAAAGGGATCGAGTGGGTTTCGAAGTCTGGCCTGAGGCCATCGAATTGGGACGATTGTTCGCCGAACACGGGTATGAGCTCGCCTTGGTGGGCGGACCGGTGCGTGATCTGCTGTTGCATAGGCGGTCCCACGATCTGGATTTCTGCTCATCCGCACGCCCCGAACAGTTTGAGCCGATCCTGCGCCGCTGGGGGCGTGACGGCTTCTGGGACATGGGCCGCAAGTTCGGCACGCTGGGCGCCATGCGCCGGCGCGAGGACGGCACCGAGGTGAAGGTGGAGGTGACCACCTACCGGTCCGACACGTACGAGCCGGATTCCCGCAAGCCGGAGGTCAACTACGGTGACACGCTGGAGGGCGACCTGTCCCGCCGCGATTTCACCGTCAACGCGATGGCGCTGCGCGTGCCGGATCTGGAGTTCGTGGACCCGTTCGGCGGCGCGAACGATCTGGCCAAGGGCGTGTTGCGCACCCCGGTGGACCCGTCCCAGTCGTTCGACGACGATCCGCTGCGCATGATGCGCGCCGTGCGGTTCGTGGCCCAGCTGGGCTTCCGCATCGCCCCGGACACCGCGGAGGCGATCTGCCGCATGGCCGACCGCATCGACATCGTATCCGCCGAGCGCGTGCGCGACGAGCTTGTCAAGCTACTGCTGTCCGACCGTCCGCGCGCCGGCGTGGAGGCGCTGGTGGAATCCGGGCTCGCGGACCGCGTGCTTCCGGAGATTCCGGCCCTGCAGCTGGAGATTGACGAGCATCACCGTCACAAGGATGTGTTCGAGCACACGATGATCGTGCTGGACCGTGCCGTGGCGTTGGAGACCGGCCCGGACGGTCCCGTGCCCGCGCCGGACCTCACGCTGCGCCTGGCCGCGCTCATGCACGACATCGGCAAGCCGAAGACCCGCCGGTTCGAGCCGGGCGGCAAGGTGAGCTTCCACCATCACGACGCGGTGGGTGCCAAGATGACGCGCAAGCGGCTCAAGGCCCTGCGCTTCGACCATCACGTGATAGACGACGTGAGCGAGCTGGTGGACCTGCACCTGCGTTTCCACGGCTACGTGGACGAACCGTGGACCGATTCCGCCGTGCGCCGCTACGTGAAGGACGCCGGCCACCTGTACGAGCGGCTCAACCGCCTCACCCGCGCGGACGCCACCACGCAGAACCGCCGCAAGGCGCAGATCTTCGCCTCCGCGATGGATGAGATGGAACAGCGCGTGAAGGACCTCAAGGAGAAGGAGGACTTCGACGCGATCCGCCCGGATGTGGACGGCAACGAGATCATGGACCTGCTGGGGCTGGAGCCCGGGCCGATGGTGGGCCGCGCGTACAAGCACATGCTCGAGTACCGGCTGGATAACGGCCCGGTGGAGCATGACGTGGCCGTGGCCGAGCTGCGGCGGTGGTATGCGGAGGTCGGCGAAGAGGCGGAGGCCTAGGCCCCGGCCTTCTTGACAAACTTTCGGGGGTATTTCCCGGCCGAATGGCGGAATTGCGGCGTTCTGGGCCGAAATACCCCCGAAAGTTTGTCCGGACGGTCTGCCGACGTCTGCCGATGTTGTGAAAAGTGCATGTTTTTACACTTTTAACATGTTAAAAGTGTATGTATGGTACACTTTTAACAACATCACGGAGGTTGCCCATGCGCAGGATCATTGATGCGAAGCTCGATCAGTGGCGTGAGGCCGCGCATCGCAAGCCGTTGGTGCTGTTCGGCGCCCGGCAGGTCGGCAAGACGTACGCCCTTACCCATTTCGCCGAGCGTTCGTTCGATGGCATGGCGTATGTGGATTTTTCCCGCGACGAGCGAGCGGCGGCGGTGTTCGGACAGTCGATCGCACCGGGGGATATCGTGCGTGGGCTGGAAGGTCTTCTGCGCATGGACATCGTTCCCGGGCATACGCTGATCGTACTGGACGAGGTTCAACTGTGCGAACGGGCGCTAACCAGCCTCAAGTATTTCTGCGATGACGCACCGCAATACCATGTCATCGCGGCCGGTAGTCTGCTGGGCGTCAAGGTGAACCGCAGCAGGTATTCGTTTCCCGTCGGCAAGGTGGATATGCTCACCCTGCATCCGATGAATTTCGAGGAATACCTGTGGGCCAAGGGAGAGGATCGGCTTGCCGACGGCATTCGCGATGCATACGAGCATCCCGACCGTCCGTTCGTTCTCCATGGCAGGGCCACGGAACTGGTCCGTGAATATATGCTCGTCGGCGGCATGCCGGAACCTGTCGGGGAATATGTCGATGCCGAGGGATCGCTGCAGTCCGCCCGCGCGTTGCAACGCAATATCGTCACCGCATACACGGCCGACATGGCCAAATATTCGTCGGCGAGGGAGACCCAACGCATCGTTGAGGCGTGGAACAGCATTCCGCGTCAGCTCGCCAAGGAAAACCACAAGTTCCAGTACAAGACGATCCGTTCCGGCGGGCGTTCCAGTGCGTATCAGGGAGCCTTGGCATGGTTGGTCTCGGCCGGCATCATCACCCGTCTTACCCAAGTGAGCGAGCCGATCGCACCGCTCAAGGCATTCGAGGATCCTTCCGCATTCAAGGTATATATGGCGGACACCGGCCTGCTCTCATGCGATTACGATGTGACTGAGCCGGACCTGATGCCGGCGGACAACAAGGCGGCGGCATTCCGGGGAGCGCTGAACGAGAACTATGTGTTGCAGCAGCTCACGGCCGCCGGAATTCCCGCATACTATTGGGGGAATCTGAACCGCGGAGAGGTGGAGTTCATCGTGCGTGATCGCGATGGCAACGTGGTCCCCATCGAAGTCAAGTCCGGTGGCAACGTGACGGCTCGCAGTCTTGTGGCGTACCGTGCGAAGTATCGCCCGGCCTATGCGGTGAGACTGAGTGCGAGAAACTTCGGTGTGGAGGGCGATCTGCGCAGCGTCCCGCTTTATGCGGCATGGGTGCTGGCCGAACACATCCGATGATCCGGGTGATGCGACGGACGAGCGGGGTGGGGATCGTTCGCCGTCGATGATTATCGAACTGTTCGATGGATGCCGCTTGCATGGATTGCGGCTCGGCGGCGAAGTGTCGAACCGTTCGATAGTCGCGCTGAATGCTGTAACGTCGAGGCGGGCGCAGGATCGGCCGGCTCTAAAACGTTTTAGACATAGTGAAATGATCATACAAAGGGGGGATTCAGTCCCCGAGAAATCGATTTCATGGAATATGCTTCTCGATCTACGGTGATGCGACACGCCTCAAATTCCAGTGAAGATCGGACTTGTGCAACTGCTAAGTCTTCGGGGGGGGGGTATCCCTAAATGTTAACAAAAACGATTGGTTGCGATCAGAAGCGATCAATGCTGGGAGCAGGGTGACAGGTATGCATTCAACGTCGAATGGCGGGCGGAAGCGTTGGCGCGGGCCGTTGGCCTCACTGGTCGCACTCGCCATGGGACTGGGCACGGTCGGCTACGCATGGGCCGGTCAGCCCACCGCCGTGCCCATGAGCTCGCCCAGTGCGTCCGCGTCGCAGTCAGCGTCCGCCTCGCCGGCGAACACCGCGACTGCTACGCCCACGGATGCTTCCGGCACTGATGCCGCGGAACTGGGCCAGACTGCCGCGCAGACGTCTGCCCAACCGACAGCGCAGAACGCCCCGGCCGCCGATGCCGCTGCCCCCGCGCCCGCCGCCGCGGACTGCAATGCCGTGACCGCGTGGGATGCGCTGGCGCAATGCGTGGCGGCTGCGCCGACGGACGGCACGGATACCACGATCACTTTGGCCGGCATGATCGATGTGCCGCAAGGCGATATAGAAGCCCTCCAGGTTGTGGAAGGCAGACACATTACATTGACCGCCGGGGAGAATGCCGGACTGCAGGGGGATGGGAACGCGACGGCGGCCGCTCGTGGCGGTTCCGCAATCTGGGTTGATGCAACCAGTGCGTTGATCTTTAACAGCGGCACATACCGGGATCTGTGGTCCAAGAACAACGGTTCGCTGATCACCACCAATAAAGGAACCGTCACGGTCAATGGCGGGTCCTTTGAACGTAACAAGACTGATGGCAGCGGTGGTGTGTTCTTCTTCTCCGATGGTGGAGCCCTGACGGTCAACGGTGGCTCATTCACGGATAACGAGAGTCGCGGTTTTGCCTATGATGCCAATCATGCGCCGTTAGAAGGCGGCGGTGTCCTGTACGGCAATAGCATGAAACTGACGGTCAACGGCGGTTCGTTCACGGGTAATCGTGCGCGCTACGGCGGTGTCGGTGGCGCCCTGTACGTCAAAGGCACGACCAGCATATCCGGCGGTACGTTCCGCAACAACGCCCAGAAGCCAGACGGTTGCAAAACTGGTGATATTCAGGGAGGTGATCCCTGCTGGAAGAACAAGTCCGGTGGCGGAGCAATTTACTCTATTGGCGATCTGACGATTCAGGGCAATGTAACGTTCGAGGCTAATCAGGCTTCCGCATGGTCATGGAATTCGGGCGGCGGAGCCATTTGGGCGAAGGGTACGTTGCGCATCGCAAATGTGACTACGTACGATGAACAGGGTAATCCGACCGTGAGTAGGCCAGTATTCACGGGCAACTATGCGTCCGTGAGCGCACCGGAAGTGACCGCCGACGGAATCGCGAAAATATGGAACGGCGGTGCTGGTGGCGCGGTGTTCTTGGAAGAGGGGTCGGTGGCGTATGTGACCGGCGGTACGTTCCGCAACAACGTATCGGGTTATCTGGGCGGCGCAATCTACACGGAAATCAATTCCACTACGTACGTGGGGCGTAGCGTATCCACCAAGAACACGGCCGGGCATTTCGGCGGTGGCCTGTGGTTCTGCCCGTCCGGCAACTCCACCGCGTCCGAGGGCGGCAATATCGCATTGTTTGACAACAACGTGAACGCGTCCATTGATGCGAATACCAAGAACTTGCCCGCAAATGCAGGGTTCCCAACCGAGGCCGGTGCGGATCTGGCGATCATGAACCCATATAAGAAGTGGGCGGATAAGAAAACGATGCCGCCGAACTCGTTCAAGCTGCTCTCGACTTGGTTCACTGACCGTACTGAGAAGGCGGTGACGTGGTACAAGGATGGTACACCTGTCGCTGAGGCCAGCGGCTTCTATGACGACTGGACGTCCACGACTGGAGGCGGCAATCATGGCATCATTGCCGTTAAGGCGGAACCCTATGATGAATCGCCGCGATATACGGATGGTGCTACGACCAATGAGCCAGTGATCAAGAGTTCGACCACTAATCCCGAATCCACCACGCTGTTTCTGTATGTGAAAGATTCGACTACGCATCAGGAGGCCGCCAATTCGCTTTCTGACCAGACGACCACAAAGTTCACCACCGGCGTGGGCTTGAAGGCCGAAGTCATGCCCGACGCTAACAAGCAAGAGGCACTCAACAATGCGCAGATCCTGATCGAAGGCAATGCGGCGCGCCTGTCCGGTGGCGGATTCGGCTCCAATGGCGTGGTCTCGTTCTCCACCCCATACAACGTATCTTGGGAGAAGGCTGCCGCCGGTTCGAATGACAAAGTGACCGATACGTTGCTGAAGGGCTCCGCGTGGACGCTGTCCATCACGGATGAAGAGCTCAGCAAGCATCAGGCGGAATCGCCGTACATGGTGGAGGATTTCCGCCCCTACCGGTGCTTGACCAAGCCGGACGACGAATGCTGGCAGCACGACGAGAAGACCGGTACATGGACCGTGACGATCCATGACGGCGGCATGGGTGACACGAATCCCGGCGACGGGCAGATCGGCGTGGAGAACCTCCAACTGGGCAAGTACACGCTGAAGGAATCGAAGGCGCCTACTGGGTACGTATTAGGCCCAAAGACGTACACGTTCACGATCGAACCGCCCTCTGGCAATGCTGTTCCGCAGGAACCAAAGTTGTACGTGGATGGTTCACCGGTTGATGGCAATCGCATCGGCAACAGTCCCCAGACGAACGGCATCAGCTGGGGCAAGACCAGCGAAGTGGACGGTGCAAAGATCAGCGGTAGTACGTGGAAGCTCACTCAAGTGGCGGCCGATGGCAAGGAAACCGATATGACCGACTACGCGGCGATTACGGACTGCGTGACCGGAACTGAAACGACGGCTTGCCCCGACACGAAGGACACGAACGGTGGAGCCGGTGAGTTCACGTTGCAAAACCTGCCTTACGGTACGTACCGGTTGCATGAGATGAAGGCGCCGGACGGCTACTGGAAGCCGGGAGAAGGTGTCTGGTATCAGGTTGTGGTCTCCGCCGATGCGCCCAAGTGGACCGACGTGAATGGCAATCCACTTGCGGTGGCGGACTTTGTGAACAAGCCCACCGCGGTGACGTGGCAGAAAGTCGATGCTGCCGCCACGTCTACGTTGCTGGGCGGATCGCAGTGGACCATTCAACAGGTCGACGGTCAGGGACAGCCTGTGCAGGGCAAGCAGTGGCCGGTGACGGACTGCACGAACGCCAACCAGTGCCAGCCTTCCACGGACGGACTCGCTTCTCCGCGGGACACCGATCCGGCAGAGGGCAAGTTTGCCGTACAGGGACTGCCAGCCGGCACCTACGAGCTCGCTGAGGAGCAGGCGCCTGACGGGTACGTGGCCTCGGGGGAGACGTACACGTTCACGATTACGGCTGAACAGCCGGGTACCAGCGTACAGATCAAGATCGGTGACAAGCCGGTTGACAGAAACGAGATCGGCAATCGCAAGATCGTAACCGCACTGCCGCATACGGGCGGCTGGGGGACCGGGCGTTCGTGGCTGGCCGCGGGCGGGGTGTTCCTGGTTGCGGGCGGCATCGCGGGCGCGTGGCTTGACGCGCGTCGGCGTCGTATGGCTTCGATGGTGGCTGCCGTGGGGTCTCGCCCCGTGGCGGCGGGTCTCGGGGGAAGAGGCCGTCATGCGGCGCGCTGAACCCGGGCGTAGAGGATTTGCGGATCGTGGAGCGAGGTTGTTCGCGCTCCTCCCTCCGCGACTGCAGAAATGCATCACACAAGGAAAAACAATGAAGGAAGAAGGTATTCCCATGAAAATGAGGAAACTCGTGGCGGGTCTCGCCGCCGCGGCCACGCTGTTCGGCGGCCTCGCATTCGGCGTCGGTGCCGCCAATGCGGCGGATGCCGATGATGGGACGCTCCCGGTCCGTGGCACTACGCTGACGTTGAATGCTGCGGATCAGGATCAGCTGAAGGGCCATTCGTTCGCTGCATTTGATCTGGCATGGTATGTGCCGGTTTCGGATTCCGGCACTGTGGAAGTACAGACTGCGAATCGCCCGACAGATGCATCTTGGTCTTCTCAGAAATATGCAGAGATTCAGCGGGCTTTGGCTATCGCGACGAAGGATAATGCCAAGGATGATCAGTACGCTACTGAGTGGAACGCTGATGGCACTCCGAAGACGTATCGTTCGGATGATGCCATGGCTTGGGCTGCTCAGCATATGAATCGTCTGGATCAAAGCGCGGATGCTCCGTGGGAAGGTTTGACTCGTCTTTTCGCAGAGAATTTAGACATCACGAAGCTCGGTAGCCCTGCCGCTACTATCGGTGGAGCTTCTCAGACTGCGACGAACTCCCTGACGTTTGAAAACCTGCAGCCCGGTTTGTATCTGGTGGTGGATACTTCCGCACCGGGTAACGATTGGACGAACTCCATTCGCATGGTTGCAAGCACCGCATTGAAGATCAAGGGTGCCGATGGCAAAGCGCAGGAGCTGTCCAACGGCCAGATCAATCTCAAGAACCAGAAGCTCCCGATTCACAAGCAGGTCGTGAAGCCTGCTGGTGATGGTTATGAGCCGCAAACCAAGCCTGACTACACGATTGGCGATACGGTCACTTATGAATTGACGTCCACTCTGCCTACCTATACCGGTTATGACAAGCCCGGTCGCATCTACCAGATCATCGATACGATGAGTCAGGGCCTGACGTACAACAAGGTAGTCTCTGTCAAGGTTGGTGCCGGAAAGATGGCTCCGACTACATTGCAGGAAGTTGGCGCAGACGGTAAGGGCGATTACTCGGTCGGTATCGAAGATGTGGAATATGCTGCTCAGCAGCCTAACAATCAGGTATCCGATGTTAATGGCAAGCCGGGCACCAAGATCACGATCGATCTGGCGAACTACGTCAACGAGACGAATAACGTCAATGAGCTGGCTGATGGCGGTGCAAAGGTCACTGTCATCATCGAGGCTACGCTTAACAGCCATGCGGTGGTGAGCACGCCCGGAAATGCAACTGGCAATCCGAACAAGGTTGATCTGGTGTATTCGAACAATTCCGAAGATTTGAGCGACAAGACTACGACTCCTGGTGGCGAAGTGAACGTCTACACGTTCAAGTTCCAGCTCAAGAAGATTTCTAAGGACGCCGACGCTCCGCTTGCTGGCGCTCAGTTTGTTGTGCAGGGGCCGAGCCGTCAGTATCTGCAAAAGAGCTATGATGGCAAGGAGGAATTCAAGTGGCTTGCTGTAGACAAGGAGGACGCCACCGTCTTCACGTCGGATGAAAACGGCATGATTGAGGGCTTGGATGGCCTTGATGCCGGCACTTACACGGTCACTGAGATCGCTCCGCCGGCTGGATATCAGAGTGTTGTGATGCCGTCGTTCAATTTCACCATCACTCCCACCTATGAGAAGGATGGTTCCACGATGCCAGATGATGCGAATAAGGAAGGTGTGTGGGGTGATCATACGCTTACTGAAGTGAGCTTCGGTTCCCCGGCTGGCGATATCTGGAAGCTGGTGTCTCAGGGCGACAATAATAGTGCGCCTGAATTCCAGTATACCGTTACGAATGTGAAGAGCATTGTCGAATTGCCGCACACCGGTGCCGCGGGCATCGCGATGTTCACCGTGATCGGCCTGCTCCTCGCGGGCGCGGCCGGCACCGTGTACCTCAAGAGCCGCAAGGCCAACGCCCTGCTGCGCGCGTGAGATCGCGAATCATCCTCCAGTCATGACCGTTCGCCATGACTGACTCAGTGGGGGCTGACCCGTTAGCGCGGTCGGCCCCCACACTTGTACTTGCTGCATTCCTACTTGCAAGTATTCACTGCCATCCATCACCGTACTTAACATTGACGATCATTGGGGGAACACATGGAATTCACTCCGGTAACGTATCAGGTTTCCAGCATTCTCAACTCGGGGCGCAAGTTGGTGATTCCTCGATTCCAGCGTGCGTATTGCTGGGATGACAGGAACAACACCACATACCTGACGGATATCTGCAACCGCATCAGCGTCGATGACGAAGGCAGCATACATACCAAGCCGTACTTCATTGGCACTATGTTGCTCATGGGTACCTTCACCGGCGGTAAGGACGCGCAGGGTGCATCTGCCAGCAACGCCGATGGCTCCGATCAGAAACTGGAAGTCATCGACGGGCAGCAGCGCCTCACGTCCATCACTATCCTTTTGTCTGCGCTCTCATCGGCCATGAGGGATTTAGCCACATCTTTGGAACAGCAGGAACCGGTCAACCAGGCATTGATCAAGCGCTGCCGCAGTGCCGCCGCGGTGATCTTCAACAGGTACATCGAGCCTGAAGACAACGACGGCGAACAGTTCTCCGTGATCGAAACCAAGACCAGTTACCCGTATTTCGCGCAGGTGGTGCAAACGCCGCCCGAAAAGCGTCAGCCGGTGCTGGTCAAGGACGATGATTCGCTCAGCGAAGAGGAATTGGCGATCAAGAACGCCTACTCGGTATACGAGAAGATGCTGAAACCGCAGAAACTGTCTGGTTTGATCAATGGCGCCGAGGATCTTCCCCAGAACGACGAACTGTATTTCACCATTCTCAAGGCAATTCGTGACGTGGTGCTCGGCTCCAACGTTATCGTGATCAGCATGCAGGATCGGACCACCGCCAATCTGATCTTCGAAATCCTCAACGGCAAGGGCGTGCATCTGGCCAGTCTGGACCTGATCAAGAACAAGATCTTCGAGAAGGTACCGACCACCAGTCCCAACGATATGGCCGCGGACGCATGGAAAGACATCAGCGAGACGCTGCAGGCAGGTCCGGAAACCGCCGGATTCGCCACGTTCTATCGCCATTACTGGGAGTCCCGTTCCGGGAAGAAGACAGGCATCAATCAGCTGTACGACAAGTTCGCCAAGGAGTTCGAGGATGCGGATGAGCAGGCGTACATCGATTTTCTGGTTACGCTCAAGGATGAGGCGCGGAACTACCACAACATTCTGAATCCTCTGCTGGGAAACTATGGCAACCGCAAGGAATACTACCCGGTGGTGCAGGCCATGAGGGAGCTGTCCAATTTCAACATCGATCAGGCGCGGATCGGATTGCTTGCCCTGTGCAACGCCAATCGGTACGGAGGCAAGAGCAAGAAGGACGTGATCAGTGGCGATACCTTCGCCAGGACCGCTCGGGCCATCGAATACTTCCACTTCGCCTACACGGCCATATGCCATTCGCCGGCGAACCGGCTGGAACCGTTGTACGCCAAATTTGCATATCAGCTTCGCGGCGCCCAAACGAAGGGCGATGCCAAGCAGGTGCTGAAGGAATACCTGTTCTCCCAGTTCCAGCAGTTCTTGCCCGACCGAGAGGCGTTCATCGCCGCGTACATCCGGCTGGCGTATAACGGCACCAAGCGAATCGGCAGCAACATTCCCGCCAAGTATGCGGTGAACCTGATCAACGAGTACCTGGAGGAACGCCCCATCTTCACCGATGATTCGTCGGTGGAGCATCTTCTGCCGGAACAGGATGCCGGCGCGGAGCCGAAGTTGCTGTCCGTTGGCAACTTGATTGCATTGGAAACCAGCCTGAACGGGAAAGCCAGCAACCTGCCATATGAGAAGAAGCGCGAGACGGTCTATCCGCAGTCGAAGTATCGCTGGGTGGAGCGGTTCCGCACCGAGCACCGTACGTGGGGCGTCGAGGAGATCGACGCACGTGCGCGCGCCATGGCGGAGCTGACCTACGACAAGATCCTCAAGCCGTACATTGACGATCCGCTGCATTAGGCGAATCTCGGCGCCGTATGACGGCATGGCAACCACAATGGCCGGACGTTCCGCAATCTGCGGAGCGCCCGGCCTTATGTATCGGGATCCAGCGAGCAAAGTTACCGTGTATGGACAGAAGCGTAAGAGTCACGGCTGAGCTCTTGATTGTTGTGCGCATCATGCGTATAGTTAGGATATGAGATTCAAGGAGATCGAGAAGATACTCTTGGCGGATGGTTGGCGTGAGATTGCCCAGAAGGGTAGCCACCGTCAGTATGTACATCCGTGGAAATCTGGCAAGGTTACGGTTCCCGACCATCGTGGTGACGTAAACCCGTACATCGTCAAGTCGATCTGGAAACAAGCAGGAATCAACGAAAGGAGAATCAAGTGAAGCTCGTCTACCCGATTATTCTCACGCCGTATGGAGATCACAGCGGCGGTTACGTTGTCACTGCACCGGACATGCCCGGTCTCGTTACCGGGGGAGGCAACCTCTCCGAAGCGTTGGACATGGCCGTGGATGCCGCCAGCGGATGGGTGCTTACCGAACTCGAGGAGGGGCGCCATGAGCCGCACGCCACGAACATTGCGGACGTGAAGCCGGAAGAGCCGGACGCCGTCGTCACCCTCGTCAGTCTGGACATGGACGCCTACGCCGAGAAATACGGCAAGAAGTCGGTGCGCAAAAACGTCACCATCCCCGCATGGCTCGACACCTTCGGCGAACAGCACGGCATCAACTACAGCCGGGTGCTGCGCGAGGGTCTCGAACAGCGCTACCGAGACCTGCAAGGCCAGGATGCCTGATCTCCGTCTCTCCCGTTGCGGTGCGCGCCGCCGCTCGCAGGACTGCGGTTCGCTCGCTTCCTTATTCGCATGATCGGTCCAACCTGTGCCCGTGTTTTGGCAGGTTGGACCGATCGTGCGATTTTTGGGCTCGGAAACGGCTGTTTTTTCGCGTGATCGGTCCAAGCTGCGTTTCGGGGTGCACAGGTTGGACCGATCGTGCGATTTGCGGCGGGCGCGGGCGGCGGGTGCGGGTGACTGCCGGGCTGGCTTGCGACAGGGCCTGCCGGGCTTCCCCGTGCTGCCGTGGGCTCCTGTGGATGCAGATGGAGCGAATCCATTGCGGTGGTCAGCTGTGTCGGGAGGGTGGCCGGGCGCGTCAGGTTGTGCCAAGGCTCTCCTAAGCTCTCTAGACCCCGCTATGCACGGAATCTGCTCAGTCTGCGCACTCCGAGTAGGCGGAGGATTGAGCGCCGGAGCGAAACGGAGGGAGCGGACCAGAGCAGAGCGGAACCGGACGAAGCGGATCAAAGCAATTCCCATTGGCCGTCAGGCGTCAGTCGTTCGTCAGCCAGCGGCCAGCAGATTTTATAACTTTTTATATCTTTTATATCTTTTATAAATCGGCCTACACTGGTCTCAACAGTACATCGGCGATACAAGGAGGCCGGCCATGCCCAACCCATTCAAACCGACGGCAGGCATGACTCCTCCCGTACTGGTCGGCCGTACCGCGGACATCGAGGATTTTTCGTATGCCTTGGACGATGGCGTCGGAGCTCCCGGACGGCTCATGTACCTCACCGGTGCGCGAGGAGTCGGCAAGACGGTCATGCTTAATGCGCTTGGCGATCTCGCGCGGGAACGTGAATGGCTGGTCATTGACGAGACGGCGGAAACGGGTTTTCTGGGGCGTCTGATCAACGCGCTGCGGGATGGATCCAAGTCGCACCTGTCATCGATCACCATGCCAACGGCTTCCGTATCCGTCCCGGGCCTGCCGGTAGGGGCATCGGTGAATCTTGGCACAGTGCAGTTTTCGCCGGGGGAGCGGGCGCTGGATTTTCGCCGGGCCATGTCGGAGCGTCTCGATGCGTTGCAGCGCAAGCACCGTGGCGTGCTCATCACGCTCGACGAGGTTCAGGCATCGAGCATCGCGGAAATGCGGGCACTGGCCACGGCCGTGCAGCATCTGATCCGAGAACGCCGCAATGTGGCCTTTGTGTTTGCGGGCTTGCCGTCGATGGTTGAAGACGTGATCAACGACGACGTGCTCACATTCCTCCGCCGGGCCGAGCGCAAGCATCTTGGTGATGTCTCCCTGAGCGATGTGCAGCATGCGTTCGCCGAGACGATAGCCGACAACGGCAAGCGGGCGACGCAACAGGTGCTGTCCATGTTGGCCCGTGCCACCAACGGCTACCCGTTCATGATTCAACTCGTTGGATACTGGGCGTGGCGCGCGTCGGAAACCGGTCCGGATGCCAATGAGAACGCCATCACCATGGAGGCGGCCAGACACGGCATTGCACAGGCGAAAGTCAAGCTCGGGGACATGGTGCACGGGCCGGCGGTAGATGGGCTGTCCGCCATGTCGCGCGACTATCTGCTGGCCATGGCTCAGGACGATGGACCGTCTTCCACCGCGGAAATCGCCAGGCGGCTGGAGCGGGACGCCGTGTATGCGAACGTGTACCGCACGCAGCTGATCAAGGAGGACATCATCTACCAGTCGTCTTACGGCTACGTGGATTTCAAGCTGCCGTACCTGCGCGATTATCTGCGGGAGCATGGCGCCTACCATCAGATGCGCCGCACGATCGAGGGAATGCAGGACGGCCAGTAGGTTTGCCGATCGTGGCTGTCTGCCTCGGTCGTCGCATGATCGGTCCAATCTGTACCCGTGTTTTGGCAGGTTGGACCGATCGTGCGATTTTTGGCCTCGAAAACGGCTGTTTTTTCGCATGATCGGTCCAAGCTGCGTTTTGGGGCGCACAGGTTGGACCGATCATGCGATTTGCGGCGGACCGGACGCAGGCGGACCGGACGCGGGCGGCGGACGCACGGACCGAGTGGCTGCCCGCCGCGCGCTTAGCCGTGTATGCAGAACGCCGCGTAGAGCGGCACGCTGCGTATGCCGTTGTCGATGCCGAAATTCTTGGTTGACAACCGGATGGATGTGGACGGCTCGTACTTGCTGCGGTATACGGATAGACTGCGTGAGCGCGTATTGCTGGACGATTTGACCTCCACGGGCACGCCGGTTGCGACATCGCGCTGCTGAATCACGAAATCCACCTCCGCGGTGTTTCCGCTCGTCCAGTAGCGTAGGTGGATTCCATTGGCGGTCAGCGCCTGCGCAACGTAGTTCTCCACGATGCCGCCGAGATCGATTCGGTTTCGGTATGTGGGGTCCATGGCGACCGCAGCGTCCAGTTGCGAGCGTGCGGACAGCAGCCCGGTGTCGGACATGTAGATTTTGAATGCGGAGACATCCTCATGCATGGCGAGAGGCAGCTGCCCGCTGGCTATACGTGCGCATCGCGTCACCAGACCGGCGGCGGTCAGCCACGCAATGGCCGTGGCATACACCGATGCCCGCCCGCCGGTGCTCACGAGCTTGTACTGGAATTTGCGGTTTTCCTTCGCCAATTGAGCGGGAATGCTGTCCCACGTCCGCCGGATGCGGGCGGTTTCCTCGGGAGTGGCGTATTTGGCCATATCGGCCGCGTACAAGTCGGCGATGTCCATCTGAATTGCCTTGACCTTGCCGTAGTCTCCGTTGGCGGCGAACTCCAGCACCGCTTCCGGCATGCCTCCCACGAGCAGATACTGCCAGAATCGCTCGATCATGGCGTCATGCAGATAGAACTGCTCGCCACGGGCATAGCAGTCGCGTATGCCCTCGATCAGGGAGCCTTCGCCGATTGCATCCAGAAACTCGTCGAAACCCATGGGATGGAGCGTGATCGTGCGCACCTTGCCCACGGGCATGCTGAAGCCCTGACGGTTAAGGGCAACGCCCAGCAGACTGCCTGCTGCGGCCACGCTGAGGGACGGCATATCCTCCCGAAAATACTTCAGCGCTGCCAGCGCGCGGTTCGATGCCTGAATTTCGTCAAGAATCAGCAGCGTCCTGCCCGGCGTTATGCTCGCTCCTGCCACTTGGGACAGACGGCGGACGATTGCAGCCGGATTGAGATCCGGCTCGAATGCCTGACGTGCTCGACCGTCCCGCTCCAGATCGAATCGAACGCAGTTTCTGGCGAATGACGTGCGAGCCAACTCATTGAGCAGATAGGTTTTCCCCGTTTGCCGGGCTCCGCAAAGCAGCAGCGGCTTATGCTCAGGCTCATGCGCCCAGGCATCCAACTCAGGCAGTAGGTTTCTGCGCATCATGCCCTCCGGAGGGTTATCTATGGAAAAGTGTGCTGTTCTGCATTTTTATCTATGAATAAATGTATTCTACAGCATTTTTCCATAGTTAATACAACTTGGGTTGCCATGGTACTGCGTGGGCGCTGAGGAGCGTTGCGTACGGAGTTTGCTCAATCAGCGCCCGGCCGCTCGCGCCCTCATCATTCGCATGATCGGTCCAATCTGTACCCGTGTTTTGGCAGGTTGGACCGATCGTGCGATTTTTGGCCTCGAAAACGGCTGTTTTTTCGCATGATCGGTCCAAGCTGCGTTTTGGGGCGCACAGGTTGGACCGATCGTGCGATTTGCGGCGGACCGGACGCAGCACGCAGCCCCAGCCACGGCCCGGACCCCACCGCACCGCGCCCCGGACCCACCGCCCGCGCCGCCCCGTCAGTTCACGGCGTCGTGCTCAATGGCCGCGGGCAGGTTCTGCATCTGGTCGGCGGCAATGCAGCCGGAGATGTTGCCGAGCGGGCTGTCGTCGGAAATGGACGGGTCGGTGGTGTCCTTGAGGTCGTAGAACGAGGTGCCGAGCACCACGTCGATCAGCTTGTCCTGCCGGTCATCCATCTGCAGCACGGCGTCGGTGAACAGCGAGCCGAGCGTATACGCCTCCGGAATGGTGTTCTTGCCGAAGTAGATGGTGGTGCGGGTCACCACGTCATCGGACGGGTAGTCGGCCACGGCCTGCGTGGCATAGCCGCGGTTCTGCAGCTCGTCCTGCACCGCACGGGCGAAACCGAACGCTCCCGTGCCGTTGAGCGTGCGCACGTGAATCTGGCTCGGATCCACGCGCTTGCCGTCATAGTCGGCGGGCAGGCAGGGTGCGGCCACGCCGAAGTTCGGTTTGGTCTGGTCGGCCTTGCGGGACTTGCCGATCACCCCGTAGAACACAAGCAGCGCAAGGACCATCGCCACGACCAGCACCGCCGACGCGATCGAGAACACGAGCCGCTGCCGGTTGCGCACGAACGCCTTGCGGGCCTCGCGCTCGTCGTAATGCTGTGAATCCGTCATAGTTTGCCTTCCGCCAATCTCTGCAACACCTTACCGTCTCGCGCTGACCGTCAGCGGCGTGGCCACGGTTGCGCTGATCCGCGGTCTGGCGGGGGCATCCGCCGCAATGATGCGATCCGTGGAACGCGTCTGCCGCCAGTAGTCCGCAATCCTGCGGCGTACCGACTCGTTCGGCGCGCAGGCCACCACGGACGGGCCCGAGCCGGACACGAACGCCATCGTGGCCCCGGCCGCCAGCGCCACGTCGATGGCCCGCTGCGAGCGCGGGTGCAGGTCCACCGCGGCACGCTCCAGATCGTTCACATGCGCGGGATCGGCACCGATCTCATCGAACCGTCGGTACACGTCCGGCGTACGCAGCTCGTCGTCGTAGGCGCCCACCAGCAGCAGGTTCCGGAATCCCGCGTCATACAGCCGCCGAACCTCGGGATGATCGGCTTCCAACGGCTCGATGGCCTGACCGAACCCGGAACCGCGCGCAAACCCGCCGTGCAGGCAGAACGGCATGTCCGCCCCCAGCGAGGCGGCGATCGGCTCCAGACGCTCCACCGGCCAATCCAGCCCCCACAGCACGTTCAGTGCGAGCAGCGTACCGGCCGCATCCGCAGAGCCGCCGCCCAGCCCCGCACCCACCGGAATGCGCTTGTCCAGCGTGATCGCCACGTCCGTGCTTTCCCCGCACGCCTCCGCCAGCGCGTACAGGGCCAGCACCGCATGATTGCGCCGCATGTCCGTGCCGGTATGGGCCAGATCGCCCAGATGCGCACCGGCGAGGTCCAGCGAAAAGCCGCTGCCCGGCAGCTTGCGGGTCACGGTCACGCTGTCGGTTACGCCCACGCCGCAGTAGATGGTGTCCAGCGCGTGCCGGCCGCCCCACTCGGCATGCGCTTCGCCCACGCGCAGCACCAGATTCGTCTTGGCCGGGCAGTCCACGGTTACGCTGGCCACGGTATGGGCTGCGGTGTGCGGTTCGGCGGTGCGTGGTTCGGCGGTCAGGTCGCTGATCGGTTCGCTGTGCGCCGTACTGTGGTGCGTCTGACTATGCATCGGTGCCCTCCTCGCTGGCGGTCGGAGCGGATTCGGCGGATTCAACGGATTCGTTGGTCGGCTGCGCAGATCGCCCGTCAGCCGTGACGGCAGCGCTACCGGTACCGTCAATCTTACCGGCCATGCCGGCGGCGTGCGCCAACGCCACGAACTCGCGGATGGTCAGCGTCTCTCCGCGCCGCGTCGGATCGATGCCCGCCGCCTCGAACGCACCCGCCGGAACCAGCTTCTTCAGTGCCGCATGCAGGGTCTTGCGCCGCTGACCGAACGCCGCGTCGATCAGCGCGAACACGGCCTTGCGCTCGGCGGGATCGTAGCCGGCACCGGCCGTATGCGCCGGATGGCGGCGGAACCGCACCAGCGCGGAATCCACGTTCGGCGCCGGCCAGAACACGTTGCGGCCGATCACTCCCGCGCGTTCCGCCGTGCCGTACCAGGCCAGCTTCACGCTCGGTGTGCCGTAGATCTTGGAACCGGGGGCGGCGGCCAAGCGGTCGGCCACCTCCTTCTGCACCATCACCAGGAAGGAATCGAGGTTGGGGAACCGCTCCAGCAGGGTCAGCACGATCGGCGTGGCCACGTTGTACGGCAGGTTCGCCACCAAGCGGAACGGGCGGCCGTCCGCGAACTGCGGCACGTCCGCGGGCTGCACGGTCAGCGCGTCATGCAGCACCACCGCGAGCCGGTCAGACGCCTCCGGCATGAACTCGGCCACGGTACGCGGCAGACGCTCGGCCAGCGGGGGATCGATCTCCACCGCGGTCATGGCGGCCCCGGTCTCCAGAATCGCCAGCGTGAGCGATCCCAGACCCGGGCCCACCTCCATCACCGGCGTGGCGGCCGTAACCTCGGCCTCGCGCACGATGCGCCGCACGGTTCCCGGGTCGATCACGAAGTTCTGCCCGAACTTCTTGGTCGGGCTCACGCCGGCCTCCTGCGCGATGCGGCGAATGTCCGCGGCTCCCAGAAGATGGCCGGGGCGGGCGGGCTCGCCGGGCCGGGCTGTCTCGCCGGGCCGGGTAGCCTGACCGGGGTTGCCCAACCGGCCGGGCTGTGCTGTCTGACCGGACTGCCCTGTTTCGGCGAGTGCGTTCTGCGTGTCCATGTGTTCTCCGTTGCGTTCCATGCGCCGCCGCATTCCTGTACGGCGGGTGCTGTCTGTGGCGATGTTCTGTTGTGTTGTACTGTTGCGTGGGCCGCCTGCTGCGCGGGCTTCCGCTGCGGGCCTGGCGGGCTGCCTGTCACGGGGCTGTTCGCTGTGCGCCGGGCGGGCTTTCCGCCGTCGTGCGGGCGGACTTGCGGATCGCCGGTCCGGTTCCGTCCGCCGATCGTCGCACTCCGCTCCGCGCCGCCGACTCGTCCGCCGACCGTCCGCCGGTCTGCCGCTGCCGGGCTAGTACCAGCCCTTGCGCTGCCAGTAGGCCCATGCCTCGGACGGGCTGCCGTAGCGCTGGGCGATGTACTTGAGACCCCAGTCGATCTGCACCGCGCCGTCGTCCTGCCAGCCGTAGCCCATGTCCCAGCCGGGCAGACCCTGCGGAATGCCGTACGCGGAGGAAGTCGGGTTGTCCGCATACCACTGCCAGCTGGATTCCTTGGTCCATAGGATCTCCAGCGCGTCCCAGTCGGCGCCGGTCCAGCCGCGTTGCGCCGCCGCGCCACGGGCGTACGCCTTGGCTTGCGCCGCCGTGGGGTGCCATAGACGGGCATCGGACTGCGGGATGCGATTGTGGTTCTCGTACCAGGTTTCCAGTTCTTCGCGGGAGAGGCCGTCGGGCGGGGTGCCCGAATCGTTGCCGCCGTTGCCGCCGCCGGTCGCCGGGGGATTGCTCGTGCTCGGGGCCGGAGCCGGCGTGCTGGGGACGGGCGTGGTCGGCTTCGGTGTCTCGACCGGCGTGCTCGGCTGTTCGGACGGCTCGGGTTCGGGCGTTGTGCTCGGCTGGTCGGTCGGCGTGCCGGTCGATGGCGCTTGGGTGGGCGTGTCCGTGGTGGGCGCCTGCGTGGTGGGGGAGGGCGTTGCGGTTGGCGTTGCCGGTGCGGACGGCGTTGCAGAGTCGGACTGACCGTCGCCGTCGGTCGAGCCTTCCGTGGCCGACTCGGATGGCGTCTCGGACGGCGACGCGCTGGGCGTGGCCTCCGGTTCGGGCGCCTGCTCCGGCCCCACCAGAATGACCGTGTCGATCGGCTCCTTAGTTACCGTGCTGCCGGTCAGCGTTTCGCTTTCCGCCTTGCCGTCCACGTACGTGACGCTGTAGGTCTCGGTCTTCTCGCCGTCCTCGCCCTGCCGGCGCACTGCGGTGGTGCCGGGCGCAAGGGAATCGTCGATCACGGTCTGCGTGCCATGGGGGATGGGCACCGTTTTGGTGATCTCCCCATGCGTTACGCGCTGCACGCGCAACACGGTGGTGCCGCCGTCCTCCTCCACGCTCACGCGGTCCTCCTTGCCGAGCGTGATGCCCTTGGAGTCGAGGATGGACGCCGCCGGCAGCTTGCCGTCCGGGGCGATGGACGTCTTGCCGTCCGCAATGACCGTGACCGGGCCGTTGCGGTTGATCACGAACCCGCCGGTCAACTGGTTGTACACGTTCTTGATGTTCACGGTCACCTTGGCCGCGTCCGCCTCGCTGCTGGCAAAGAAGCCGAGCAGCTGATCCGCGCTCGTGGCCACCGTCCAGAACGGTACTTCCGTGCCGTCGATGGCGATGGTGGTCTGATAGGCGGAACGCACGGTCACCACGTCGTGATTGCGCAACGTATCCGTACTGGACGTGGACTGGACCAGATCATGGGTCTTGACGTCCACCCCCTGCTCCTGCAACAGGCGGTCGACGCTCATGGCATACGTGGTCACCGTGCGCGTCTGCCCGTTGACCTCCAACGCCACGGACTTGCGCGCTCCAATGCCAAAGCTCAGTACACTGGCGACGACCACCGCCGCCACGCACGCCGTCACGCGTATGCGGCGCAGCGCCACAAACCGCCGAGGTGTCCAACGACGTGCCATGCAACCTCCCAAAAGCCATACTCCCCGCCGATTGTAGCGGCGAATCCTGCGGACGGTATGTGCGTGCGGCGGTTCCTCTATTGATTCCGCACATTGCGCGCTGTTCTGGCTGTGCTTGGCTGCTTGGCTGTGCTGCCCGCCCAGCCGTCCAATCCGCCCAATCTGCGCGCCCGATTTCGCAGACTGGAAAGTTTGACCGTTTTGCGACCGTTCTGAAACGTTTACAAGCGGTCAATCTTTCCAGTTTGCGGTTTGGGGCGCGCGGATCGGGCTGCTGCGGCTGTTGCGCAATGGATTTGCTCAGTTTGTGGGTCGCGCGGTCGTGGATTGAACGGATTCTACGCGGCGGGAGGTTTCTGGGGTTTCCGAGGCGTGCTCTCTGCATGGGATTTGCGCGGTCACCGATGTCTGGCTGGCCCCGGCGCAGGCCGTAGGCCGTGGGGATGGCGTAAAACGTATCGTCTGATATGAAAACGTACGTGGGGAGCGGCTATGTGGCGTAAATTGTATCGGCCGATACGAAAACGTGCGCGCAGAAGGGCCGAAGAGGGGACGGGATGCGTGAGTTTCCCCCCTGCGCCGCGTCTAGAGTCTGTTGTGCGATGGATTCGCTCGGGTTGCGGGCTCATGCGCTTGGATTGAGCGGATCCATTGCGGTGCGCTGCTTTTCTGGGCGTTCTGCATGGGATCTGCTCAGGCTATGTCCCGCATGGCCGCGATTGAACAGATTCATTGTGGCGACGAAGTCCGAGGGCGTCCAAGGGGTGCCGCGCACGTGATTTGCTCAGTTTTTGTGTGATGGCAGGGTGTGTTGGCAGGGTGTGTCGCGTACGTTGGTTGCCGCTGACTCGATTCGTGCGCGTTGCGCGCGCCGACATGCGTCGCACGCCTGTATTGACAGCCTTGTGCAGTCAGCGCACAACCGGAAGAACGGGATCTGAAGCATCACAGACGGCGAATGGCCAGAAAAGAAAAAGGGGGCGGGAGAGAAGGGGATGGTCCCGCCCCCTAGGGGCAGAGCTGGTTGGGGGAATGCTCTGCCCAATAACCAGAAGCCGTGTTTGGGGGAAGGCTCCTGGAATAACTTACACAAGAGAAGTATTGAATTATCCCCTGCTTGCGATCGTTCCGTCAGTACGTAATTCTACGCGACCGGGCGGAAAACCACAATCGGTATGCGAGCCTCCTGTCGGGATCGAACCGACGACCTGCCGCTTACAAGGCGGCCGCTCTGGCCATCTGAGCTAAGGAGGCGTGCCCAGCGCATACGCGCCGAACGAGTGACTAGCATATCCCCATTGCTGAGGATTCGCCAATCAACGCTTCTCGGCCTGTCCCGGAAGACTCAACCGCTATTATGCACGTCTTTACTGAAAACGATGCACGTCTGGGGTGTCGGGCGTGTCTTCCGGGTGCCGGACCGGGGCTCGGCGGCTCGCAAGATGCCTGACGAACAGCCTGCGAGCCGCCGAGCAACGCCGTGAAAATACTTGGAAATTCAACGGAATGCGCCCCATGCCCCGCGTTACGCCGCCGGATAGAGCGGCTTCCCGTCTGCGCCCACGGACGGAATGGTGGAAGTGCCCACCTGGGATTCCTCGAGACCGATCGCCTTGAGCAGACCCTGCGCCAGCGTGGTGCCGGTGTCCACGGAGGGCCAATCCCAATACGTGCCGTTGACCGTCACGATCGGCGTGCTCACCTGACCCTTGTACCGGCCGGACACGTTCGCCAGCTCCTTGCGGTTGATGGTCACCTGAGTCTCCGCGGCGAGCCAGTCGGCGTACTGGCCCTCGGTGATGGTTGCGGCCACGTCCTCGCTCACGCCGGCCTTGATGGCCTGCTGCTGAATCTGCTCATCAGACGTAGCTACGTAGTTTGAGCCCTCCTGGGGCTGGAAATCCTGGGCGTACATGGCGGAGATGAAGGCGAGCAGATGCTCCGGGTCCTTCTCCGCGACGTTGACCGCCGCACTCGCCGCACGCGTGGAGTAGTTGTCCGTGGAGTACTGGTCCATGAACGACAGGGGGTGCACCTCAAGATTGATCTGGCCGGCCTGCACCAGCTTGGCGGTGGTCTCGCCCGTGCTGCGCTCCATGTTGCCGCAGCCGGGGCAGATGAAGTCCATGTAGAACTCGACGGTGGGCACGCCCTCCACGGGCTTGTTGATGCCGTTCTTGGAGATCAGGAACCCGTAGTCGTCCGTGGCGCTGGCCGGCTTGACGGCCACCTTGTCCACCTCGCTCTTGAGCGCGGACGTGTCCACCGGGCGGTTCTTGTACCAGATCACGCCGGCCACCACGGCAATGATCACGATGATCACGGCCACCACGGTGGCGCCCAGAATGGTTTGCTGGCGGCGTTCCTTGGCCTCCTGCTCGGCCTGCACCTTCGCGTCCCAGGCGCGCTGTGCCTCCCGCTGCGCGCGCGTACGCTGGCGGTTCGTGTTCTTTGCCATGGATGTTCCTCCCCTTTTGCAATGACGCGCCCCAGTGTATCGGGGCTATCTGAACAACTTGTGATGGCGTTCGCGGTGAGCGGTAAGGCGTGCGCGGGCCTGACCGCGAGGGGCTTTGCGGGCTGTGGCGATAGCGGAGGCGATGACCGGTGGGTGCGCTGCATGGCACGAGCGCATTGGCCGTCACAGTCCGATCAGGGCGGCGACGATTGCGATGACGATCAGCGCGCTGACCGCAAGGCCTACGACGAGGTCGGAGCGCGGGCCGCGGGAGGTGGGGTTGGTGCTGTCGTCCGGGGAGCCGCTGCCGTCCGGGGAGTCATCTTCCGTGAAATACGGCTGGCCCGTGGAGGACGGTCGGTTCACGGAGGAGTACGGGCGGTCAGCGGAGTGCGTCGGAGACGTGGGGGACGACGGGCCGGCAAAGTAGGGCTGGTCGGCGAGGTATGACTGATCAGCAAGGAACGAGGGGACCGTAGCCGGGGTTGCCGCCTGAGCCGTCAGCGAGGCACACGGCGAGGCGGCCGACGAGGATGCGACTGTGCGGCCGATCGGCGCGGCGGTGCCGGAAGCGGCAATCCCTGAAGCGGAGGTTCTCGCAGTGGCGGCCGGCGGATTCGGCGAGGGCACGAACCGCGGCGGCTGCACCGGAGTCCACGGCTGGTTGCGCTCCCAGAGCGTGCGCGGATTGTCTGCGTCCTCCTCGCGGGCGGCACCAGCTCCGGCGGCGGGAGGGTCGTCCCGCAGCGATGTGCCGGCCAGCGATGCCGTGCCGGTCGGCCGCAAGGCGCTGCGTGACGGCGTAGCGCTGCCCGGTCCGGTTGCGATCGTCCGGTCTGACGGTGATGCATCGCCCGGTAGCGTATTGGCCGGCGTGCGCGGGGCCGCCGGCATGAGCGTCACGGTCGGACCCGATGCATCCGGCAATGCCCGGGTTTCGGCGATCGGCGGCTCCGGAGGCGTCAGACGGCCGGAGCGCAGGCTGACCGCAACCGGGCCGGGGAAGGCCGAACCGGAAGCTGACGGGGTGCCGGATGCGGACGCTCCTCCGATCGGCGAGCTACCGGCCGAAAAGTTTGCGCCAAAAGGGTGCACCACCTGAGCCCCCTCCGCCCCCTCGGTCTCCTGCGTCTCTGGCGTCTCCGGCGAAGCGGGGTCTGTGTTTGCGGTCCGTGCTCCGGCCGTCGCGGAAGCTGAAGCGGGCAGCGCGGCTTGCGCGGGCGGCATGGGCGGCGTGAGCAGCACGGATGGGTTGGATGGCTCGGGCGTCTGCCACAGTTCCGGCTCCATGGCGTCGCGGCGAATGGCTTCGAGCAGTTCGTCCGGCGTGCAGCGGCGGTCCGGATGGGGGTCGAGCGCGGACCGGAACGCGGCCGTGGCGCGTGCCGGCAGACCCGCAAGGTTCGCATTGCCGGAGGCGGCCCGCTCCAGCACGGTCATCATGGGCTTGGTTCCGAACACGGGCGCCCCGGTGGCCGCGAACGCCAGCACCGCCGCCGTGCTCCACCAGTCGGTCGCCTCGTTGGATTCCGCCCCGTCGATGATCTCCGGCGCGATGAACCCCGGCGTGCCCATCACCAGCCCGGTGCGCGTCACATGGCTTTCCCCCTCGCCCATGGCGATGCCGAAGTCCACCAGAACCGGTCCGCGCGCGGCCACCATTACGTTGGTCGGCTTGATGTCCCGGTGTACGATTCCCGCCGCGTGTACGGCCTTCACCGCGTTGATGAGCTTGGCCGCCAGACGTTCCAGATCGTCGCCCACGTACCTGCCGTTCGTGGCCACGTCGTCCTTGAGATTGCGGCCGTCGATGAGTTCGGTCACGATGAACGCCACTGCGTCGTCCAATTCCATGTCCACGATCTGGCACACGCCCTGATGGCGGATCCGCCGCATGGCCATGGCTTCGCGGCGCAGGCGCTCGCGGGCCGGCACGTTGCTGCGCAGATCGTCCTCGTTCAGCGAATCGCGCAGGATCTTCATGGCATAGATCTGCCCGCCGTCGTCGCGCACGCGCCACACCGATCCCATGGCTCCGGCCCCCAGCCGCGAAACCAGCGTATAGCCGCCGACCATCGCCCCGGGTTCGAGATCCAACACGCCAACATCACTCATGCCTTCCATTGTGCCGTGTGCGCGTTGCGACATTCCCGATGGTCGACAATGAACCTATGGAATGTGTGCATAACTTGCGGAATTCGCAGAGGGTCCCGATCGAACGGCTGTCCCTTGTTGAACGGGCGCTCCTGCTGACGGGCGCGTCCTCCTGGACCACGCATGCCGTGCCGCGGGCGGGAGTGCCGGCGATGACGCTGAGCGACGGGCCGCACGGATTGCGGCGCGAAACGGGCGGCGGCTCTGCGGATGGCGGCACGGCGGACGGCACTCCGCGGGCGACGGGCTCAGCGCGCGAGGTGACGGACGGGACGGCCCCCGGCGATCCTGCGGCGGCCAGCTCCCTGCCGGCCACCTGCTTTCCCACGGCATCCGTGGCGGCCTGCTCGTGGGATCCCGCGCTCGCCGAACGCATGGGCCGGGCCTTGGGAGAGGAGGCCCGCGCGCAAGGCGTCAATGTGCTGCTCGGGCCGGGGCTGAACGTCAAGCGCAGTCCGCTGTGCGGGCGGAATTTCGAATACTATGCGGAGGATCCTCTGCTCGCCGGGCGCATGGGGGCCGGATTCGTGCGCGGCGTGCAGTCGCAGGGCGTGGCCGCGTGCCCCAAGCACTTCGCCGCGAACGGGCAGGAACTGCGGCGGCAGGCGTCCGACTCGGTGGTGGACGAGCGCACGCTGCGCGAACTGTACCTCACCGCCTTTGAGATAGCCGTGCGGGAAGGCCGGCCGTGGGCGCTCATGAGTTCGTACAACCGCGTGAACGGCACCTACGCGCACGAGAACCGGCATCTGCTCACGGACATTCTGCGCCGCGAATGGGGATTCGATGGCATGGTCGTCTCCGACTGGGGCGCCTCGAACAGCGCCGCGCGGGCCGTGGCGGCGGGCGGCTCCCTGGAAATGCCGTGCCCTGGGCTCGCATCGGTGCGCGAGATCGTGGCCGCCGTGCGTTCCGGGCGGCTGAGTGAGCGCGATCTCAACGAGCGGGTCCGTGAGGTGGCCCTCTGCGCCCGGCGGACGGTCCGGCCGGAGCGTCAGGAGTCCCGGCAGCCGGTCCAGTCGGCGGTCCGGCCGGGCCGAATTGTCCAATCGGTCCAACCTGCGCCCGGATTGTTGCAGATTGGACCGATCGTGCGATTTTTGGCCTCGAAAACGGCCGTTTTTTCGCATGATCGGTCCAACCTGCGATTCGGAGCGCACAGGTTGGACCGATTGGAACATGAAGAGCATGCGGAGTGTGCGGGGCGTGCGGAATATGCTGCAGAGCGCCCGGACTTGCACGGCAGACTGCCGGCGGCGATGATCGGCCGCCATGACGATCTGGCCCGCGAGGTGGCCGAGCAATCGATGGTGCTGCTGCGCAACGAACGCGGAGTTCTCCCGCTGCGGGCCGGTACGCGCATCGCGCTGATCGGGGACATGGCCGCCCACCCGCGCTTTCAGGGATCGGGCTCCTCGAAGGTCAACGCCACGCGCGTCACCTCGCTGTATGAGGCGATCAGGGTAGAACGCGGGCTCGAGCTTGCCGGCTATGCGCCCGGCTACCGGCACGACGGCGTGCCATCCGCGGGGCTGCTCGAACGGGCGCGAGCGCTGGCCGTGCGCGGGGACGTGGACGCGGTGGTGGCGTGCGTCGGGCTGGACGACCGCACCGAGGCCGAGGGGCTCGACCGGGCGTCGCTGGCCATGCCCGGCACGCATCTGGCGCTCATGGACGCGCTGACGGAAGCCTGCTCGCGGGCCGGCAAGCCGTTGATCGTGGTGCTGGCGGCCGGCTCCCCGGTTGCGATGCCGTGGCTGGATGCGTGTGACCGCAAAGTGTCGGGCGACCGTGCGGGGTATGCGGGCCGCGGCGGGCGTGACGGCCGCAAGGAACGCGGCGAGTGTGCGGAGCTGGAAGGCCGAAACGGGCGGGAAGACCGTGCGGGCCGCGGCGAACATGACGGCGAAGGGACGTGCGGCTGCTGCATGGCCGTGCTATACGCGGGGCTCGCCGGTCAGGCGGGCGGTGCGGCCGTGGCGCGCATTCTGTCCGGGGCGGTCAACCCGTCCGGCAGGCTGGCGGAAACCTGGCCGCTGCAAGACCGGGACTGCCCGACATACGGGCATTATCCGGCTTCCGGGCGGCATGCCGTCTACGCCGAAGGCCCGCTCGTCGGCTACCGGCATTACACCACGGCCGGCATCCCCGTGCGCTACCCGTTCGGCTTCGGGCTGAGCTACACCACGTTCCGCTATGCCGACCTTGCGATCGACGCCAACGGCGTGAGTTTCACGCTGACCAACACGGGCGGCGGGGCCGGCGCGGAGGTGGCGCAGTTGTACGTTTCCGGGCCGTGCAGCGATACGGCTGCCTGCACTGCGGCGTATGTGGCCTGCGAGCTCAAGGGGTTCGTCAAAGTACGTCTTGAAGCGGGGGAGTCCCGGCGCGTGACGATCCCGTTCGACCGGTACACGTTCCGCCATTGGGAGGCCGGGACCGTGCAGGCCGAGCTGACTGGACAGATCGGTCTGCCCGGACAAGCCGGGCAAGCCGGGGCTGATCGGCCCGAACGGAGACCGGGCCGGGAATGCCCGGCCGGCCGCTGGGCCGTGGACCCGGGGGAGTGGACGCTGTGGGTCGGGCGCGATTGCGTCACCCCGTGCCTGACCGGGACGGTCACGCTGGGTGCGGAAGGCACGGTGCAGGGCTGTGTGGCGCAAGGCGGCGGCCCGGTTCCGCCGTGCGGCGCGATTCCGAATGGCGGAGTGCAGGACGGTCCTGCGAAGAACGGTGAAGAACGAGACGACGGGAAGGCGGCGGACCGTGGTAGCGCAACGCTAGGGGGCACGACGGCGGCGCGCGGTCCGGTTCCGGCGGTCGTCGGCAACGGCAGCGCTTGTGCGACCCGTCCCCGGCTCGCCGCGGTGCGGGCCGACACCGCCCGGGCGCTGCGTGATATGGGCGTCACGGACCCCGCCGCGCCGGCCGGACGCTTCACCGAGAACGACCCGTTCTCCAGCTGGATTGACTCGCACAGTCCGATCGCCCGCTGCTGGGCGGCATACCTGATCCGCGCGGAACGCCGGGCGCGCGAGCGGACCGGAACGCCAGATCTGGGCGCGCTGTTCCGCCTCAACATGCCGCCGCGCGCGTTGGCGAAACTGTCCGGAGGGAAGGTGACCCCGGCTGCGGCCCGTGCACTCGCGGACATCGCCAACGGGCACGCCCTGCGCGGTGCGGTGCGGTTCGCGGCGAACGTGGCGTGCGGCCGGGCGGCCGATCTGCGCACCCGGGCCGAACTGCGGCGGCACGGCGTGCTCCCAACGCACGGTTTGTTCGTTCGCTGAACCATTGTGACAAATTTTGGCAACACGCCTTGCGCGGTGACGCGAACCGTGTATAGTTAGCGGTGGCTCAAAGAAGAGTTATCTTCGAGAACCACCGAAAAACAAGACTGCTACGAAGGCGTTGTCAAGAAGTTTTGCCGATGAGTTTCGTGGCGGTACCACAAGTGAAAACCCCTTCACTACGGATCGTTCGGCACGTACCTGCCGATGAAAGGATATGAATTATGGCAGAAGTGGTATTCGAGCACGTTACTCGAATCTACCCGGGCAACGACAAGCCCTCGGTGGATGATCTGAATCTGGATATCAAGGACGGCGAGTTCCTCGTTCTGGTTGGCCCCTCCGGCTGCGGTAAGTCTACGACGCTTCGTATGCTCGCCGGCCTCGAAGAGGTCAACAAGGGCCGCATCCTCATCGGTGGCAAGGATGTCACCACCATGCAGCCCAAGGACCGCGACATCGCCATGGTGTTCCAGAACTACGCTCTGTACCCGCACATGACCGTGGCCGACAACATGGGCTTCGCTCTGAAGATCGCCGGCACCCCGAAGGACGAGATCCGCAAGCGCGTCGAGAAGGCCGCCGAGATCCTCGACCTCACCGAGTACCTGGACCGCAAGCCGAAGGCTCTGTCCGGTGGTCAGCGTCAGCGCGTGGCCATGGGCCGTGCAATCGTCCGCGAGCCGAAGGTCTTCCTCATGGATGAGCCGCTGTCCAACCTGGACGCCAAGCTCCGTGTGCAGACCCGTACGCAGATTGCCGCCCTGCAGCGTCAGCTCGGCGTCACCACCCTGTACGTGACCCACGATCAGACCGAGGCCCTGACGATGGGCGACCGCATCGCCGTCATCAAGCTCGGCATCCTGCAGCAGGTCGGCGCCCCGACCGAGCTGTACGATCGCCCGGCCAACGTCTTCGTCGCCGGCTTCATCGGCTCCCCGTCGATGAACCTGAACACCCACCCGGTGGTCAACGGCCGCGCGAAGATCGGCGAGGACACCATCGAGCTGCCGACCGAGGCCGTCTCCAAGCTGACCGCCGAGGACAACGGCGAGATCGTCGTCGGCTTCCGTCCCGAGGATGCCTCCCTGGCCGCCTCCACCGACGCGAACGCCTTCTCCCTGAAGGTCGTCAACGTCGAGGATCTGGGCTCCGATGGCTACATCTACGGCAACATCATCACCGACGGCTCCGCCCTCGAGGAATCCCAGCTGATGTCTGATCAGAACAAGCTGACCACCGTCCGCGTTCCTCCGCGCCAGCTGCCGAAGGTCGGCGACGTCGTCAAGATCAAGATCGACCCGGCCAAGATGCACCTGTTCGCTCCGTCGACCGAGCTGCGTCTGAACTAGTAAGGCTTTTTCGAGGCGACTCTCTTCCTCTCTATCCGCCTCGTTAAAGTGACCCCCGCACAATCGATGTGCGGGGGTTTTCTTATCATGAGGAGCATGATGACCCCTGCAATCGATCTGAACCAACTCGATCCGCGAGCCGCCAAGGCCACGTCCGTCAAAGCTGAGGACGCGTCCCCCGCCACGGAACCCACGGCACTGACCATCACCGCGTCCGTGTCCAACCCGAAGATGTTCACGCTGCCCTGGGAGCAGCCGCTGGCCACCTGGCCCAAGGAGCTGCTTGCCAACCTGCCGCGAGGCATCTCCCGCCACGTGGTGCGCTTCGTGCGCGTGGGCAACGAGGTCTACGCCATGAAGGAAATCACCCGGCAGGTGGCCGAGCGCGAGTACGAGCTGCTGCGCCGGCTCGAAAAGCTCGAACTGCCGTGCGTGTCCCCGGTGGCCGTCGTCACCGGACGCCACAACCATGACGGCGAACCGCTCGAAGCCATTCTGGTGACCAAGCACCTCAAGTTCTCGCTGCCGTACCGCGCCCTGTTCGCCCGCAACCTGCGCACCGACACCGCCGAGCGACTCATCGACGCGCTGGCCGTGCTCATGGTCCGCCTGCATCTGGCCGGCTTCTACTGGGGCGACGTCTCCCTGTCCAACGTGCTGTTCCTGCGCGACGCCTATGCGTTCTCCGCGTGGCTGGTGGACGCCGAAACCGGTGACCTGCACCCGGCGCTGACGGATGGCCAGCGCGAATACGACATTGATCTGGCGCGCACTAACATCATCGGCGAACTCATGGATCTGAGCTCCGGCAAGCTGCTGCCGGACGAGGTGGACGAGGTGGAGGTGGGCAACCGCCTCGTGGAGCGCTACCACTCGCTGTGGAGCACGCTGACCGACACCGACAAGTTCGGCCCCGACGAGATGTGGAAGATCGAGAAGCGCGTCAACAAGCTCAACGATCTGGGCTTCGACGTGGACGAGCTGGAAATGAAGACCGCGGAGGACGGCAAGCGTGTGCTTGTGCGCCCGCGCGTGGTGGACGCCGGCTACGCCTCCCGCAAGCTGCTGCGCCTGACCGGTCTGGACGTGCAGGAGAACCAGGCACGCCGTCTGCTCAACGATCTGGACGCCTACCGTGCCTCCACGTGGCGCGAGGGCGAGGATCTGGAGATCGTGGCCACGGACTGGATGCGTGAGGTGTTCGAGCCGACCGTACGCATGATCCCCAAGGAATACCGCTCGCAGATCGAGCCCGCGCAGTTCTTCCACGAGGTGCTCGACCACCGTTGGTTCCTCGCGGAGAAGGCCGGCCACGACGTGCCCATGGCCGAGGCGGTGGAAAGCTACATCGCCACCGTGCTGCCCAACTACAAGATCGATCCCAAGACCATGGAACAGCTCAACGACGAAGCCGACGCCGGCGTGATCGACGACGAGTCCACCTACAACGATCCGGACGATCCGGACGCCGGCTACAACCCGGACGACGATCCGGATGCCGCCGTCTGGTCCCACTGAGCCGTTGTTGGGCCGGCTTGGCCCAAGCCATCGGACCTGCTCAGTCTGCGGCGGAGACGTACGCAGACTGAGCAGGTTCGTCGAGGCTGTTCTATTTGTTCTATTTGTTCTATAATGTGTGCTTATCGATGACGCTGATGCAGGTGCGAAGTTGGGACTGCAGGACGAGATGGGGGTGTCGATGAGTTTTCCTGCCAATCCGTTCAAACCGACCGCCGGTGTAATGCCGCCGGTATTGATCGGGCGGGGTGCGGTAAGCGCCGATTTCTCGGAGGGACTGGATGATGGGCCAGGCGCCCCGGACAGGTTGATGCTGGTTACCGGGGCAAGAGGCAGCGGCAAGACCGTTATGCTTACGGAATTGGGCCATATTGCTTCAAAACGTGGCTGGACCGTCATTGACGAAACGGCGTCGTCGGGCCTTTGCGAGCGGCTCATCGACCGTATTGCGCCGAAGCCGGGGCGAATAGCCGACGCCACGCTTAAACCGTCGGTTATGGGAATCAGCTTGGGCGAACTGACGGTCACGCCCGCATTACGCCCTTCCACGCTGCGTGATGCAATGAGCGCGCGTCTCCGCACTTTAGGGAAAGACAAAGGACTGCTGATTACCATCGACGAGACTCAGGATGCCTCGTTGGAGGACATGACCGCTATAGCGACCTCCGTTCAGCACATGCTGCGGGACAATGCGGAGATCGCGTTTGTTTTCGCAGGCCTTCCGTCATTGACGTCAGACCTCCTGAACGCGAAGGTGCTGACCTTCCTGCGGCGCGCTTCCATGAAGGAATTAGGCGATGTGCCGTTGCCCGATGTCCGTGAGGCACTGGCGGACACGATCCGCGGGGCCGGTGTGCGGATCGATGATCCGGCTCTGGACATGGCCACCAACGCCACCGGAGGGTACCCGTACATGATTCAACTGGTCGGATACCACATTTGGCGTCAGGCGCGTCGTCGTACCGACGGTCTGGGGAACGCCATTCTTGCCGAGGATGTTCGTAATGGCATTGATCAGGCTCGTGCCAAACTCGGAGAAGGAGTGTGTGCGCCGGTTGTGAAGCATCTTTCCGCGCGTGCGGTCGATTATCTGAAGGCCATGGCGCAAGATGACGGGCCCTCTTCGACTTCTGCCGTTGCACGGCGAATTGGGGAAAGCATGGACTATGCCAATGTTTACCGTCAACGGTTACTTGACGACCATGTCATCAAGGGCGCAGGTCGCGGATACGTGGATTTCGTCATTCCCTTCCTTAGGGAGTATCTGCGCGCTACGGCCGGATGAGCCGGATATGGCCAGTTGTGTAATGGATCTGTTCAGAACAGCCTGAGCAAACCCATTACACAAAGAAGTCAAGGTCTACTGCTCGGCCGCCTTGCGACGGGCGTTGGCCACGGCATACAGGCTGATGCCGGCCGCCACGGACGCGTTGAGCGATTCGACCACCGAACTGATCGGAATGCCGGCGATCGCATCACACTGGTCACGCACCAGACGGCTCAGGCCCTTGCCCTCCGAGCCGAGTACCACCACGAGCGGGTCGGTCTCGAAGCCGGTTTCGCCCACCAGCGCGCTGCCGCCGCCGTCCAGACCGACCGAATAGTAGCCGCGCTCGTGCAGCGACTGCAACGCCTTGGTGAGGTTCACCACGCGCGCGACGGGCAGATGGGCCGCGGCGCCCGCGGACACCTTCCACGCCGCGGCCGTCACCGAAGCGGACCGGCGTTCCGGCAGAATCACGCCGTTTGCGCCGAATGCCGCCGCGGAACGGATCACCGCGCCGAGGTTCTGCGGGTCGGTCACACCGTCCAGCGCAATGAACAGGGGACGCGCCTGCATGCGGGCCAGACCGCCCACGCCCTCCATGGCCTTGGCCTTGCGGTCCGCCTGATCCACAAGCTGGTTGAGCGGCGTGTACTCGTACTGCCGCACCTTGAGGATCACGCCCTGATGGTTGCCGGACCTCGCGATGCGATCCATCTCAAGGCGATCGGCCTCCAGAATGTGCAGACCGGAGGCGCCGGCCAGCTTGACGATCTCGCGCGTGCGGTCGTCATGCTCGATGCGCGCGGCGAGGTACAGCTGCAGGCTCGGCACGCCTACGCGCAGCGCCTCCAGCACCGAGTTGCGGCCGTAGACCAGCTCGTCGGAATCCGAAATGAACTTCGAGGCCCTGCGGCGCGCGGCCAGACGCGGATCCGCGGCCTTGCGGCGTTCCGCGACCTTCTTCGCCTTGAACGCCTTGTGATAGACGCGGTCCTCCGCCTTGGGCGTGGGACCGTGCCCCCTGAGCTTGTTGCGATGCTTGCCACCCGACCCTTTGGTCGGTCCTTTCTTCAATGCCATGCCGTCCATTGTCCCAGCACCCCGGGAATTCGCGCGGCGCGAGCGGCCGGCGATCACGGCAAACCCGACAGGGTGCGGCCCCGTCGTTCACCGGTGGGTAAACCATGTATGCCATAATGGGTGTCAACGCGGCGCACATGCGTCGCGGACCACAACCGCGCAACGCGAGCGGCAACGAGACCGCACGACGTTGAATACTCCGCGGCATACCGAGGAGCAATGAGCACCGATCATGGCCCAGGCCTTGAACGATCAATCCACCCTTGCCGACCCGTCGCTGACCGACGCGGCGGCCGTTGCCCGTGCGCTCAACATGGACCCGAACGTGGGTCTGAGCGCTGCGGAAGCCAAGCGGCGACTGGAGGAATTCGGCCCCAATCAGCTGGCCGGCGCGCCGCCCGTACCCAAATGGAAGAAGTTCCTGCAGCAGTTCCAGGACCCGCTCGTCTACCTGCTGCTCGTGGCGACCGGCATCTCGCTGGTCGCATGGTTCATCGAGCGATCGCACGGCGAAGGCGGCGAGGCGCTGCCGTTCGACGCGATCGTGATCGTCCTCATCCTGATCCTCAACGCCGTGCTCGGCTACATTCAGGAAGCCAAGGCCGAGCAGGCCGTCGACGCGCTGAGCAAGATGGCCGCACCCCAGACCAGCGTGCTGCGCGACGGGAAGATCGTGCGCATCAATACCGCGGACGTGGTGCCCGGCGACGTGCTCGTGCTCGCCGAGGGAGACAGCGTCTCCGCGGACGGCCGTCTGTTCGCCGCCGCATCGCTGCGCATCGCGGAGGCCAGCCTGACGGGCGAATCCGTGCCCGTGGGCAAGAAGCCGGACACGCTGGCGGCCGCGAAGGCGCTCGGCGACCGCGCCAACATGATCTTCAACGGCACGTCCGTCACGCAGGGCACCGGCCGCGCGATCGTGACCGGCACCGGCATGAACACGCAGGTCGGCAAGATCGCGGACATGCTCGCCAAGACCGAGGACGACGACAGCCCCCTGCAGAAGGAAATGGACCGCGTGGCCAAGATCCTCGGCATCGCGGTGTGCATCATCGCCGTGCTGGTGCTCGTGGCCCTCGCCGTGATGAGCGGCTTCCACTCGCTGCAGGACGTGATCGACTCGCTGCTGCTGGCCGTCTCGCTCGCTGTGGCCGCCGTGCCGGAAGGTCTGGCCGCCATTCTCACCGTGGTGCTCGCGCTCGGCGTGCAGCGCATGGCCAAGCACCATGCGATCGTCAAGAAGCTGCATTCCGTGGAAACGCTGGGCTCCGCGTCCGTCATCTGCTCGGACAAGACCGGCACGCTCACCCGCAACGAGATGACCGTGGAACGCATCGTCACCCCGTCCGGCGAGGTGCAGGTGACCGGCACCGGCTACGCGCCCAAGGGCCAGATGGTGGACCTGAACGGCAACGATCTGCCCGCCGACTCCCCGCTGCGCATCGAAGCCGTGACCACCGTGGCTGCCGGCGCGCTGGCGAACGATGGCGACCTACGCGAGGAGAACGGCAAGTGGGAGATCGTGGGAGACCCCACCGAGGTGGCGCTCGTGGTGGCCGCGCGCAAGATCAAGGCACTCAAGGACTACGGCCGGTTCAGCCGCGTGGCCGAGGTGCCGTTCACCTCGGAACGCAAGCGCATGTCCGTCATCGCCAAGGACGGCACCGACGGCGACCGGCTCACCGTGTTCGCCAAGGGCGCTCCGGACGTGCTGCTCGGCTACTGCACGCGCATCGCCGTGGGCGGTCAGATCCGCCCGCTCACCGAGGGCGACCGGCAGACCATCCTCGCCACCGTGGAACGTCTCTCCGGCGAGGCGTACCGCACTCTCGGCGAGGCGTACCGTCCGCTCGAAACCGACTCGCTGGCCGCCGTGCCCGGCATTCGCGTGAACGCCGCCGGACAGGTGACGGACATTGCCGAACAGTCCGACGTGGTGGAATCCGACCTCATCTGGGCCGGCATGGTGGGCATCATCGACCCGCCGCGCACCGAAGTCCGCGATTCCGTGGCCGAAGCGCACCGGGCCGGCATCCGCACGGTCATGATCACCGGCGACCACCCGCTGACCGCCGCGCGCATCGCCTCCGATCTGGGCATCATCGACAAGGGCGGCAGGGCGCTGACCGGCGACCAGCTCGACGAGCTCGCCGCGCAGGGCGACGCCGCGTTCGACAAGGCCACCGGCGAGGTGTCCGTCTACGCCCGTGTGGCCCCGGAGCACAAGCTGAAGATCGTCGAATCCCTGCAGCGTCAGGGCAACATCGTGGCCATGACCGGCGACGGCGTGAACGACGCCCCGGCCGTCAAGACCGCGGACATCGGCGTGGCCATGGGCATCACCGGCACCGAGGTGACCAAGGAATCCGCCAAGATGATTCTGGCGGACGACAACTTCAGCACCATCGTGGCCGCCGTGCGCGAGGGTCGCGGCATCTTCGACAACATCCGCAAGTTCCTGCGCTACCTGCTGAGCTCCAACGTGGGCGAGGTGCTCACCGTGTTCGGCGGCGTGATGCTCGCCGGCTTCCTGGGCATCAGCCAGCCCGGCGTGGAAGGCGTGACCGTGCCGTTGCTTGCCACGCAGCTGCTGTGGATCAACCTGCTCACCGACGCCGCTCCCGCGCTCGCCATGGGCGTGGACCCACAGACCGAGGACGTGATGAACCGCAGGCCGCGCAAGCTCACCGACCGTGTGATCGACGCGGACATGTGGGGAGACATCATCTTCGTGGGCCTCATCATGGCGGCCGTCACGCTCATCGGCATGGACATGCATTTGGCCGGCGGCCTGTTCACCGACCGCTCCGTGGACGCGCTCGGCCACGACGCGCAGATGGTGGAGGCCCGTACCATGGGCTTCACGATCCTTGTGTTCGCCCAGCTGTTCAACGCGCTGGCCTCCCGCTCCTCCAAGCAGAGCGCCTTCGTGGGCTTGTTCGCCAACAAGTACCTGTGGGGTGCGATCGGCATCTCCATCGCCCTGCAGCTGCTGGTGATCTACGTGCCGTTCCTCAACGCCGCGTTTGGCACCACGCCGCTCGGACTCACGGCTTGGCTGGAATGCATCGGCTTGGCGGCGTTCGTGCTCATTGCCACCGAGCTGCGCAAGCTCGTGCTGCGTGCGGTGGATAAGCGCCGCGGTATTGCGGGCTGAGCCGACTGGCTCTCGGGTTGGCTCTCGGGTTGGCTCGAGGGAATCGGCTTGGGGTTAATCCGTGGTGATTTCCCCGGCTGATTTCCCCCGGGGCTGGCCCGGCAGTTTCGCATTGCAGTGTACGGCCGCCCGATGCCGTGGAGCTCCGAATTACGGGCTGTGCGGGCCGAAATCCGCAATTCGCAGCACTTCCGGGTCGTTTTTCGCCCGATTTGCGACCCGATAGTGCTGCGAATCGGCAATTTCGGCCCGCACAGCCCGTAATGTGATGCGACTGGGGTGCGTGTCTGGGTTGCTGGGCTGCGCTGCCCAATCCGTACATGAGCAAATCCATGCGCGGGCTGAACGGTGCGGTTCGAGGCAAATCTTGTAACAGATTTACAAAGATGGTCGCGAACCGGTCCGTCCGAGACCTGTTTTGTAACAGATTTACAAAATGGGGCGCGAAGGCATCCGGGAGGGTTAACGGAGGGAAGGGCGTGGCACTGCGCGTCGGAAAAATCCGGATAGTTGGTGAGGTGCGCGGGCGAGCGGCACGCATGGACGTGAGGGTCGCCACGCGGACGGGTGACGACGGATGGCCCAGCACAAGCGACGCGCAGGCGCGTCTCGCAGGCTGGTTCGACGGCACGGTGCGGCAGTCTGAATGGCGGACTGGCCTGACTCTGACCGGCTTGACCAGTCCAGACGGAACCGCGAGCGTTGGCGGCGGAGGAGGAGGCCCCGCCAGTCAACGCGGTCAGTCGTCCACGTCCGCCTTGTAGAAGTTGATGTAGGAGCGGCTCGGGGTGGGGCCGCGCTGGCCCTGATAGTGCGAGCCCGTGCCTTTGGAACCGTACGGATGCTCGGCGGGCGAGCTCAGCTGGAAGAAGCACATCTGGCCGATCTTCATGCCCGGCCACAGCTTCACCGGCAGCGTGGAAACGTTGCTGAGCTCCAGCGTGATGTGCCCCTCGAAGCCCGGGTCGATGAATCCGGCGGTGGAGTGCGTGAGGATGCCGAGCCTGCCCAGCGAGCTCTTGCCTTCCAGACGTGCGGCGATGGTGGCGTCGAGCTTCACGTACTCCCACGTGGAGCCGAGCGCGAATTCGCCCGGATGCAGGATCCATGGCTCGTCCGGCTTCACTTCGAACTGCTCGGTCAGCGCACCCTGATTCTCGGCCGGATCCACGTACGTGTAGGCGTGATTGTTGAACAGGCGGAAGAACCGGTCGAGCCGCACGTCGATCGACGCGGGCTGCACCATTTCCGGTGTCCACGGGTCAAGCGAGATGTGCCCCTCGTCGTGGGCGGCCAGAATGTCATGGTCGGACAGCAGCATGGTTCTCCTTCGCGGTGACGATTGCGCTTTTCAGTGTACCCCGCGCCCGCAGGTCCGCTCAATTCCCGGCCGTGTGCGGTTGCCGGTCCTTCGCCTGAATTGTCAGACTTCTTTCAGGAAACATGACTGCTGCGCTCAGGTAGGCCTGCCATACTGTTCCATGTCAGCGGAATGCAGCAATCCACTGATCAGGGGTCGCAGCCCCCGACAATAGAATCTTCCTTCTTCTCTCCTTTCTCTGCCCGGCAGGTCACCCACCTGCCGGGTTCTCTCTTTTTGGGCCGCGAGCGGGACCGCCGGGGCGGCACGGTCCAAGGCCGGGCGTCGGGAGAATCGGCACTGTCACGAGCGAGACCGTAGGGATGGCAAGTTCGGGGCTATAGGAACTTTTGCGGTGCCTTAGGCTCCTTTTCTTACGGTTTGTGTGCTGGCTATGCCGGGCATGGCACTGCTGCGGGCGTCCTCACCGTCCCGGCACTTCCTCGGCCCGGATCGACCCGTCGGTCCGTATGCCATGCGCCCGTCCGATTCGGCAATTTTCTTCCATTCGGTCCAACCTGTGCGCCCCGCAATGCAGGTTGGACCGATCATGCGAAAAAACGGGCCTCCGGAGGGCGATTTTTCGCATGATCGGTCCAAGCTGCGAATCAGGGGGCACAGGTTGGACCGATCATGCGATATTCCCGATATTCCCGATATGCCGATATTCCCGATATTCCGCGCGCGTGCAGGGTCGGGCGGCGACTAGACTGAGGCTGGCGATCGAGCGTGCATGATCGAGCGCGTAAGAGAGCAAGCGTGCAAGATCAGAGCGCGTGCGGGCAAACACGCGATCACACACGCAACGCGAGTTGGCGAGGTGACCAGATTATGGCGGAGGCGAAAGCGGAAGTGACGGGCGCAAAGAATGCGAAGAGCGCGGCGGCAACGAGCGCGATTGACGAGGAGAACAAGCTGGACGAATCGCCGCGCGGCATTGCGGTGCTGGTTGCGGTGGGTGTGCTCGTGGGCATCCTGTCCGGCCTGTTCGGCATCGGCGGAGGCACCATCATCGTGCCCGCGCTGGTCTGGCTCGGGCTCACCCAACGGCATGCGGCGGCCACGTCCATGCTCGCCATCATCCCCACGTCCATCTCCGGCGTGGTCTCCTACGCGTTCAACGGCAACGTCGACTGGCTGGCCGCGCTGCTGCTGTTCTGCGGCATGTTCTTCGGCGGGCAGATCGGCAGCTGGCTGCTGTCCAAGCTACCGGAACTCGTGCTGCGCTGGGCGTTCGTGGCCTTTCTGGTGTTCGTGATCGTCAACCAGCTCATCTTCACGCCCTCACGCGTCTCCACCATCGACATGACCGTCGTCACCGGCATCTGCCTGGTGCTGCTCGGCGTGGTGATCGGCGTGCTGGCCGGGCTGCTGGGCATCGGCGGCGGCGCGCTCGCGGTGCCGTCGCTATCCATCCTGTTCGGCGCATCCGACCTGATCTCCCGCGGCACCTCACTGCTCGCCATGTTCCCGAACTCCATCACCACCACCGTGGCCAACGTGCGGCGCAAGATGGTGCATTTCAAGGCCGGGCTGATCATTGGCATCGTGGCGGCGTGCATCACGCCGTTCGGCACGTGGATCGCCGGGGCGGTCTCTCCGGTGGCGGGTCAGTACCTGTTCGCCGCCTATCTGGCGTTCCTGCTCATCCGCTCGCTGTACGTGGCCATGCAGGCGACCAAGAAGCGTAGGGCCGCCTGATCGGCCGCCTCTGACCCGCCGGCACGCCTCCCACCATGTGGGACGGTGAACCGGCATCGAACGGGTTCGCGGCAACTTCGTGAATGCGGCCGTACGCCGACCGGACCTACGGCTATAGTGAATAGGCGGTAACGAGACACATCGAAGCGGAGGTCGTATGTCTGCAGTCCTGGAAGGCGTGCCCGAGAAGCGTTTGGCGGTGGTGACGGGCCGGGCCTATCCCGAGCTCGCTCAGGAGGTCGCCCGTTGCCTGGGCGTGGAACTGTTCCCCACCACGGCGTACGACTTCGCGAACGGTGAGATGTACGTGCGCTTCGCCCAGCCGGTGCGCGGCGAGGACGTGTTCGTGCTGCAGGCGCACACCGACCCGATCAACAAGTGGATCATGGAACAGCTCATCATGATCGACGCCCTCAAGCGTGCGTCGGCCCGTTCCATCACCGTTGTCGCCCCGTTCTTCGGCTATTCCCGTCAGGACAAGAAGCATCAGGGCCGCGAGCCCATCACCGCCCGGCTTATGTTCGACTTGTTCCGTACGGCCGGCGCGGACCGCATCATGACCGTCGACCTCCACGCGGCCCAGGAGCAGGGCTTCTTCGACGGTCCCGTGGACCATCTGACCGCCATGCCCGTGCTGCTCGACTACGTGCGCGGCAGCATGCCCTTGGAGAACACCACCGTCGTTTCCCCGGACGCCGGCCGCATCAAGGTGTCCGAGCAGTGGGCCGCGCGTCTGGGTAACCTGCCGCTCGCATTCATCCACAAGAGCCGCGACATCACGCGCCCGAACCATGCGGAGGCCCACGGCATCATCGGCGATGTGCTGGACCGCGACTGCGTGGTGGTGGACGACATGATCGACACGGCCGGCACCATCTGCGAGGCCGTCCGCACGCTGCGCAATGCGGGAGCCAAGTCCGTGACGCTGGTGGCCACGCACGGCCTGCTGTCCGGCCCGGCCGTGGAGCGCCTGTCCCAGTGCGGGGCGCGCGAGATCGTGCTCATGGACACCGTTCCGGTGCCCGAATCGAAGCGTTTGCCGAACATGACCGTGCTGTCCGTGGCCCCGCTGCTGGCCGCCGGCATCCGCTCGGTGTTCGAGTCCCGGTCCGTCACCCACCTGCTGGAGGGGCTGCCGGCAGACATGCGCCCGCGCAACATCTACGCCTGATCGGTTCGCCTGATCGGCGGTACGAATCGCATCATTGCACGATCGGCCCAACCTGCAACAACGGAGACGCAGGTTGGGCCGATCGCGTTATGCGCGCGCAGCGGCGGCAGAGCCGGAGTCAGCGCTCGGCGTGCGTGTGCGTGCGCTTGGCGGCGGCGCGGCGCTTGAACAGGTAGCCGACGCCCGCCAGCGCAAGGGCCAGCGCGCAGATGCCGGAGATTGCCACGCCGGTGGTGGCCAGTGCCTGCTGCGAATGCTCGTCCGTGTCGCCGGACGTGCCGGCCAGACGGGCTGCGAGCGAATCGTCGCCGGATGCGGAATTCGTTGAGTCGGAGCCGGACCCGGACGCCGAGCCGTTGCCCGCGGCGGAATCGTCGGCACCGGAGGCGGTGGCGGGGGAGGCCGTGTCGGAAGCCGTTCCGGAGGCCGTGCTGCCCGCCGGCGTGACCGTGGTTCCGGCGTTCTTCGCCGCGTCGGCCAGAGCCTGCGTGAAGTCGGTGTGCCACTGCTGGCGTGCGGCGATGTAATCGTCGTGCGACTGCTTGATGGCGTCGTGGTCGGTCCTGAGGTCTGCGAGCAGGGCGTTGATGTGCTGCTTGGCGTCGGTCGCATCCGAGTGCACGAGCTCGTGCACGGTGTGCAGCGTGGCGAGCGCGTCGTCCACGGCGCCGGTCAGCGTGTCATGCGCCTCCTGAAGGTCGGAGACGAACTGGTCGTGGTTCTTGCCGGCCTGATCGAGGTCCTTGCCCAGCTGTTCGAACACGTTGTCGATGTCCTGCTTGAGCGCATCGTGAATCTGCTGGATGGCCGCGTGCAGCTGGTCGCTGTGTTCGCCGGCGTCGTTGAGGTCCTTGACGAGCTGGTCCACGGCCTTGTCGATGTTGGCCTGCAGACGGTCGTGCTCCTTCTGCAACGCGTCCTTCATGGCGTCGTGATTGTTCTGCGCGTGCTCCCAGTCGTCCTGCAGGTTCTTGAACGCGTCGTCGATGTCCTTGGTGACCGTGTCGTGGAACTGCTGGAGAATCTTGAGCACCTGTTGCGTGTGCGCAATGCCGTTCTGCACGTCCTCATGGATGTTCTGCGCGGCCTGATGCTTGGCCGAGTTCGCCGTCTCGATGGTCTGCTTGACGTCGTCGCGCGCGTTCTGGAGATCCTGCCACACCTGCTCGTGATGCTGACGGATGGCGTCGGCGTCCTCGTGAATGTTGTTGTGGACCTCGTCCAGACGGTCCTTCTGGGTCTGGAGATCCTGCTTGATCTGCTCGTTCGTGTCCTGAATGTGCTGCAACGCGTCGGTCAGCGCCTTGTCCTCGATCTGCGTCTCATTGGTCGCATCGTCCGCGGCCATGGCCCCCATGGGAAACGCGCCCAGCGTGAGCAGCGTGGCACCGGCGGCGATCGCCGCGATCAGACGGCGGCTGCGTGGCGCGTGCGTCATTGAGTTCTTGGTCATATTCCATCCTCACGAATCCTGATTATCCCAGCCGTTATTTTAGGCATTTCGGGCGGGGAAGGGGAACGACAATGGTTGCGCGCGATGTCCATTTAGGGTGCCGTATGGGCGACGGAGAACGGCGAAGTGTTGATGGTGGGGCGGATGCGGGGAGCCGGGTGCAGGGAGCCGGGCGGAGACCGCGGCGGGCTGTGCCGGGCTGTGCCGGGCGGAGGTGTGACGAAGGTCATAGTTCCCTGTGCGGACGGCGGAGTGCGCGCCGCCCGTCGTTGAATATAGTGGATTGGTATGAGTGAGGAGAACAACGAAGTTGAGGGTCTGATCGGCCGTGAGTCTGCAGCGGTGCCGGGGCGGTTCGGCGAGCCGTTCTCCATAGCGGACGAGCACGTGCTCATGTCTCGCGGGGATGCCTCCGCTGCGCCCAATCGTCCGCTGATCCTGAGCCTGCACGGCTGGGGCGCCAACGAGGAGGACGCCGAGGATCTGGTGCAGATGATCGCTCCCTTCAACGACTACGTTGCCCCGCGCGGACCGTACACGCTTGAGGAGCCTCGCGGCACGTACATTCCCGGCGCCTACGCGTGGTTCCATGATGCCGTCGTAAGCGGGGACGACATGGACTACGACGTGTACGCGGCTGCGAAGGCCGTGGACGACTGGGTGGCCTCCCACGTGCCGGCCGAGCGGGACGTGGTGCCGATCGGCTTCTCCCAGGGCGGTACGATCGCCGTGCACCTGCTGCGCCTCAACCCGGAGCGATACCGGGCGGCGGTTTCGTTCTCCGGCTACTTGGCCCCCGGCCGCGTACCCGGCACTGCGCCAGCGGACGACCGGCTCACCGATCTGGATCGGCCCGTGTACTACTGCTACGGCAAGAACGAGTCCGTGGTGCCCAAGTACGAGCTGTATGCGTGCGCGGCGTGGCTCGAGGAGCATACGTGGCTCAACACCAAGAGCTACCGCGGGCTCGATCACGCGGTGAGCCTGGACGAGTTCAACGACGTGCGCGAGTGGCTCATCACCAATGCCATCGCCTCCGGGGTGATGTAGCCGGGGCCGGCGGTGCCGTTGACGATGCGGGCTGGGTTGATATGAAAACGTACAGATGGGCCGGCCAGATGGCGTAAATTGTACGTCCGCATACGGAAACGTACACGTGGCCGTGCCAGATGGCGTGAATTGTACGGTCGCGTACGAAAACGTACACTACAGCCCGGAATCCGCATTGACCTGCTGAGCCGTGAAGCGGGAAGCCCGGTGGGCTTTCCGTAGGCGAGGGGAGCGGCCACTACGGCCGCGACGGATGCAGGTGGATACGGATGAGAGGGCCTACAGCCCGGAATCCGCATCCACTTGCATCACGTACACGTTGCGTCTGAGGTTCCTTGCCTCGGCGCGGGAGATCTCGCCTTCGTCGGCCATGTCCTGAATGATGCGCAGCTCGATGGCGTAGCTTTCCTTCTTGATCTCCTCGGCCTGATTCTGCGCGCGGGCGCTGTAGCCCACGTTCGGCCGGGCCTGCAATGCGGCCTTGGCTCGCTGGTAGTCGAGGATCATGGCGCTCACGTTCTCCGTCTTGAAGCGGCCGGAGCCGAGTTCGCCGTACAGCTTGTTGATGGTGTAGTCGATCGCGGCCACCTGCAGGCGACGGGTGTGGGCGAACAGTTCGTCGTCGCTGATGAGCGGCGCGGTGCTGCGCAGACGGTTCTCCACGCGTTTGGCAAGACTGTGCGCACGGCGGGTGGCTGAGCTGAACCGGCGGTGGACGTGCCGCCATGCCACGTGCGCACGGCTTTCGTGCTCATCGATGCTGCCCAGATGCTCCAGCGCCTGCGAGATGCGTTCGAGCAGCTGGTCGCACGCCTCCTCGGCAATCTCCTCGCCGCCGTCCGGAGCCGGCTCGTGGGCGCGGATGCGCTTGCGCTGCATGTCAATGTAATCGTGTTCCCATTTGAGCGCCTGCGCCTGCAATCGGTCGATGTCCTGCGAATCCGGCCCGCCGAGCCGCTGCTGGAGGCGGGTGATGCGCTGCGTGTAGGAGGTAACCACCATGTTGACTGCTCGACGGTTCTCCGGCGTGGTCTTCTCGCCGAGCTCCTCGATGGTGCGGCGCAGCACTTCGATGGTGATCTTGTTGTGCTCGGCCGAATAGTCCTTGTGCCGGTTCGGGGCGAGCAGCGGCAGGCCGAAGTTGGCGAGCAGCAGCGTGAGGATGATCACGCCGGATGCGATGAAGATGAGGTCGCTGCGCATGGGGAATTCGTCCCCGTACTCGATCCAGTAGGGGATGGTGAACATCAGCGACAGGGTGATGGTGCCCTTGGGACCGCCCAGGGTCATGACGGCCGCACTGCGCAGGCGCTCGCGGGTGATGGGACGGCGCTTGCCGGTTTCGGTGTCCTTGGCAAGGCACAGCATGCCCACCACCCATGCGAAGCGCATGCCCACCACCACGAGGGAGACGAGCAGGATGAGCCCGATGAGCGTCCAGTTGCTGATGGTCGGATCCTGCCAGGAGGTGTACATGGCCCGGGGCAGCTGCATGCCGAGCAGAATGAACACGGTGCCGTTGAGGCTGAAGGCGATGACCGACCACACGCTGGTGGATACGATGTTCGCGCGCGCCACGTTGGGCCCCACGCCGGTACGGTCGAAGCGGCTGATGAGCCCGCACGCCACCACGCACAGAATGCCGGAGACGTGGACCATCTCCGCGCTCATGTATAGCAGGAACGGCAGGAACATCTCCATGAGGATGCGCGTGGTGGTGTTCTCCCAGCCAAGGCGCCGCATGGATTCGAACAGCCAGTTGGTGACGATGCCGATGAGGATGCCGAGCACGCTGCCGCCGATGAACGAGACGACGAAGTCGCCCAGCGCCTCGCCAAGCTTGAACGTGCCGGTGGTGGCCGCAGCGATGGCGAACTGGAAGCCCACGATGCCGGTGGCGTCGTTGAACAGCGATTCGCCCTTGAGCACGGCGGTCTGGCGCATGCTCAGCGAGGCTTCGCGGCCCAGGGAGCTGACGGCTACGGCGTCGGTGGGGCCGAGCGCCGCGCCTAGTGCCAGGGCGGCCGCCAGCGGGATGACGGGCCATGCGGCCTGCAGCGCGAAGCCGACCGCAGCCATGGTGGCCGCCGCGAGCCCGATGGCCAGGGACAGCGAGAGTTTCATGTGCTTGAGCAGGGCCGATTTGTCGATGCTGTGCGCCTCCTCGTAGAGCAATGGGGCGATGAACAGCACCATGAAGAGTTCCGGGTCGAGCGCGACGTTCGGGAAGAACGGCAGGTAGGCGGCCGCGAGGCCCAGCGCGATCTGCACGAGCGGCGTGGAGACGCGGGGAATGAAGCGGCTGACGAACGAGGAGACGATGACGGCCGCCAGAATGCATAGAATCAGTTCAAAGACTTGCACTGTGCTCTCTCCCCGTTTGTCAATCGTTGTACTTCAGTTGACCCCTCTCATTGTATGGGCGCATGTCACGACGATGTAAGCGCATGCCGCCAGTTGCGCGACCTGCGGAAATCCGGCGGTCGCAAATCCCGGCGTACGAAGTGGCATGCGAAAGCCCCGAGGCGCACACGCGTCTGCGGGGCTTTTCGGCCATCGGAATCGAATGCCGATTGCGGGGTGGAAGGGCCGGGCGGAATCAGGCCTCTTCGCCGGCGGGCTTGTCCGCGGCGTCGGCATCCTCATCCTTGTCGTCGTCCTTGGCCAAGCCGAGGTCGACCGGCGAGGAGCTGTTCTCCCACGGCTCCTCCCACGGATCGTAGTCCGGGTTCTGCTGCTTGTAGATGTACAGGGCTCCGATGGCGGCCAGCAGGGCGCCGAAGAGCAATGCAAAGAACTTCCAACCGTTCGAGGACTTGTTCTCCATGACGGCTCCTTTCTCACATGTTCACATGTCCCGATGGCCTGTCCGTTCAAGCCAACGCTAAGCACCATCATAGGAGGTGGTTTGTGGCGGTTGCGTGTCGGATGCGGGGCGTGCCGTACAACGTGTCCCGGCGGTGTCGTTTCGGCTACAGTGATCGTATGAGTTTCCAACCGTTCAGCCGTCGTACTCTCGCCTACGAATGGCGTTCCGGCGGCCCCGTCGTCACCAAGGCGATCATCGCGCTGTGCACTGCGGTGTGGGCCGTGGAGATCGTGCTGCACTTCCTTGCGCCGAACGCCCTGAACGCCATGCTGTCCGTGGGGATGTTCAGCCCGCTGACCTCCGTGGGCCGCCCGTGGACGTTCCTCACCTCGATGTTCCTGCACGAGCCGGGCGTGTTGCACATTTTGTTCAACATGCTCACCCTGTGGATGGTCGGCCCGCTGCTGGAACGGCTGCTGGGGCACTGGCCGTTCCTGGCGCTGTACCTCATCTCCGGCGTGGGCGGAGGCATGGGGCTGATGGTCGTGGCCGCGCTGACGCCGTCCGGCTCGGGGTGGCTGACCGCGTCGTACGGGGCATCCGGTGCGCTGTTCGGGCTGTTCGCGGCGATGCTGGCGGCATACCGGCGTGCGGGGGCGGACATCCGCTCGATGCTGGTGTGGATGGCGATCTGCTTCGCCATGCCGGTTGTGATGCCGAACATCGCCTGGCAGGCGCATGCGGGCGGATTCGTGACCGGCGGCGTGCTGGCGCTGCTGCTCATGTACGGCCCGAAGGCGTTGAGGAGCCGGTCGATCGGGGTGCGCATGGCGATCTACGGGGCGGCGGTCTTCGTGGCGGTGGCGGCGATCGTGCTGGCGTGCGATCTGCGCAATCCGCTGGCGGCGCTTTCGCTGGGCGGATGGGTCTGACGGGCGGACGCGGGCGGTTTGGCAGGCGGGCCGATACAGGCCAAACTACACGCGTGTGATTATCCACAGAATGTGGGAAAGTCTGTGGATAACTGGGGGATAAGGCGTGGATATGGGCGGTAAAACGGTGGGAAACTGGGGTAAATGCGGTGGATAACTTGTGGATTTCTGGCGGCCTGACAGCGTGGCGCACCATGTTGTGCACAGTTATCCACATGGGGACAATGCGCATATCTAGGGCGATCTACGTTGTCCGCCGCCCAAATCTAGTGATTTCTGCGTTTTCGGCGTCTTCCGTGACATTGGCGGCCCGCGGATTCATGACGGCGTGCACGATTCGCCGGTGACAGCGTGGGTACAGCGTGGGCACGGCGTGGGCACATTGTCACCGGCGAATCGCGAACGTCTCTGACTTTCCGCAACCGGCGCCGTCGGCTCCGGATATGACAACGCCCGCCGCGGGCATGGTGCCGTGCGACGGGCGAAGCGATCGGTCCGGATGGCCGGATGGCGACTCAGCGCCACCACATGGTCATGAGGAAGCCGACCATGAGGATCGCGAACGCGATGGCCAGATTCCAGGCGCCGATGCCGGGAATCGGGTAGTTGGTGGTCAGGTAGTAGGTCACGGCCCAGATCAGACCGATGATCATGAGCGTGCAGAACAGCGGCACGAACCAGCCCGGGTTCGCCTTGGTGCCCTTGATGGACTCCTCCACGCGCTTGGTGTTCTCCGCCTGACGCTGCATCATGCGCTGCATCTGCGGGTTCAGGGTCTTCTTGTCCGCCGTGGCGTTGAGGATCGCCTCGACCTTGTCCATGGAGACGCCGTACTCGTCATCCTTCGCGGCGTTGCCCTTGGATTCCGTCACGGCATCGCTCTGCGCGGACGTCGCATTTTCGCCCTTGGCTTCATCGGAAGCGTCCTTTTGCCAGTCTTTCTGCGCCTCCGCGTCAGTTGCGCGCAGTTCTTGCTCTGCCATGTGCTTGTCTCCTTCAGTAGGCTAGTAGTCATAGTAGTGGTTAGACTCGAACAGGCGGAACACGGCAATACGGGGGCATGATGGCACGCAGGAAGACCGGGCGGCACGGCGTGAGGCATTCGTGGCTCACGTCCGTGGCCGTGGTGCTCATCCTCGCCATGACCGGCTACCTGCTCGTGGTTAACGTCCGCGCCAATCGCACCACCTACGACACTTCCGATACGGCGGGCCTCGTGGAGGAGCAGACGAACCGCATGCAGCAGCTCAGCGCCGAGGTCAACGACCTGAGCAGCCAGATCGATACGTTGCAGGGCCTCATCTCCACGGACGATTCCACGCCGTCCGGGTCCACGTCCTCCTCGTCCTCCTCCTCGCTCGACGACGCCGGTGCAGGTGCCATGCTCAAGGCCGTCACGGGCCCCGGCATCACCGTCACCCTCGACGACTCGCCCTTGAGGGAGCAGGCGGCGAACGATCCGAAGAACGTGGACGCCTACGTGATCCATCAGCAGGACATCGAAGCCGTGGTGAACGCCCTGTGGAACGGGGGCGCGGAAGCCATGATGATCATGGATCAGCGCGTATTGGCCAGCACCGCCGTGCGCTGTGTGGGCAACACCCTGCTACTCGAGGACAAGAAATACGCGCCGCCGTACACCGTCTCTGCGATCGGCCCCTCTGCAGCCATGCTCAAGGCGCTCGACGACTCCGAGGCTATTCGCATCTACAAGGACTACGTGCGCGTCTACGGTCTGGGCTGGAAGGTGCAGACCGTCAAGCAACTTGATTTCCCCAAAACCTCTTCGCAGTTGCAGCAGCTCAAGTATGCGACGGTCCCGCCGTCCGCTACGCCGGGCCCGGCCGCAACCGCGGAATCCAACGACGCCGGCAACGGCGAGACGGGAGCGAATCGGTAATGGCACGGCATGGCGTTCTGCCCACCCGCAAACGGAGCGTGGGCTTTTCCATCCTGGGTGTGGTGGGCGAGATCCTGCTCACGCTGGCAGCGGTCTGCGCGCTGTACATCGCGTGGCAGCTGTGGTGGACCGGCGTGGTGGCCGAACGCACGCAGATCCAGACGCGCGAGACGGTCTCCTGGTCCGATCCGGCGGCCGCGGGCAGCGAAACCAAGGTGGCGCAGCCCCAGCAGGGCGATCCGCCGCTGCAGCCCAACGTCGTGGTGCAGGGTGACCTCATGGCGCAGCTGTATATTCCGCGCTTCGGCTTGAACTGGCAGCGCAACATCGTGGAAGGCATCGGCGCCGAGGAACTCGCCAAGCACGGCCTCGGCCACTACCCCACCTCGCAGATGCCCGGACAGGTGGGCAACTTCGCCATCGCCGGCCATCGCGGCGGCTACGGCGAGCCGCTGGCATACGTGGACCAGCTGCAGGAGGGCGACCCGATCATCATCCGCACGCAGGACTACTGGTACGTCTACCGCTACACCAAGTACAAGATCACCGTGCCGGAGGACGTGAACGTGGTCTCGCCCGATCCGTTCAACGTGGGGGCCACGCCCACCCACCGCTACATCACGCTCACCACGTGCGAGCCGCGCTACAGCCCCACGCCGGCCACGCATCGGTGGATCAGCTGGGGCGAACTCGAATACTGGGCCAAGGTGTCCGACGGGGTGCCGAAGGAACTGGCCACCACCGACTCGTCCGGGCAGGTGAAGTTCGCCGTGCAGGAGACGCCGTCCGTGTTCGCCCGGGTCGGCTCGCTCACCGACGTGCTCGCGTGGGTCATGGTCGCCTACGTGGTGATCTATCTGGCCGCGCTGGTGGCCTGGCGCTACCCGGCGCTGCGCCGCATCCGTGACGGCGAACAGCCCCGCCCGGACGCCAGCCTGTACGGGTGGCTGCTGCGGCGTCAGCCCGGACCGGCCGTGATCCAGGTGGCGCTGGTGGCCATCCTCGCCTTTGCGGGGGCCGTGGCGCTATTCCAGTGGGTGTTCCCATGGCTGGCGACCAACGTGCCCATGTTCCAGCTCATGAGCGCGTACGTGTCCGTGGAGTAGAGGCTGCGTCCGTCCGTCGCCCGTCCGAGAAGCGGGCGGGACGGACAGGGCGCGTCCCCCAACGCGGCTAAGGTGGCCATATGACTGATTCCGCGCGCATCCTCGTCATCGACAACTACGATTCGTTCGTCTACACGATCGTCGGGTACCTGAAGACCCTCGGCGCCACCGTGGACGTGGTGCGCAACGACGCGATCGACCCCGGCCGGCCCGGCGTGATCGACGGTTACGACGGCGTGCTCATCAGCCCCGGGCCCGGCGCCCCGGCTGAATCCGGCGCGAGCGAGGACATGATCCGCCTGTGTGCCAAGACGGGCACGCCCATGTTCGGCGTGTGCCTGGGCATGCAGGCGCTCGCGGAGGTGTACGGCGCCACGGTGAGCCACGCGCCCACCATCATGCACGGCAAGACCAGCCCCGTGGAACACGTGGACGACGAGATCTTCGCCGGCGTGGCCAACCCGATGACCGCCACCCGCTACCATTCGCTCGCAGTGGAACCGGATTCCATTCCGGACACGCTCGAGCTGACCGCGTGGACGCAGGGCGACCACATAGTGCAGGGCCTGCGCGTGAAGGGCAAGCCCATGTACGCCGTGCAGTTCCACCCCGAATCCGTGATGACGCAGGACGGCTACCGTCTGCTGGCCAACTGGCTTGCCGTGTGCGGGCAGGCCAACGCGGTGGAGCGGTCCATCGGCCGCCAGCCCAACGTGGCGAAGTAGGCGGCGTGGCAGCACAGCGCAGAAGCGGCAGGGTCACGCTGCACGATGTGGCCCGCGAGGCCGGCGTTTCCATCGCCACCGTGTCGTATTACCTGAGCGGCCGGCCGTACGTGAAGGATTCCACGCGTGCGCGCGTGCAGGCTGCGATCGACAAGCTCGGCTACGTGGCCAATTCCAGCGCCCGCACGCTCAAGACCGGGCGCACCGGCATGCTGACCCTGACGGTGGCGAGTTTGGAGCAGCCGTACTACGCCGAGTTCGCCGAGCGGGTGATCGCCGCCGCCTACCGCAATGGCTACCGGGTGATGGTCGAGTCTGCGGGCTTTCATAGGGGCCGCTCGGGAGGCGCGGAGGCCGTGCGCAGCGGCATGTCCGACGGGCTGATCGTAACCCCGACGACGCTCAAGCGCTCGGACGTCACGCTGCTTGACGGCGATTACCCGCTGGTGATGGTGGGCACCCATCCGTTCGCCCCGGTCTGCCCCGCATTCTCGGCGGACAACGTGCGCGCCGCGTTCGATGCGACGATGCACTTGGTGCGTTCCGGATGCCGGCGCATCGCGTTCATCGGCGCGGAACCCCGCGTGCCCGATGCCGATCAGATGGTGGGTCAGCAGCGTTTGGAAGGGTATCGGTGGGCGTTGCGCGAGGCGGGCATCGCGTTCGATGACCGTCTGGTGCGCAGCGCATTCATATGGGACATGGACGACGGTGCCAATGCCGTGAGCGGTCTGGTCGGTGCGCGGTTGGGGTTCGACGGCATTGTGACTGGCAACGATGTGATGGCGTTCGGCGTGATCCGGCGGCTGAGCAATTACGGGCTTCGGGTGCCGCAGGACGTGCGCGTGATCGGCTTCGACAACGTGCAGCAGGACAGGGTCAACATTCCCTCGGTCGCGTCGGTGGACGTGGGCCTGCGCGAAGTCGCGGAGCAGGCCGTGGATTCGCTGGTCGGGCAGATTCAGGACGGGCGGAGGGCCGCTCCGGCATCGGTGACGGTGGCGCATCGGGTCGTGTGCCGCGAGTCCGCGCCGGCCGTGGAGTGACGGGGTGATCAAAACCGATCGTATGTGAGCGGATTTGCGTTTTTGTCTATAAACGTTTAAAATGTGAATTCGCTGGAGGGCCGACGAAGGTCTGATGGCAAAAAGACAGGAGAATATGGCGGAAATCCTGAGCGTCCCAAGGATTAAACGTTTTGAGAAATGAGGGCAGACTCTACGGGCGCAATGCCGACGAGGGCACGACGACGGTGACGTCGCCGGCAACGAAGACGCAGATTCCTACAAGAGAAGCAGGAAGATATGACACAAGCACAAGGGCAAACCGGCGGCGGCCGCAGGCTTCCCCAGAAGCTCACGATGGCGTTGGCGGCGGTGGCCATGTTCACCCCGTTCGTTACCGCGGGCACCGCGGCAGTGGCGGCGCCCACCGATCCGGTGAACGTCACGGTCAAGGGCTCTGACGTGGAAGCCGCTGCCAAGAACCGCAACGGCCTGACCTACAAGGGATTCGGTGCACTGAGCGGCAACGCGACCAGCTCGCTGCTCATGGACTACAAGGCCCAGCACCCGGACAAGTACTGGGAGCTCATCCAGCTCCTGTTCGGCGGCGAACACCCGATCATGAACGCCGTCAAGGTGGAGATGGGCAACGACCGCAATAACTCCACCGGTCCGAACGTCGCCACCATGCGTGACCGCAATGAGTACCCGGACGTCGCCCGCGAGCCCGGCTTCCAGCTGGCCGCCGACGCCAAGAAAGTCAACCCGAACGTCAACGTCAGCCTGCTGCGCTGGAGCTCCCCGGCCTGGGTGGGCGACAACGAAGCCGGCGACAAGACCAGCCAGGACAACATCTACAAGTGGTACAAGAACACCATCCTGGCCGTCTACCGCGAATACGGCTACATGGTGGACGTGGTCAACCCGGCCGTGAACGAGCGGTACAAGAACTACGACGAAATCGCCGACTGGGTCAAGGACTTCGCCGATCGCGTGCAGAAGGACGACGTCGGCTTCATCGACGCGGCCACCACCAAGGACCTGGACGGCAACCCCGTTCCGGCGTGGAAGGACGACGCCGAAAAGCAGGCCTTCCACAGGATCCGCATCATTCTGGGCGACGAGGCCTACCTGTGGAACAGCCAGCAGTGGCTGTACTCCGACCCGCAGCTCATGAAGGACGTGGACATCGTCGGCTATCACTACAGCACCGGCGACGACAACCGCAACACGTTCAAGCGGCTCGCCGACGAGGCGGACAAGGAAGTATGGAACTCCGAGGCGCAGTCCACGTTCTCCGCCTCCGCCGACCGCCCGAACAACACCATGAACTCCGACTCCGGAGAGCCCACCGCCGGCGACGGCACGGACTTCGGCGGCATCTACAGCGCCCTGGAGATGGCCAACTGGATCAGCACCGGCTTCAACCACTCCCGCCGTACGCTGAGCATCTGGCAGCCCGCCATCGGTTCCTTCTACGAAGGGTTCCAGTACTCCTCCAAGGAGGTCGTGAACGCACGCGACCCGTGGAGCGGCTGGATCTACTACGACGGCGGCGTGGCCGTGCTGCAGCACTTCACCGAGTTCGCCAAGACCGGCTGGGAGACCGATCCGACCAACCCGAGCGCCAACGGCATCTGGCGCGGCATCCCGCAGGCCTCCGGCAGCGACCTGACCGACGGCAACCCGCCGGGCAAGGGCACCGGCGCCAACGCGTCCCGCGGCGGAGCCAATTCGTACACCACGCTGGCGGCCCCGGACAAGAAGGACTTCTCCACCGTCGTCGTCAACGACAGCAAGTACACCAAGACCTACAACATCAAGGCCGAGGATCTCGACCTGGGTCAGGACCGGACCATGGAGCTGTGGGAGACCCGCTCCGCGGACAAGGGACAGGGCGAATCCTACGCGGCCAACTACCTCAAGCTGCGCGAGGAGCTCCAGCCCAACGCGGACGGCACCTACACGGTGACCGTCAAGCCGTGGTCCATCCTCACCGCCACCACGCTCGACTCCGGCAAGGTGGGCGACTCGCTGAGCAAGGCCAAGGCCTCGCCCGAGTACACCGCCGAGAACGGCGGGCGCGACGTGCTCGACACCGACGCCACCGGCGCCAAGCAGGGCGTGACCGACGACGAGTACCTCTACGCCGACGACTTCGAGTACAAGGGCTACGGCAACGTGCTCGCCCTTGACCCGAAGAGCGGCAAACTGGTCGACTCCGGCGAGGGCTACCTCGAGTCCCGCGGCGGCGACACGGGCGCGACCCCGCGCTACACCACCGACACCAACGGCGCGTTCGAGGTCGTCAAGCAGTCCGACGGCGCTCACGTGGTGCGCCAGCAGGTGGGGCCGACCCAGAAGGGCGGCGCATGGGTTGACAGCGATCCGCGCACCACCATCGGCGACAACCGCTGGATGAACTACACCGCCTCCGTCAAGGTCCGCTTCGAGCAGGACGCCGCCGGCCAGTACGCCAGCATCGGCGTGCGCCAGCAGGGCGGCAACGCGCAAGGCACCGATCTGTCCTCCGGAGAGGTCAAGGTCCGTCCGGACGGCACCTGGTCGTTCCAGCGCCTGAACTGGGTGATCGCCCAAGGCAGCCTGAACGACATTCCGGGCGTCAACTGGAAGGCCGGCGCAGGCCAGTGGAACACCATCGCGGTCAAGGCCGCCGGCAACGTGTACACCGTGCTCGTCAACGGCGTGGAGGTCTACTCCTACACCGACACGTCCGCGCAGGCCGCAGGCCGCATCCAGCTCGGCTCCAGCTACAACTACGTGCAGTTCGACGACCTGTCCGTCACCACCGTGCCCGGCTACACCCCGTACGCGACGGCGCTGATCGACGACATGCACCAGACCAGCTGGGACAACGTGGACACCCCGGTCCTCAAGTTCAACGACAAGTGGAACCACTTCAACGCCCAAGGCATGTTCGTCTACCTGCGCACCATCTCCAACAGCACCGGTCAAGGCGCTGCCGTGGAGTACGAGTTCACCGGCACCGGTCTTGACCTCAACGGCAACAACCCCGGCGGCAAGGCCAAGCTCAACGTGTTCGTGGATGGCCAGCAGGTGGCCGCGAACGCCCCCACGCTGTGGACCAGCGACCTCAACCCGACCTCGTTCACCCTGCGCGGCCTGAAGAACGGCAAGCACGTCGTGCGCATCGAAACCGCCACGGCCGACCAGTTCAACATCGACACCGTGAGCGTGATCACCGCCAACGCGGACTCCTCCAAGGTAGACGTGACGGCACTCAAGGCCGGCGTGGACGCTGCGAAGGACCTGCAGGAGGCCGACTACAAGCCGACAGGCTGGGCTGCGTTCGCCGCGGTCCGCGCCGACGCCGAAGCCGCGCTCGCCGACGCGAAGACCTACGGTCTGGATGCGGAGGGCGCCGTCGCGCTGACCGCCCGTCTGGCCGCCGCGCAGAACGCGCTCGTCAACGTGCACGTGAGCGAGGACGTCAAGGATCTGGGCACCGTCACCCTCACGGGCGAAGGCGCCAAGCTGCCCGAGACGCTGAACTTCGACGGCAAGAACCACGCCGTCAAGTGGGACGATCCGGAAGCCGCCGCCAAGGTGGCAGCCGCCGATCCGAAGGCGTTCGGCACGATCACGCTGACCGGCCTGACCCAGGACAAGATCGGCGAGTTCTACCAGCGCTTCACCGTGAACGTGCTCGTGGTACCGACCGATCTGGTCTACTTCGTGGACTCCGGCGCCGCCGATTCCACCGCCGGCTCCGCGTACGCGAACGTGAAGAGTCAGTTCGCCGACCTGCTCAACGATCAGGCCGACCAGACCTGGAACGGCACGGACGAGGGCAAGACCTGGGGCTACTCCAGCGACGCGAACATCGTGGCCGCCGGCAACGCCGGCGACTGGGGATCCTCCTACGTTGGCGCGAACTACAACCAACCCGTCACCTACCACCTCACCCTGCCCAAGGGCAGCTACGAGATCGTGACTGTGCAGGCTCCTCGCAACGGTCAGCAGACCAACCTGTACTCCGCGGTCACGGCCGCCGACGGCAGCGAGCTGAGCGCGCGCCAGAACGTGACGTCCAACGGCGAGGCCACGGCCGTCACTCACACCGTCACGGTGAAGGACCAGACCGTGGCGAACGTCGAGTTCGGCACCAACGGCACCGCCGGCTACAACGCCCGTCTCGCCATGGTGTACGTGCGCAAGGTCCCCCAGACCCTCGGCCTGCAGGGTGCCGTGAGCACCACGGGGGCGCTGCCCACCACCGTCAGCATTGACGGCAAGGACGTGCCGGTCACCTGGGGTGAGGCTCCTGCCGAGCGCAAGGCCTACCAGACGATCCACCTGACCGGTGACGCCGCGGGCACCGCCGTGACCGCCGACTACGAGGTGATTCCGGAAGGCCTGACCTACTACATCGACTCCGGCACCAACGGCGCCGACTCCCCGCAGTACCTTGCGGTGAAGAGCGCCGTGACGCTGAAGAACGACAAGTCCGACCAGGCTTCCGACTCCGCCGACCAGTGGGGCTACGTGGCCGAAGGCACGAACGTGTACGAAGCCGGCCTGCAGTCCCTGGGCGACAAGTACGCCACGGGCCTGTGGCAGGCGACCACCAAGCAGATCTACCGTCTGCCGCTCGAGGCCGGCACCTACACGCTCACCGCCGGATTTAAGGAATTCTGGCCGAGCGTGGCCTCCCGCACCATGAACCACTCCGTGAACGCCAACGGCAAGGAGCTCGCCAAGGGCAACGTACCGCTGACCGCAGCCGCCTCGCCGGTGGACGCCTCGCTCACCTTCACCCTGAACGAGCCCGCCACCGTCGAGTACGTGCTGACCAACGAGGGCGCCGGCACCGAAAAGCCGGTGATCTCGTGGGTGGCAGTGGCGAAGAAGGCCGACAAGACCACGCTCAATGCCGTGGTCGCCGCGGCGAAGGCCGTGAAGACTGACGGGTACACCGCCGAGTCGGTCAAGGCGTTCAACGACGCTTTGGCTGCCGCCGAGGCCGTGCTGGCCGATCAGAACGCCACGCAGGACGCGGTGAACGCGGCCGTGGCGGCGCTGTTCGACGCCTGGGGTGCGCTGGATCCGGCTCCGGAACCCGAGCCGACTCCGGTTGACAAGACCGTGCTCGAGGCCGTGGTCGCGGCCGCCGACAAGCTGGTTAAGTCTGATTACACGGCCGATTCGTGGAAGTCGTTTGCTGCGGCTCTTGCGGATGCCAAGGACGTGTTGGCCAACGCGAATGCCACTCAGGACGCGGTGAACGCCGCCGCCAAGGCGCTGTCTGCCGCCCAGGGTGCGCTGGTCAAGGTTCCGGCTCCGGAACCTGAGCCGACTCCGGTTGACAAGACCGCTCTCGAGTCCGTGGTTGCCGCGGCGAAGGCCGTGAAGACCGACGGGTACACCGCCGAGTCGGTCAAGGCGTTCAACGACGCTCTTGCCGCCGCCGAGGACGTGTTGGCCGATCAGAACGCCACGCAGCAGCAGGTTTCCGAAGCGCTGACCACGCTGGTCTCCGCATGGACCGGCCTCAAGGCCGAATCCGTCACGCCGGAGCCCAAGCCGGAACCGGAAGTCGACCACGCCGCGCTCAAGGCAGCCATCGCCGCCGCCGACAAGCTGGCCGAAGCCGATTACACCGCCGATTCGTGGAAGCCGTTCGCTGAGGCGCTCGCCGAAGCCAAGAAGGTCGACGCCGATGCCAAGGCCGATCAGGCCACGGTGAACGCCGCCGCCGCGAAGCTCATCAAGGCGCAGGGCGCGCTCGTCGCCAACCTCAGGACCGAGGCGCTCGCCACGGTGATCGCCGGTGCGAAGACGCTCAAGCAGGCCGACTATACGCCGGAGACCTGGGCCGAGTTCGCAAAGGCGCTCAAGGCCGCTCAAGACGTGCTCGCCCGCGCCCAGAAGGGCGGTGCAACCGCGCCGACCCAGACGGAAGTGGACGCCGCCGTGACCGCACTGGCTTCCGCGCAGAACGCACTGAAGACGGTCCAGCCGTCTCCGGAGCCTCAGCCGGAACCGCAGCCGCAGCCGTCCGCCGTGGACAAGACTGCCCTCAAGGCCGCCGTTGACCAGGCCTCCAAGCTGGTTGAGAAGGACTACACCGCCGATTCGTGGAAGCCGTTCGCCGAGGCCCTCAAGGCCGCTCAGGACGTGCTCGCCAACGAGCAGGCCACGCAGCAGGACGTTGCCAATGCCACTGCCGCGCTGGTGCAGACCGCCGGCACGCTGGTCAAGGCCACCGTGCAGCCTGAGCCGCAGCCGCAGCCGCAGCCGCAGCCTCAGCCTCAGCAGCCGGGCCAGCCCGAGCCGTCCGAGCCGACTGAGCCGACTGAGCCGACTGAGCCGGGCCAGCCCGATCAGCCGAAGGGCGATCAGGGCAAGACCGACCAGACTGCGGACGACCAGTCCAAGCAGCCCGCGAAGAAGAACCAGTCCCCCCAGACCAAGCAGCCGTCCAAGCTGACCCAAACCGGTGTCTCCGTGCTGGGCATTGCCGCGATGGCCGCCGTACTGGTCGCTGCCGGCATCGCCATGACCGTGGCGCGCCGCGGCAGGAAGGAGTAGCCATAAGCCTCACGTAACTTCGTTACTTCTGTTTCCCCTTGGGCGGCGGTTCGGGCATGCAGCATGCTCGGGCCGCCGCCCGTTTTCCGGTGCAGTTCTGATGTTGCACCGTGGGATGCGGCCTGCGCCGGTGGGGTTGCGGCCGGTCTCGGCCGTCGGCTGCAGCGCTGTCGGCTGCGTTGTCGGAGGGAAGCAGTTTGCAATGCCGGTGACAGCGTGGGCACACTGCGGGCACAGCGTGGGCACAGCGTCGCCGGCCGGCTGAAGCGCTTCGGGTCGGGCGGCGGGAAGGAACAATGCAGAGCGAATGTTCCAGCGGATATGCTCACAACGGATTTGTTCAGTATGTGTGCCGCGGGGGCGTGCAGGTTGCGCGAATTCGCTGCGCTGGGTTCGCGGAGTGCGCTGTGGGCCATTGCGGGACTTGGATCGTTGCGGGGCGCGGCGCCTGCGAGACCTCTGTGAGGTGCCAAGAATCGGGATTTGCCCGGTGTGGCGGGATGAAGTGCGTGGACCGAGCAATTTCACTGCGCGGAGTTCCCGGTGCATTCGCTACGGGGCGCCATGGACTTGCCATGGACTTGCCACGGACTGCCCGGCATCAGAGTCGCTCAGTATGCGGAAGCGATACGGAAGTGATACGGAGCGGCGAGCTCTCTTCCGAGATCTGTCTCGTCCGATCGGTCCAACCTGTGCGCTCCGAATTGCAGGTTGGACCGATTGCGCGAAAAAACGGCCCGTTTGAGGGCTAAAAATCGCATGATCGGTCCAATCCGCGAAAACAGGGGCGCAGGTTGGACCGATTGTGCGAAATCTGGCGGCGATACGTGGCGGCGATATGTGGCAGGGAGAAGCGGGCGGAATGACGGCCCGTGTCCCAGCGAGTTTCGGCACTCTCCACACGGCCTGTTCAATCGTTCCAATCTGCGGCTCGCTCGGCGCAGATTGGAAACTTTGACCGGAAAATGACGCCACCGAGGGCCGAAATAGTGGTCAAACGCTCCAGTTTGTGCCGAACGGGGCGCGGATTGGAAAGATTGGACGGACACGGGAGCGCGGATGGGCGCGGGCAGGTACGGGCATGCGGGCGTGGACGCGGATTGGCACGGGCGCGCGGATTGGCGCGGACGGACTGGCGCGGACGGATTGGCGCGGACGGATTGGCACGGACGGGCGGGCGCACGGGCGTGTGTGCGGGCGGGCACAGCCGGAAACGGGCGCGGGCGGAGTAAAAACAGTGAGCTTTCCCCACCGAGGGGGTGCTCGCCCGGCGTGGCGCGGGGATATTATGGGTGAGATACGGCAAAAACAGGGAAAAGACCACCGCTCCGCACCTGTTTCGCCCCGAATACTTGCAAGTGTTTCACAAGAGGAATGCCGCCGGGCCGCCGGGCCGCGTACCATTGAAGGCAGTATGAAGAAAGGGAATACCATGAGCTTTCTCGATCGTTTTGAGAAGAAGGTCGAAGGAACGGTCAACGGCGTCTTCGCGAAGTTCGGCTCGAAGGACCTCCAGCCCGTCGACCTCTCCAGCGCCCTCGAGCGCGAGATCGACGCTCAGGCCATGCCCGTCGGCCGCGACCGGACCGTGGCGCCCAACGAGTACCGCTTCAAGCTGAGCACCCCCGACTTCGACCGCATCGAATCCTGGGGTAGCGAGGCCATGGCCAACGAACTGGCCGACAACCTCACCAAGTACGCGGAAAGCCAGCATTACGCGTTCATCGGCCCCGTGGTGGTGATCTTCGAGGAGGACCTGAGCCTGACCAAGGGCGACTTCCACCTGTCCTCCGAATCCGTGCAGGGCAACGCCGCGCCCGTCACCGCGCCGAGCGAAACCAAGGACTGCCCGGTGCTGGAGATCAACGGCCGCCAGTACCTGCTCACCGCGCAGCAGACCACGCTGGGCCGCGGCTCCAACTGCGACATCGTGATCGACGACCCGGGCATCTCCCGCAAGCATCTGGAAATCGACATCACCGACAAGGGCGTGATCGCGCGCGACCTTGGCTCCACGAACGGCACGTACGTGGAGGGCCATCAGGTGCCCGCCGCCACGCTGCTCGACGGCAACACCATCACCATCGGACGCACGCGAATCCTCTACTGGGCCTCCGCTCAGGAGCAGGAGTAAGGCCCAACGGGCTAGCTAAGGTCCCATCATGACCGAGTTGACGTTCGCGCTCCTCAAGTACGGGTTCCTCGTACTGCTGTGGGCGTTCGTATGGCTCGCGGTCCGGTCCCTGCACCGGGACATCGCCGCGTTCAGTCCCAAGCCGTCCCGTTCGCGTCGCAAGCGCGAGCGTGCGGCCCGCCGTGCCGCCGAGGCCCCCGTGCCCGAGGCCCAGGCGTCCGCGCCTGCACCGCGCAGCCATGTTTCCGCACGCAACAACGCCGCTTCCGCCGCGGATGCGGAGTCGTCCAAGGGCGCTCCCGCCCTGCTGGTCGTAATCGATGGCCCGCTGGCCGGCGCGACCGTGCCGTTGAGCGGCGAGGCGATCACCATCGGCCGTGCGGCCTCCAACACCGTGGTACTCAACGACGAGTTCGTCTCCGGCCATCACGCCCGCGTGTACGTGGACCCCTCGAGCGGCCAGTGGGCCATCGAGGACCTCGGATCCATGAACGGCACCGTGGTTGCCGGTCAGCGCATTGAAGCCCCCACCATCCTTCCCGCCCGCGTACCCGTGCGCATCGGCGCTACCACACTGGAATTGAGGTAGACGCCCATGCCCGATTCCTCGCAGCTTTTCCTATACTCCACCACCGTTTCCGACGTGGGCTACGTGCGCAGCAACAATCAGGACTCGTCGTTCGCCGGCGAGCACCTGATCGCCATCTGCGACGGTATGGGAGGCCATGCAGGCGGCGACACGGCATCCACCATCGCCATCCGGTCGCTGGCACACATCGAGCACGACGACACCACCGGCGACGTGAAGGCCGTGGCGGACATGCTCGAGGCGTCCGTGCTGGCGGCGCACGACGCGATCGTGGGCAAGGCGCGCCGCGAACGCAAGCTCTCCGGCATGGGCACGACGGTGACCGCCGTGGCGCTCGTGGGCGGCTACTGGGTGATGTCGCACATCGGCGATTCGCGCGCCTACCTGCTGCGCGACGGCAACCTCATGCACGTCACGCAGGACCACAGCTACGTGCAGCATCTCATCGACACGGGTCACATCACGCCTTCCGAGGCGAAGACTCACCCGCAGCGCAACGTGGTGATGCGCGTGCTCGGCGACTTCGACATCGACCCGCGACCGGACATCATGATCCGCGCCGCCAAGCCCGCCGACCGCTGGCTGCTGTGCTCCGACGGCCTGTGCGGCGTGCTCGCCGATTCGACGATCGCGCAGACGCTCGCCTCCGTGGCCGACCAGAACGAATGCGCCCAGCAGCTCGTGCAGATGGCGCTCAAGGCCGGCAGCACGGACAATGTGACCGCCGTGGTGGCCGATGCAACCCTCGCGCTCGACGCGAACGCGTTCGATCTGCCTCACCAGACCCCGCTCATCGGCGGGGCGGCCAGCGCGAGTCTGGAGCCGATCGCCGACATTTTGGACAAGCCGGTGGCGGCGGCTCCCAAGCTCAAGGACTCGGGCAGTTCGCCGGCCAGCCGTGCCGCGGCGCTCGTGCAGGCTGCGGAGCACGGCGATGATCCGGACGCGCAGCGTGCCGATGCAGGCAATGCGGGCGATACGTCCGGTGCCGGGGCACCCGCAGCGGGTGAGCGCCGCGTGGCGCAGCCCTCGGAGACCCGTGCGGAAACCGGCGAAATGCAGGTGCCGGACACCGGTGAGATTCCGGTGATCATGAAGCGTGACGGCCGCATGACCGACGATCCGTTCGATCCGGACGTGGTCAACGCCATTCAGCACGACCACCGGGCGCGTGCACGCCTCCGCCGCAATCGCAGGCGCCGCGGACGCGTGGCCGTGATCGTGCTGCTGGTGCTGGCGCTGGTGGCGGCGGGCGTTGGCGTGTACGGCACGTACCGTTGGAGCCAGACCCGCTATTATCTGGGCGAGCAGGACGGCATGGTGACCATCTATCAGGGCGTGCCCACGGACATCTTCGGCCTGAAGCTCTCGCACGCGGTGCAGACCACGAGCGTGAGTCTGGACGAGCTGCCGGAGAACTGGCGTGAACAGCTGCGTCAGGGCATTGCCGTGGACAGCCTCGATGCGGCCCGCGAACGTGCGCGCTACATCAGCGAGGAGAATCGGAACCTGCAGCAGGCGGCCGCATCGCCGTCGTCAACGCCTTCGCCGTCCGATTCGGCCAGCAGCCCGGCCAGCCCGAGCACGTCTGCCGCGACGCCGGCTCCGTCCGCAGGGCAGGTGAGCCAGCAATGACCGGCACCCGCCTGCGCCAACTTGCGCTCCTGCTGTTCTCGTTTGCGATCGTCGGCCTGGGCTTCTTCCAGATGTTCCAGCGCACCGAAGGCCACATGCCCATGGATGTCACCGTACGCCTGCTGGGCGTGGCGGCCATGTTCGTGGTGATGTGGGCGCTGCTCGCCCGGTTCCAGCCGTACGGCAGCCAGACGCTCGTGCCGTGCGTGATCCTGCTCACCGGCATCGGCACCATGATCATCGCGCGCATCGACGCGGCGCAGAACACGTCCGTCGCCTCGCGCCAGCTCATCTGGCTCATGGTTGCACTGGCCCTGAGCTGCGCGCTCGTGGTGGGGCTGAAGGACTACCGCGTGTTGCGCCGCTTCTCCTACGTGAGCATGGTGGTCGGTCTGGCATTGCTGCTCGCCCCCATGCTGCCGGTGCTGGGCCATGAGGAGGGCGGTTCGCGCATTTGGATCAAGATCGGCGGCTACACCATGCAGCCGGCCGAATTCGCCAAGCTGTTCCTCGCGTTCTTCTTTGCCGCCTACCTGTTCGACCATCGCGACCAGCTTGCCGTGGGTGGCAGGAAGGTGCTCGGCTTCCGTCTGCCGCGCATCCGCGACCTCGGCCCGATCATCATTGTGTGGGCGGTGTCCATGGGCGTGCTGGTGCTGCAGCGCGATCTGGGCACCTCGCTCATGTTCTTCGCCATGTTCGTGTCCATGCTGTACGTGGCCACGGGCCGCAAGAGCTGGATCGTCATCGGCCTCGGCGCGTTCGTGGCCGGTGCGGTGGTCGCCTCCACCGTGTTCAGCCACGTGGGCAACCGCGTCAACGCGTGGCTGCATCCGTTCGACCCGGACGTGTACAACGCGGTGGGCGGCTCCGAGCAGATTGCCAAGGGCGTGTTCGGACTGGCCGCCGGCGGCCTAAGCGGCACCGGACTCGGTCAGGGGCACCCGTACATCACGCCGCTGAGCTTCTCCGACTTCATCTACGCCTCCGTGGGCGAGGAGCTGGGACTGGCCGGCGTACTCGCCGTGCTCATGCTTTACCTCATCATCATCGCCACGGGCATGGTGACGGCCATGAAAATCAAGGACGGTTTCGGCAAGCTGCTGGCCTCCGGACTGGTGTTCACCATGGCGTTCCAGGTGTTCACCGTGGTGGGCGGTGTCACGCTCGTCATCCCGCTCACCGGTCTCACCATGCCGTACATGGCCGCCGGCGGCTCCAGCCTGCTGGCCAACATGCTGCTGCTCTCGCTGCTCATCGTCATCTCCAACGCGGCGAACAAGCCCCAGCCGGACACCACTTCCGAAACCTTCCAGTACGAGGCGCTGGCCGTGCTGCGCGAGCAGGAGGTCAAGGAGCGCGCCGAGCAGGTGAGGAAGCAGGAGGCGCAGAACGCCATGGCCACGCAGGTCATCGCCACGCGGTCGGTCGTGCCGGTCGCGCCGGTCGCGCCCGGTGACGGGGAGCCTGACGCAGAGGAGCCCGACCGGGACACCCACCGCCAGCCCCGGCTGGACGACGACATGATCGAGGACGAACGCAGGAGAGCGGGAACGCAGGGAGGCAACGCATGAACAAGTCGCTGCGCCAGCTCTTCACGGCCGTCATCACGCTGTTCGTGGTGCTGGGACTGTCCAGCACGGTGATCATGGCGTTCAAGGCGGACGATCTCAACGCCGACCCGCGCAACCGTCGCGGCCTATACGCCGAATACGGCATGCCGCGCGGCTCCATCCTCGCCTCGGACGGCACGGTCATCGCCCAGTCGAACCCTGTGTCCGACTCGTTCAAGTACCAGCGCGTCTACTCGGATGGCACCCTGTACGCGCCCGTCACCGGCTACTATTCGATCACCAGCCGCTCGGATCGCGGCATCGAGGCCTCGCGCAACTCGCTGCTCTCCGGCCAGTCGGACAGCCTGTGGCTCGACCGCGTCCGCTCGCTGTTCACCGGTTCGGAAACCAAGGGCGCCAGCATCGAAACGTCCATCAATCCGGCCCTGCAGAAGGTGGCGATGGATGCGTTGGGAGACCGGGAAGGCGCGGTCGTGGCCATTGAGCCGAGCACCGGGCGGATTCTGGCCATGGTGAGCGCGCCCAGCTACGACCCCAATCCGCTCGCCTCGCACGACGGCACGCAGGCGATCAGCGCCTACCAGACGGCCGTGAACGCGGACGGCAACCCCATGCTCAACCGCACGATCAGCGAGCATTATCCGCCCGGGTCCACGTTCAAGATCGTCGTGGCGGCAGCGGCCCTCGAATCCGGCCAATACCAAGCGGGCACCCAGATTCCCGCCGGTGCCAGCTACACGCTGCCCGGCACGGTCACCAACCTGACCAACACCACGTCGCAGGCGGCCGGCTCCAACGGGCAGATCAGCCTCAAGGACGCGCTCACGTGGTCCAGCAACACCGCGTTCGCACAGCTCGGCGTCAAGCTCGGCAATGCGGCGATCGGCGAACAGGCCCAGAAGCTCGGATTCGACCAGCCGATCGTGGTGGACGACTCCGGCTCCGGAGACACGACGGTCTCCGCCACCGCCTCGCAGTTCCCGAACACCACCGGCGCGGACAAGCTTGCTCTCGCGTCCATTGGGCAGGGGGACACGGTGGTCACGCCGCTGCAGAACGCGCTCGTGGCGGCCGCGGTGGCCAACGGGGGCAAGGTGATGAAGCCCACGCTGGTGGATCGCGTGCGCGGTGCGGACCTGAGCGTGATCTCGGAAACCAAGCCGACGGTGATGAGCCAGGCGTTCTCGCAAAACACGGCGAACGCCCTGAAGGATATGATGGCTTCGGTGGTCAGTCAGGACGCGCCCAGTCTGCAGCTCAGTCAGGGCGTGGCCGCCAAGACCGGCACCGCGCAGATCGGCAACGGGGAGAGGATTGACGGGTGGACCGTCGGATTCGCCCCGGCGGACAATCCGAAGATCGCGGTGGCCGTGGTCGTCCACAACGTGAGGGGTTTCGGCGTGAGCACCGCCGGCCCGGTGATGAAGAAAGTGATGCAGGAGGCGCTGAAATGAGACTCGTCGAAGGCCAGCTCATCCACCGGCGCTATCGTCTGGACAGGCGCTTGGCGCAGGGCGGCATGGGCGAAGTGTGGAAGGGCTACGACATTCAGCTCGACCGTCCGGTGGCCATCAAGGCCTTGCGCCGCGACATGCAGGACACCGAGGCCAAGCTCAAGCGTCTGCGCGCGGAAGCCCATAATTCCGCCAATCTGGCGCATCCGAACATCGCCGCCCTGTTTGAGTACTACGAGCACGACGGCATCGGATTCCTCATCATGGAGTACGTGCCGAGCAAATCCCTCGCGGACATCTACCGCGAACGCGGAGCCATGCCCGCGCTGGAACTGCTGCCGATCCTCATCCAGACGGCCCGCGGCCTGTTCGTGGCGCACAGCCATGGCGTGATCCACCGCGACGTGAAGCCGGCGAACATCATGGTGTCCGACAACGGCGAGGTGAAGATCACCGACTTCGGCGTCTCCTACTCCACCAATCAGGTGCAGATCACCCAGGACGGCATGGTGGTGGGCACCGCACAGTACATTTCCCCCGAACAGGCGCAGGGACTGACGGCCACCCCGCAGTCCGACATCTACTCGCTGGGCGTGGTGGCGTACGAAGGCCTTGCCGGTCACCGTCCGTTCACCGGAGCCACCGCGGTGGACATTGCCGCCGCGCACGTCAACGAACCCGTGCCGCCCCTGCCGAGCGCCGTGGACACGCAGCTCGCGCACTTCGTCATGGCGATGCTGGAGAAGGATCCAGCGAATCGTCCCACCGACGCACTCATGGTCGCACGCACGCTGGCGAAGATCGAACGTCGTCTGCTTGATCAGGAAACGCCCAACACCGAGATGATTCTCGGCGCGGGCAAGAAGCTTCCCCGCATGGTGGTCAGCGCCCCGCATGGCGCCAGGCTGCTGAGCGAAGCGGGGTCGAACACCACTCAGGAGGTATCGCGATGAGCGCACTCACTCCCAACACACTGGCGAACGGCCGCTACCGCCTCGATCACGTCATCGGCCACGGCGGCATGGCCGAGGTCTACATGGCGCTGGACACCCGCCTGAACCGCACCGTGGCCGTGAAGATCATGCGGTCCGACCTCGCCAACGACTCCATCTTTCTGGCGCGCTTCAGCCGCGAGGCCCAGTCGGTCGCCAAGATGAACAACCCGAACATCGTGTCCATCTACGATTCGGGCGACGAGGTGTTCGCCACGGACGGCGGGCAGAGCGAGCGCGTGCCGTACCTCGTCATGGAGTACGTGCAGGGTCAGACGCTGCGCGACATCATCAAGGCCAACGGCCCGCTGAGCCAGCGCGACGCCGAACAGGTGATGCTCGGCGTGCTCAACGCGCTCGACTACTCGCACCGCATGGGCATCATCCACCGGGACATCAAGCCGGGCAACATCATGATCTCCGACCAGGGCATGGTCAAGGTGATGGACTTTGGCATCGCCCGTGCGCTGGACGATTCCGCCGCCACCATGACCCAGTCGCAGGGCGTGGTGGGCACCGCGCAGTACCTTTCCCCCGAGCAGGCGCGCGGCGAGAGCGTCGATGCCCGCTCCGACCTGTACTCCGCCGGCTGCGTGCTGTACGAGATGCTCACCGGCCGGCCGCCGTTCACCGGCGACTCGGCCGTGGCGATCGCCTACCAGCACGTCTCCGAAGTGGCCACGCCGCCCAGCACGCTCGTGCCCGGGCTGCCGTCCATGTGGGATTCGATCTGCGCCAAGGCCATGGCCAAGGACCGCATGAACCGCTACGCCACCGCCGCGGAGTTCAAGAACGACATCCTGACCTTCATGAACGGCGGCATGCCCGTGGCGGCCGCGTTCAACCCGCTCACGGACCTGAGCAACATCAAGGCGCGCAAGGCGGAGGAGACCGCCGCGGAGACGCAGCCGACCGGCACCGCCACCATGGCCATGCCGCCCGCCGCGGACACGTCCGCCACCACGCAGTCGCTGGGCGCGCCCACGCAGGCGTTCAACCCGATGACCGGCCAGTTCGAATCCGTGCCCGGACCGCTGTCCCCGGCCACCACGGACACGCTGCCCAAGACGCGCGTCGCCCAGCGCAACGCCGCCAAGAAGAAGGGCAAGCGCAACACGGTGATCGGCATCGTGGTGGGGCTGCTCGTGCTCGCCGGCATCGTGGCGGGCGCGTGGTGGTACATGACCCGCGACACCACGAAGTACGTGGCCGTCCCGCAGCTGACCTCCTCCATGACGGAGGCGCAGGTGCGCAACGCGCTGGCCGCCGTGAACCTCAAGCCGGACGTGCAGGAGGACACCGACTCCTCCCAGCCCGCCGGCACGTTCACCAAGCAGGATCCGCCCGCCGGCACGCAGGTGCCCGAGGGCAGCAGCGTCAAGGTGTGGTTCTCCGCCGGACCGGCCACCAAGACCGTGCCGTCCGGCCTGGAGGGGCTCGACCAGGACGAGGCGGCAGCGAAGATCCAGACGGCGGGCTTCACCGTCAGCCCGTCCAACAAGACGGAGGACAGCGCCACCGTGGAGAAGGACAAGGTGACCCGCACCTCCCCGGCGGCCGGCGAAAGCGCCGCCAAGGGAACGGCCATCACCCTGTACATCTCCAACGGCATGACGACCATGCCCGACTGGACCGGCAAGTCCCAGACCGACGTGACCAACGACCTGCGCAACTACCCGAAGTTCAAGGTGTCCATCCAGACCGAGGAGTCCGACACCGTGGCCCAGGGATCCGTGACCCGCACCTCGCCCGCGGCCGGCACGCACGTGGCGCAGGACGAGTCCGTGACGATCTTCGTCTCCGCCGGCAGGAAGCAGGTGAGCGTGCCGAACGTGATGGGCCTCACCCTCGCGCAGGCCAAGCAGGAGCTCAACGGCTTCAAGATCACCGTCAGCGGCTCCTCCGACGACAGCGCCAAGGTGACCGGGCAGACCCCGTCCGCCGGCTCCACCGCGGAATCCGGTTCCGAGATCACGCTCACCACGCAGGCGGGCAAGACCGCGGTGCCGTCGTTCTCCGCCGGCACGACCACGCTTTCCGAATACCAGTCCATGCTTGAGGAGGCTGGCCTGCAGATGAAGGTGCAGGGTTCCACGGCCTCCAACGCGATCGTGGTTTCCGTGAGTCCGACCGGCAGCGTGACCGCCGGCTCCACCGTGACCGTGACCACCAAGGCGCCGACCTCGTCGTCCGCCGGAACCGGAAACGGCTCCGGATCCGGAACGGGCAACGGCTCGGGCTCCGGAAGCGGGGCGGACTGAGCCGAAGCCGGCTGGCTGGTTGGCTGGTCGGCTGGACGGCTGGCGAAATACGGGCTGAACGTCGCGAAATCTGCAATGCCAAGCGCGAATCTATCGCTGGAGCGATCATTTGGCGCTTGGAATCCGGAATTTCGCGACGTTCAGCCCGTATTTTGGTCGGTTGCCGGTTCCGTGCCGCTGCAGTCATTGCACGAGGCGTCCAAGATCCTTGAGACCGATGACCTGACCGTGGCTGGTCGGGAAGGTTTCCGTGCCGCCGTAGACCACGAACCTCCGTTCCGGGGACAGGCCCATGAGCGGAGCGATGTCCTCGAGGATTGCGAATGCCTTCGCGTTGTAGGTGGCGGACGACTTAATCTCCACGGCGTACTGCGGCATGCCGCCCTTTTCGAGGATCGCGTCGATTTCCTTTTTGTTGCTGTCCCTCCAGTAGAACAGCCGCGGTTCTCTTCCCAAAGCCTGATACCGTTTGATGAGCTCGACCATCACCGCGTTTTCATAAAGGTTGCCCCGGTGCTGGCTGGCAAACATCTGGTCTTCCGATTCGATCCCGAGCAAGTTTGCGGCCAGACCGGTATCGTAGAAATACAGTTTGGGGGATTTGACGAGACGTTTGCCGTAGTTCCGGTGGTAGGGCGGCAGACGAAAGACGATGAAACTGGCTTCAAGGATGGATAGCCAGTCACGTGCCGTTTCCGTGCTGATGCCGCAGTCGTTGGCGAGACTGGAGATGTTCAGCACTTCGCCGATCCGCGTGGCGCATAAGGTGAGCAGCGCGTTGAAGCCGGATATCTTCTTGACGCCCAGCTCCTCACGGACGTCCCTGTCGACATAGGTGGCGATGTAATTCGGAAAGAAGTCCTCCGGGGCTATGCCCATCGTGTTGAGACGCGGGTAACCGCCCTTGAACAGGAATTCGCTGACCGACGACGGGGCGAACTCACTGCCGGCCAGCTCCTCATAGGACAGCGGCAGCAGATGGAGTATCGCCACGCGGCCTGCCAACGATTGGGAGATGCTCTTGAGCAGCAGGAAATTCTGTGAGCCGGACAGCACATACTGCCCCGGTTCGCCGCGGCGATCCACCATGCCCTGCATGTAGGAAAACAGTGAGGGAACCCGTTGCGCCTCGTCGATGATCACTCGGGAATCGAATCGTTCCAAGAACGAGCGGGGATCTTCCGCGGCCAACGATCGCATGTCCTCGTCCTCCAGCGACACATAGCGGTATTGGGGGAAGACGTCGCGCACCAGTGTGGATTTTCCGGATTGACGAGGGCCGGTTACGGTCACGACTGGGAACTGGCCGGCCATGCGCGCGAGTTTTCCCGCCAAAGCCCTTGGAATCATGCCGATCGTCTCCTTGTGCTAGTCGATTTGCATACAATATACTAGACGATTTACATAAATTATACTAGACGATTTGCATAAGTTACAACATGCGATTTGCATGAATCCTTGACGTGTGGGGCCGTTGTCCCCGGAGTTTTGTCCGTTCGCGAAAGTGCGGCCGGTTCCACGCCGGATTGGCGTGCCGCGCGGACGGCCGGGGGAGTGCGAGCGACGCGGGGTGATAGCGTGGACGTAACGGAAACGGGCATGCTGCGGGCGTGCCCCGGACATGTCTCGAGCACTAAGGAGCGACGCGATGGGCGATCAGGTACACGAAACGAACGGGACCGGCACGGCGGGCGAGGCGATGCAGGCGGCGATCCGTGACTTCCCGCGCAAGCGCGCCCGTACGCTGCGGTTCTCGGGGGCTGCGCCGCGGTCCGCGAAGCTGCTGGGTGACGGCGAACGCGCGCTGTTCCTGCGCTCCGACGGCCCGGAGGATCTGGTCACCAGCCTGTGGCTCAGCTGGTTCGACTCGGCCGGCGAGCACCACGAGACCAAGCTGGCCGATCCGCGCGAACTGCTGGCCGACGCGGACAACGAGGACGTTCCGGCGGAGGAGAGGGCCCGGCGCGAGCGTGCGCGCGAGGGCGGCGCGGGCATCGTGAGCTACTCGGTGGACTCCGCAGGCCGGCGCGTGACGTACGTGATCAACGGGCAGCTGTTCCTCACCGAAATCGTGGACGAGGACGGTGACGGGGCCGGCGAGGAGCCGACCGTGCGCACCCGCCAGCTGTGCGTGGACGAGCGGGGCGTCAACGCGCTGGCCGACGGCACATACGGCCCGGTGCTCAACCCGCGCATCAGTCCCGACGGCCGGCACGTGCTGTACACCACCGGCGAGCATCTGATGCTGGTGGACATCGCCCCCTGGCCGGAGGACCCCGACGAGGACGCCGAGGAGCCCGCGGGGGACGTGGACGACGGCGTGTTCGTGGAGGCGGACGCCATGGAGACGGCGCTGAGCGAAGGCCTGTACGGCGCCCCCGCATGCCTCGACTCGGTCGGTCCGGTCTACGGCGTGTGCGGCGAGGACGATGACGTGGAGAACACGTGGAAGATCGGCCTGGCGGAATTCGTGGCCGGCGAGGAGATGGACCGCTACGACGGCTTCTGGTGGGGGCCCGATTCGCGGCACATCCTGTTCGAGATGTTCGATGCGCAGTACGAGCCGATGTGGTACATCAGCGACCCCGCCCACCCCGACCGTCCCGCCGAAGGGCGGCGCTACCCGCGTGCGCTCACCCGGAACGCGGACGTGTACCTGACGGTCGGCGAGCTGCTGTTCGACGAGCGTGGCGGCTGCACGGGCTTCGGCGGCGGCCACCCGGTCCGCTGGGACCGCGATGCGTACGAGTACGTGGCCTCCGTGAGTTGGCCCGCCGGCCGCGGCCCGATCGTGCTCGTGCAGGACCGTTGCCAGCGCAACGATCAGGTGCTGTCCGTGGACCAGTCCACCGGAGAGACCGCCGTGCTCGAAACCCACCATAACGACCAGTGGATCGATCTGGTGGCCGGCACGCCCGCCATGACGCCGGACGGCCGTCTGGTCTGCCCGCTCAACGACATGGCGGCGGACACCAACCGCCTGACCGTGGACGGCGAGGCGTTCACCCCGGCCGGCTGGAACGTGCGGCAGGTGCTGGACGTGACCGACCGGGACGTGCTCGCCGTGGCGCAGCGCGAACCTGACCTGACCGGCCCGATCGCCGGGGCTGAGGCCGGCGGCTGGACCGACCCGGCCGACCACGACGCCCGCAGCTTCGACGTGGTCTCGATCGCGTTCGACGGCACGGTCATGCCCGTCACCCGCAGGCCCGGCGTGTGGCATGCGGAACGCGGCGTGCGCGGCTCGATCGTCTCCGGGCGCGGCATGGCCGACGCCAGGGGCGAGATGGTCCACATCCTCACCGACGGGTCCGGCCGCGAAACCGCCCGCGCACGGATCGCCAACGAGGCCGCCACGCCCGGATTCGCGCCGAACACCGTGTTCGTGCGTCTGGGCGAGCACCGCCTGTACACGGCGATCACCTGCCCGTCCGAAGGCTGCGAGACGGCCGAGCGCATCAAGGCGGCCAACGGCGGCAAGCTGCCCGTGCTGCTCAAGCCCTACGGCGGCCCCGGATTCCAGCAGGTGGTGCTCCAGCAGGGCTACTACTGGGAGTCGCAGTGGTGGGCCGATCAGGGATTCATCGTGGTCACCGCGGACGGCCGCGGCACCACCGGGCGCGGGCCGAAGTGGGACCGCGAGATCTTCGAGAATATGAAGGACGTCACGCTCGCCGACCAGGTGGAGGCCGTACGCGCGCTCGCCGACGTGCCCGAGGCTGCGGACGCCGATCTGGACAAGGTGTGCATGATCGGCTGGTCGTACGGCGGATTCCTGTCCGCGCTGGCCGTACTGGACGCCCCGGACGTGGTCAAGGCCGGCTGCGCGGGCGCCCCGCCCACCGACTGGACGCTGTACGACACGCACTACACCGAGCGCTATCTGGGCCTCGACCCGCAGGTGTACGAGCGCAACGGCATCGTGCAGGACGCGCCGAAGCTCGCCCGCCCGCTCATGCTCATCCACGGCTTCGCGGACGACAACGTGACCATCGCCCACTCGCTCAGGCTTTCGCAGGCGCTCATGGCCGCGGGCCGGCCGCACACCTACCTGCCGCTCACGGGCATCACGCACATGACCAACGACGAGACCGTGGCGGAGCGGCTGCTCACCCTGCAGCGCGACTTCCTGTACGAGGCGTTCGGACTGCGGTAGCGCGGGCCGGGTGGCCGGCGCATGCCCTGCGCTAGTCTGGAGCCATGCAGATCACGCTCGTGGACGAGAACGACTACCGCAACCAGATGCGCACCAAGGTGCTGCCGACGCTTGAGGCGTGCCGGGACGAGGGCTGGTTCGACCCGCCGTCGCCCAAGGGCCTCGGCCCGGCGCCCACGGGCGGCAAGCTGCACTACGTGTGCTACGACGCCGCCCGGTTCGACGCGATCAGGGTGGCGGGCGCGGACGCCACGTTCCGCGGCGCGATCGTGATCAGCCACGGGTTCACCGAGTTCGCCGCCAAGTACGCGGAGATGGTGTGGTACTTCCTGCTCGCCGGCTATTCGGTGTGCGTGCTCGAGCACCGCGGCCACGGCCGGTCCGTGCGGGACGTGAAGGACCGTTCGCTGGTGTGGATCGACGACTGGCGGCGGTATGTGTCCGATCTGGCCGCCTTCGCCGAGACGATCGGCCAGCAGTACGCCGGCGGCAGCCCGCTCAACCTGTACGCGCATTCGATGGGCGGCGGCATCGGCGCGGCGGTGCTCGAGCAGTACCCCTCGCTGTTCGACCGGGCCGTGCTGTCCGCGCCCATGATCGCCCCCGCCACCGGCATGCCGAACGGGGTGGCGCGCGTGCTCGCCGAGGGCATGTGCGCGTTCGGCCTGAGCCGGCATGTGGTGTTCGGGCAGGGGCCGTTCGACCCGAACAATCTGGATCTGAGTGAGCACAAGGGGGCTTCCGAGGCCCGCGTGCGCTGGTTCCACGAGCTGCGCTGCGAGGACGAGCACCGGCAGACCAACGCGGCCACCTTCGAATGGGTCCGTCAGGCGCTGCGGTTGTCTCGCGCGGTGAGCCGCCCGGAGGCCTGCGCGAACGTGGAGACGCCGATCCTGCTGTTCCAGGCCGACCGGGACATTTGGGTGCTCAACCAGCCGCAGGACCGCTTCGCCTCGCTGGTGCGCGACGGCGGCTGCCAAGTGGAGCTCGTCCGCGTGCCCAATTCGCTGCACGAGCTGTTCAGCATGCCCAACGCCGTGCTGCGGCCCTACCTCGACCGCATCCTCGACTTCCTGGACGACCCGGTCACCGCCGCGCTGTAGGCTGTCCGTCTCGCAGGACCGCGGTGCCGCGAGTGTTTTTTTGCTGTGCTTATTGCCGTGGTATGGGATTGCCGAAGGTCTTCATTTCCCCGGACCCGTTGAACTGGGTGCAGGCGTAGAGTTTGGACAGTTCGGAGCCGTCGTCCCAACCGTTCCAGTCCAGCATGTCGTCGCGGAACTCCTCGCTCAGGCGCCGCAGCCCGTCGTCGCCCGCGGCCCATGAGTCGTCGATGCGGCTGGCGTACGAGGGGGCGTTCGCCCTGATGCATTCGGCCTTGCTGTCGTATTGTCTGCGCGCGTATTCGTTGAGGTCGGTTTGCGACGTGACCGCGCTTTCGACCTTGTTGAATACCGCGCATTTGGCCGCCGTGTCCTCCAGGAGCTGGCTCTGCTGTTCCGCCCATTGCCGTCCTTCCGGGGTGGTCAGCCATTGGGTTTGGAGGTCGAGGTCGGACAGGTATGGTTCCGGCATGCTGGTGCGTTCGGGGTTGTCCTTGCTGAATCCTATGTAGGTGCCCGGCAGGGTCCATGGTTCTATGTCGAGGTTGTAGCCGTATTCGCCGGCCAGTCCGTGTTTTTCGTAGCACGCGAATTGCGCTTCGATGGCCTGTATGGTCTCGGCGTGGCTTACCTTGCCGTCGGCGAGGATCTGGTTGACTAGGTCGTCGTCTGACGACCAGGATGCGATCCCGGCATCCATAAACCGTTCGCCGCCGTTCCCGCCGTCGGACGGTCCGATTGCGCAGCTGGACAGCACCAGTGTCAGAGCCGCGGCCAGTGCGGCGGCGAATATTGTGCCGTTGCTGGCGATAAGAGTCCTGCGGATTCCCATGATTGTTGCCTTACCGTGGAGCTATTGTCCTGTGGCCATCAACATTGATGGCCACAGGACGGTTGTGACATATATGGTGAAATTAGGACTTGTACAAATAATGGAACACGTGACCGCCATTGACAGCGGATAAAGAAGCGAAAGCGTGGGTTTTTCTTGTTTTCATGATGTAAATCCTTCGTTGTGACAAGAATTTGCTCGAACCAGTGTTTCGTCGCTGAAACACCTTGTGAAGAGGGGATAAAACCCTCCTGATAAGTTTAACAGTATTTTTCAAGTAGACTTCGCAGTCCGCACCTTCCGTTAAGTGACTCGTGATATTCCTAACTGTGAGTCAGTTAATCGCAAACCGGTGAATCCGCTTGCCTTGCGTCGCATAGGGGGTACGTGGGACGCCAATCCCGTGGCGCGGGAGCAGACGGATATCGACGTCATCGCCGCCGACCCGGAGACGAGGCAGATCATGCTGGGCGAATGCAAGTGGCGCAACTCGTCGGAAGGGCCGGATTGGTGCCGGGATATCCCGTGGACGATACGCGGTTCATCCTGTTCACCAAGGAGCCCGTCAGCCCGGCGACCGCGGCGAAGTACGCCGATGACGACCGTTACACGTTCCTCTCGGTCGGCGACCTGTACGCCGGCTTGGCCTGACCGCGGCGCTGACGATCGTGTAGGCGGGCCCCGTTCGCGTCCCTGCGCCCGTTCCGATGCCCACCGTTCCGCTACAATGCAGGTAAAACGATCGACTACGTTGCTGGCCTTGGAGATTCACTTTACGTTCACGTGACGTTCATTTTGGCGACTCCGCAAGGAAGCACTGGTGATCGACAATGGGGCTATGAACACCATGGGAAAGCGTATCCTCAAGGCGGTGGCCGCGCTCGCGGCAGGGGCGATGATGCTCGCGGGGGCGGGCTGCTCGGCATCGGTCACGGGCAACACGGGTAACACGAACGGCGGGAACACCGCGCAGAACGGCGACAAGGTCCAGACCTTCACGCCGGCGGGCGGCAAGGCCACGGCCACGCTCAACATCGCATCCGGCTCGGAGAACAAGGAAGTCGCCGCGGCCGTGCAGAAGGCCGCCGACGAATCCGGCGTGGCCGTCACACTCAACTACATGGGCTCGCTCGACATCATGAGCGTCCTCGAAAACGGCGGCGAAAACTACGACGCCGTCTGGCCCGCCTCCTCCATGTGGATTTCCATGGGAGACACCAAACACCTCGTCAAGAACGCCACGAGCACCTCCACCACGCCCATCGTCTTCGGCATCGAGAAGGCCAAGGCCGTCGGCCTCGGCTGGGCGGACTCCTCCGGCAAGACCAAGGCCGTCGCCACCGCGGACATCATCGACGCGGTGACCGCCGGCAAGCTCAAGTTCTCCATGACCTCCGCCACCCAGTCGAACTCCGGCGCCTCCGCGTACCTCGCCTTCGCGGCCGCCCTGTCCGGCAAGTCCGAACCGCTCACCGCGGCCGACTTTCAGAACGCCGACCTGCAGTCCAAGGTCACCGCGCTGCTCAAGGGCGTGGACCGCTCCTCCGGTTCCTCGGACTGGCTCAAGGACATGGTGGTGGCCAACCCGGACCGCTTCGACGCGATGGTCAACTACGAATCGCTGGTCATCCAGGCCAATAAGCAGCTCACGCAGGCCGGCCACGACCCGCTGCTCGCCGTCTACCCGGCCGACGGCATCGCCATCTCCGACTCGCCGCTCGGCTACGTGGACCGCGGGCAGAACCTTGCCGACGCGTTCGCCAAGTTCCAGCAGGCGCTCGGCTCCAAGGACTCCAAACTCGAATTCGAGCGGGCCGGCCGCCGCACCGGACTGGGCGGCACGCTCACCTACGGTTCGGACGCGCAGGTGCAGCAGTCGTTCAAGGCCGACTGGGGCATCAGCACGGACGCCAGCGTGCTCAAGACCATCCCGCTGCCCGCCGCGGACGTGATCGACCAGGCGCTGAGCATCTACCAGTCCGGGCTGCGCAAGCCCAGCTACACCATCTGGGTGGTGGACTATTCCGGCTCCATGCAGGGTGCCGGCAAGAACGGCGTGGTTGACGGCCTGAACGCCGCGCTCGACCCGGATCAGGCTAAGGCCTCGCGCATCGAACCGTCCGACAAGGACGTCAACGTCTTTATCCCGTTCTCCTCCAACCCGTCCCCGGCGTTCAAGGTCACCGGCAAGGACACGCACCTGCTGCTCAGCAACGCGGCCGACCGCAACCCGGTGGGCGGCACCGACATCTACTCCGCGCTCGATGCGGCCTTCGAGCAGATGCCGAGCAACGCGGCGGACTACACCGTGGCCATCGTGCTCATGACCGACGGCCAGTCCGAAACCGAGAATCAGGAGCAGTTCAAGACCGACTATCGCAGCCGCGGCAACGACGTGCCGATCTTCTCCATCATGTTCGGCAGCGCCGACCCGACCCAGCTCGACGAGATCGCCGCACTGTCCAACGCCAAGGTGTTCGACGGCCGCTCCGGAGACCTCGCCGCCGTGTTCCGCCAGGTCAAGGGATACAACTGATGCTCAGCGTGGTACTTGGATTCGTTGCCGGGCTGGCGCTCGGCGCGCTCGGCTTCGTGATCGCGGGCGGCGGGGTGCCGGGCCTCGTCGTGGCGGTGGTCGCGGCCGCCAGCGGCTACGTGGGCGTGAGCACGCTGACCGAACCGGAACGCAGGATCGGCAAGATGCTCGCCTCCGCACTGCCCAACGGGCAGAAGGCCGCGGACGCGATCGACGCCGCCAACGCCAGACTGAAGCTCATCGAAGGGACCCTCCGGGACGTGCAGGACCCGACCGTGCGGGCGGAGGCGAACGACTTCATCGTGGCCACACGCGACCTTGTGCGCTACGTGGGCACCGATCCGGGCGCATGGAACACGCTGCGCCACTACATCACCGTCTACGGCGAGCAGACCTCCAAGCTGCTCGAATCCTACGTGGACGTGGAACGTTCCGGGGCTGGCGACCAGCTCGCGCGCGCCCGGCAGGAAACCATCGAGGCGCTGCAGGTGCTGGAGAAGGCCGCGGCCGGCGAGCTGTCCCGGGCCGTGTCGTCCAAGACGCTCGGCATTGCGGCCGACTCCGAGGCGATCGAACGGCTCGCGCGCATGGACGGCTACAGCCTTGAGGAGTCTGCCGCGGCAGGCGCACATGCCGGTGCGCAGACGGGCATGGCCAACGGCGTGAAGGGGACGGAGGAGACGAAGTGAAACTCAGCAAATCGAAGATCATCGGCCTGGTGGCGCTGATCGTAGTGGTGGCCGTGCTCGGCGGGGCCGCCGTCTGGCAGCAGACCCGCCCCAAGCCCGCCGCGCCCGTGGAACTGACGGAGGTCAACGGATACCTCGGTGGCGAGAAGATCGGTCTGTTCGACGACCCCCAGTTCGCGCAGGCCGCCGCCGCGCAGGGCCTCAAGATCAACTACCGCAAGGCCGGATCGCTGGCCATGATGGACGCCGACCGCACCGGCATGGACTACCTGTTCCCGTCCTCTCGCGCCGCCGTGGAATACGGCAAGGCCAAGGGCGTGAACGCCTCCAATTCGGACATCGTCTTCAACTCGCCCATCGTGCTCTACACGCACAAGGCCGTGGTGGACGGGCTCATCTCCGGCGGGCTCGTCACCAAGAACGGCGAGGTCTACCACATGGACATGGCCAAGGCCGTGGACGCGCTGGTCAACAACAAATCCTGGGCCGACGTAGGCTACAAGGCCGGCTACGGGCAGTTCCGCATCGACTCCACCGACCCGGTCCAATCCAACTCCGGCAACGAATACGCGGCCCTCGTGGCCACCGTGCTCAACGGCGGCCAGCCCGCCACCGTCGACTCCGTCAAGCGCGACGCGGACAAGATCAAGGCCATCTTCTCCAAGTCCGGATGGATGGAGACCAGCTCGGAGGACAGCTTCAACCAGTTCCTCACCCTCGGCGTCGGCTCCAAGCCCATGATGATCGGCTACGAATCGCAGATTCTCGATCTGGCCGTCAACCAGCCGGACGCCTACCAGCAGATCAAGGACGACGTGGTGATCGTCTACCCCACGCCCACCGTGTGGAGCACACACACCCTCATCGCCCTCGACGACAACGGCCGCAAGCTCATGGACGTGCTCAAGTCCGCGGACGTGCAGAAGCTCGCCTGGGAGCGCCACGGCTTCCGTGCCTCCAACTTCGTGGGCACGGACTCCATCAGCCGCTTCGGCGTGCCGTCCGCCGCCGACCAGCTCAACGCCGTGAGCGAACTGCCCAACAACGACGCCATGCAGGCCATCATCGCCGCGCTGTCATAATCGCTGTCACAGTCGCAACGCCAAACCCCGTCACCCGCCATCGAAAGGAAACCACACCATGGCACAGCAGATCACCCTCGCAGACCTCACCGCCTCCGGCACGGCGAACGCCGTCACCGCGCCCGCCGTCACCGACCCCAACGCCGGGGCGCTCGTCCCCACCGCCGATCAGGCCGCCTCCGACGCGAAGCTCACCCCCGACCAGCAGATCGCCAAGCTGCCCGAAGCGGACCAGCAGCAGATCGCGCAGATGGCCCAGTCCATCAACCTCACGCAGCAGGGCATCGAATCCTCCTACGGCAAGGACGTGCAGCGCGCCACCAGCAGCTTCGCCGACGAAATCCTCTCCGAAACGCGCTCCAAGGACACCGGCGAGGCCGGCGAACTGCTGAGCACCATGCTCGTGACCATCGACGAGGCCGAACTCGGCGGCTTCCGCAAGCTGCCGATCATCGGGCAGGTGGCCGTCTCCATCGACAAGCTGCGCCGCCGCTACCAGAAGGTCGACTCGCAGATCGACGACATCGTCTCCAAGCTCGAAACCGCGCAGGCACGCCTCGTGGCGGACATCTCCATGTACAACACCATGTACGACCAGAACGCCCAGCAGTACCGCGAACTCAAGCTCACCGTACTCGCCGGCAAGAAGGCGCTCGCGGACTTCAACGCCACCCAGCTGCCCGCCCTCGAGGCGGAGGCCGCCAAGTCCGGCGACCCGATGCAGGCGCAGGTGCTCAAGGACTTCAAGTCCAAGCTCGACCGCTTCGCCAAGCGACTGGACGATCTGGACCGCATCAGCGTGGTCACCCTGCAGACCGCCCCGCAGATCAAGATCATCCAGAACGCTGACCAGACCATCGTGGACAAGATCGACACCACCATCTCCACCACCATCCCCGTGTGGAAGAGCCAGATGGTCATCGCGCTCGGCCTGTCCAACCAGCGCAAGGCGCTCGACCTGCAGAACAAGGCGGACGACGTGACCAACAAGCTCCTGCAGAAGAACGCCACCGCCCTGCACCAGGGCGCGGTGGACGCGGAGAAGGCCAACCAGCGCTCCGTGGTGGAGATCGAAACGCTGGAGAAGATCAACAACGAGCTCATCGCCACGCTCAAGGACACCGTGCAGATCCAGAAGCAGGGCAAGGCCAATCGCGAGGCGGCCGAGGGCAAGATGCGCCAGCTCGAGGCAGACCTCAAGCAGGCGCTCATCGACAACGCGCGCTCCATGTGAGCCGTGCGGTGCACGCTGGGTCGTGCGTGCTGCGTGTGCTGCGCGCGTGCGACCGTGGCTATGCGTGACCGGGGCCGCACGCCACGGGATTTGCTCACTGTGCGTCGTGCTTTTGCACAGTGAGCAGACCCGGTACGTGCGCCCGCCGGGCCATCAGCGCTCGCCGGCCTCCAGCTTCGCGATGAGATCGCCGTACCCTTCCTCGGCCATGCGGCTCTTCGGCACGAACCGCAACGCGGCGGAATTCATGCAATAGCGCAATCCGCCGCGGTCGGACGGGCCGTCGGCGAACACATGGCCCAGATGGATCTGCGTGTCCGCGGTGCGCACCTCAATGCGCGGACGGCCCGGGATGCGGTCATCCTCGTGCTCGGTGAGCAGATCGGCGCTGATCGGCTTGGAGAACGCCGGCCAGCCGCAGCCGGAATCGAACTTGTCCGTGGACAGGAACAGCGGTTCGCCACTCACCACATCCACGTACACGCCCGGCTCGAAGGTATGGTCGTACGCGTTGACGAACGGGCGTTCGGTGGCCGCGCGCTGCGTGACCGCAAACTGCTCGAGCGTCAGGTCCCAGATGCGCTCCACGTACCGCTGACGCCTGCGCACGTTCGCGATCTTCTCCAGCGGAATGTGGCAGTAACCGCCGGGGTTTTTCTCCAGATAGTCCTGATGGCGCTCCTCGGCCGGGTAGAAGTTGCGCAGCGGCTCCACCAGCACGGCGGGGCGGCGCGGGTCGCGGTCGATGAGCTGCTCGAGCGCGGCCACGTAGGTGTCGCGCTGGTCATTGCCGGTGGCGTGGGCGGCCACGCTGCGCAATGCCGGGCGGTCGGCCGTGGCGGTGGCTTCCGGGGCGCTGGCTTCGGCGGTGGAGGCAGTTGCGTCGGCCGGCTCAGTGGCCTCAATGACTGCAGTGGCGGCGGTTTCGACGGTCACGGCGTCGGTCGGGCTGACGGCCGTGGCGGCAGGAGCGGATTCCGGCGCAGGGGCGGTTTCGGCGGCCGTGGCGGCAGCTTCCGGAGCGCTGGCTTCGGTGATGGTTGCGGCGGCGACCGGACCCGAGAGTGCGGTGGCTGTGGTGGCTTCCCGGGCGGTGGCGGTTTCGGCGCCCGCGTGGCCTTCCTCATCGGGGGAGGGCTCGTTAGCCGTTGCCGGCTGGCACTGGGTTGCGGGCCGGGCTTGTTCCGTTGCTCCGGATCGGCTGTCTGCCTGCATGCATGCCTCGGCTCCGGCTCCGGTTCGGTCGCCGGCCCTCTCGCGTGCACTGTCGCCGCTGCCGGCTTGGCCGCCATCGCCATCGTCATCGCCGTCGTCCACGTAGAACATGCCCGTACGGTACTGCCGCCCGTGGTCCGGCCCCTGCGCGTCCACACTGAACGGGTCGATCACTTCAAGGAACAGCAGCGACAGCGTGCGCAGGCTCACCCGGTCCGGGTCGAACTCCACCTTCACGGTCTCCGCCGCGTCGGTCGCGCCCGAACACACCTGCTCGTAGGTCGGATTCGGTACGGTCGACTGCGCGTAGCCGACCGTCGTGCCGGTCACCCCGTCCACAGCCCGGAAATAGCGCTCCAAACCCCAGAAGCAGCCGCCCGCGAAATACGCAATATGCCTGTTGTTCTCGCTCATGTTGCCCAGTATGCCACCTGCCGCGCCGCTGCGCCGCCGCAGTCCCGCGCCCGCATTTCCGCGCCTGTGCCGCCGTGCTCCGTCCAATCTTTCCAATCCGCATCTTCCACGGCACAAACTGGAAAGAATGACCGCGAAAATGGCCCTCTGACGGCCTGATCCGCGGTCAAACTTTCCAATCTGCTCTGGGACGAGCACGGATTGGAAAGAATGGACAGGTCCGGGCCGGGACGTCTGGGACAATGGGAGCTGTGGTGCGCACGGCGGGTGCGGTGTGCACGTGCAGGCAGTCGGCAACCGGGAGGAGAGGAGACGCGATGGCCAATCATGCGGCGAACGGCAGGGGACGGTCCGGCGGCGCGCGTGCCGCACGGGAACCTCGCGAATCGGACAGCGAACCCCGCAGGGTGCGGCGGATGCGCCAGTCTCGGTCCCGTCAGTCCGGGAACGCCCCGTCCGTGCTGGCGATGGCCGGCGACGCCACTGCGTCTACTGCGGCGGCCACAGCGGCGGCGGCATCGGCCGCGACCTCCAGCGCCACTGCGGCGGCTTCCACTGCGGCGCGCAGAATCGCCGTGCTCACCGACGTGGGACCGTTCGGCGGCTTCAAGAAGTTCATCTCCCGCGGTTCCATGATCGACATGGCCGTCGGCGTGGTCATGGGCTCCGCGGTTACCGGCGTGGTCAACGCCATCGTCGCGAACCTCATCAACCCGCTCATCGCGGCCATCGGCGGGCAGCCGGACATGTCCGGCATCCTTAATATCACGCTGCCGCACAACGCGGTGATCTCCTTCGGATCCATCCTCAACGCGATCCTCAACTTCCTGCTCATCGGCGTGGCAGTGTACTTCTGCGTGATTCTGCCGATCAACAAGCTGCGCGACATGACCTCCTCCGTGCTGGACGAGGATGCCGCCACCTCGGACGACGCGGCTGCCGCGGACAGTGCCGTAGAGGCTGCCGGCAACGCTGCCGCCGCCGAGACCGCCGGAACCGCCAAGACCTCCGCGACCACGGTCGGCGCCGCCGAAGCGGCCGATGCCGACGTCTCCGAACGCACGCTCGCCGTGCTCGAGGAGATCCGCGACGAGCTCAAGCGCGCCAATGCCCGGACCTCCTGACCGTCACCTTCCGCATTGGCCGCGCTGCGCCAACTGTCCGCCGCGCCGCAAACTGGAAAGTTTGACCGCAAACATGCCCCTCGAGGGGCCCGATTTGCGGTCATTCTTTCCAATCTGCGCTGAGGAGCGTGCAGATTGGAAAGTTTGGTCGGCGGCCTCCCGCCCGCCTGATGCGCAGGTTTCGCGACGGGTCTGCCGCATTTCCACGCATTTCACTCTCGGTAAAATCCCGGAATGCTCGGCGCCGTGCAATGTTGGGGGAAGTGACAAGGATAACGATGGAGCCCCGGGAGGGGTTCCGGGAACGGCGACGATAGGTCGGTGCCCGCGAAGGCGCCGGTCGAGCCCAACCGCTCCATCTCCTGACTAGGGAGTATGGATTATGGCAATGTTTCCGGCTTTGATGAATGACACGATGTTCTCCGATCTGTTCGACGACCCGTTCTTCGAGGGTTGGCGTGACAACGGCAACGGTTCGGCTGCGGCCGCTCTGGCGAACAACATGATGAGCACCGATGTGCGCGAAACCAAGGATGGCTACGACGTGGACATCGATATGCCCGGCTTCAAGAAGGACGACATCAACCTTGAACTGCAGAACGGCTACCTGACCGTGTCCGCGCATCGTGACAGCGAGCACGATGACAAGGCTCAGGACGGCAAGTGGCTGCGTCGCGAACGTTACGCCGGCTCTTGCTCGCGTAGCTTCTACGTGGGCGAGGACGTGAAGGAAACCGACATTCACGCCAGCTACAAGAACGGCACCCTGTGCCTGCAGGTGCCGAAGATGCAGGCTCAGCCGCAGGTTGAGGCCAAGCGCCAGATCGCCATCGAGGGTTGATTTACGGCGTGTTTTCTGCGCTGCCCGCTCTACGTTTCCTACGTTGACTAGTTCGGCGGGCGGCGGGAAACAATGCCAATCACCGAATGCCGGGCGGCGTGTCGATCGCACGCCGCCCGGCATTCGTGTTTTTCGGCGAGAAGTTGCATGGCTTGTCTGGCCTGTGCGTTGCCCGGCATGCGCGCAATGCAAAACCGCGGAATTGCGGCAGTGCCATGTGCGCGTCGAGAGGGCGTCAGGCTGCGGGCATGCCGTGGCGGGCTCGTGCGCGCAGTGTGTCGTTGCATCGCCGCGACGCATCCGTCGGGCACCGTCGGCACGGTATGGGCAGCCGGCACGGGATGGGAAGCCGGCCCATGCAAGGTGCTATCTCGCTTCGTGGGGTGAATTTCGGTTCCTGCGGAATGCCATCTGCGTTCGTGGGGTACTTCGGGACCCGTAACCGGCGCTCACCAAAGCCCGGGCCATTGCAATTCCGCGGTTCCGGTGCACGGCACGTGCTCCGTCATCCGCCCGAAGTACCCCACGAACGCAGATAGCATGCTGCAAGCCGCAGAATCTTCCCCATGAAGCGAGATAGCGCCGTCCTAGCGTCGCCCCCCGCCCGCCACACTGGTCATCAATACGAAAATGTGCGAGGGAGGCTGTGCCATGGCGGATGAACGGCGGCAGAACCGGCAGCGGCAGCGGCGGCGAACGGCACTGCAGGGCGCAGGGCCGTCGTGGTGGCAGTCTCCTTCCATACGTGCCACGGCGGTGGGCCTTATGGCGATAGGCCTGTGGAGCTTTATGACCGGTCTGGTTCGCGTGGTGGCGGACGGGTTCGGCCCGACACTCGGCTCGTCGCTCATTTACACCTGCGGCGTGGTGCTGCTGTTCGTGTTCCACCGGCCCGCGCCGCTGAGCCGATACCCGCGAAGGTATCTGGTCTTCGGTGGGCTACTGTTCGTGTTCTATGAGTCGGCGATTTCCCTGTCGGTCGGCTTGGCGTCCACGGCGGAGTCGTCGGTGGAGGTCAGCCTGGTCAACTACCTGTGGCCGACCATGATGGTGCTGTTGACCGCCGCGGTGTTCGGTGCCGGCAAGTCAGACGGGACGGACGGAGCGGAGTCTGGAAAGTCGGGCGAGTCCAGCGAGCTAGGAACATCCGGTGGGGCGGAATCCGGACAGGGGAGCGGCCGCGGCCGTGCGGTGCTGCGCGTGCTGCCGGGTGCGATCGTGGCCGCCGCCGGCGTGGTGCTGGCCGTGGGCGGCAACAGCGGACTGGACTGGGGATTGGCCGCCGGGCACGTCGCCGACAATCCGCTGCCGTACCTGTTGGCGTTCTCCGGTGCGTCCGCATGGTCGGTGTATGCGGTGTTCACGCCCGCCATGGCGAAGGGCATGGACGGTACGTCGGTGTTCTTCCCGCTGGTGGCCGTTGCCCTGTGGGTCATTCATTTCGCGTCCGGCGAGGGCTGGCCTGCCGCGATGCCGCCCGTGCAGTCGTGGCTGGCGGTACTGTGCGCTTCGGCGGCCATCGCCGGCGGATACGCCTGCTGGGGGTACGGCATTCTCCACGGCAGCATGACCACGCTTGCCATGGCGTCCTACGCCACGCCGGTGCTGTCCACCGCCGCGAGCGCCGTGCTGCTCGGGCTTTCGCTGTCCCTGCCGTTCTGGTGCGGCGCGCTACTGGTGGCCGCCGGATCCGTGCTCAATTGGTGGATTCGCTCGCGGGGCAAGGCGGGATCGAGACGCGTGGAGATGGCGGAGGATCGTTAGCGCCTGTTGAGGCATGGCCTGCGCCTGCGCCCGCCGTGCCCGTGTCTATGCCTGTACCGGCAAATCCTGCACCGATCCCGCATCCGAATCCGCTCCCGCGCTTTGCCCACCTGCTCCGGCGTCTGAGCAGGCGGGCAAAGCGCTTATGTTTGCTGCGCTCGTTCCCGTTGCGGCGGCCTCCGTTTTCGCTCCCGTACTCGTGGGCTCGCGGTGCCCGTGTCCGCGGTGCTCATATCCGCAGTGCTCACGCCCGATCCGCGTCGCCCGATTCCGTTCCCATTCCCGTGGCTCCCGCGTCGCCCGGGTCGGCGCTCGCGACGTTCGCTGCTCCCGCCGTTCCCGCGCAGATGTTGCGGTACTCGCGCGGTGCCACGCCTATGGCCTTCCGGAACGCGCTGGAGAAGTAGTGCTCGTCCGCGAAGTGCAGCTGCCGGGCGATTTCCCGGATCTGGATGTTGGTGTTGCGCAGCAGTGCGCACGCGAGTTCCATGCGCGCGGTGGAGTAGTACTTGAAGGCGCTGACGCCGTAGCGCTCGGGGAAGATGCGGTTGAGGTGCGCCGTGGAGATGCCGACGTGCTCGGCCACGTCCTGCATGGTCATGGCGTCCTTGATGTGCCGGTCGATGTAGGTCTTCGCGGCCGTGGCGTAGTCGTTGCGCGGGCGCAGCTCCGAGGGGGCTGCGGTGTAGGAGAGCGAGGCGAAGATCTCGTGGACGATCAGCGCGCCCCTCTGCGAGATGTACTGGGTGTTGGACTGGTTCTCCTCGCACAGGGTAAGGAACGACCGGAAGAGCTGGTGCAGCGGGCGTGAGGGGTAGTGACAGGCGTGCTCGAGCCGGTATTCGCGGTAGAGCGCGTCCACCAGGGTGCCGCTGAGTTGTCTAGTTCGAGCGGATAGTTGACGTATGTCCTGGGGCATGGTTGACACCTGCCGCGTGTTGGATGGTGTATGGATACACAGCCACAGCAACAGGTCAGTACATTCCAATGATGATGGTCCCGCGGCCCGTAGCGAGTTCCTGCGCAACAAGGCCGTCGTCAACGCGATCCTCGCGGGCATGCCGGTCGTCGAGGCCGCCCGCCGCCACGGCGTGGCCAGACAGTGGGCGCACGAGCTGAAGCGCAGATACGAGCGGGAGGGCGAGGCGGGGCTCCTGCCCCGCTCCCGCCGCGCGCACCGGATCGCGAACAGGACCGACGAGAGGACCGTCGAACGCATCGTGGCGATCCGGCGCGAACTGGACGCCGCCGGTCTGGACTCGGGTCCGGAGTCCATCGCCGCCCGGCTGGAGCGCGAGGGCGTCAAGCCCCCGGCGAACTCCACGATCCACCGGATCCTCAGGGACGCGGGCCTGGTCAGGCCCGAGCCGGCCAAGCGGCCGAAGTCCTCGTACACGAGGTTCGAGGCCGCGCTGCCCAACGAGACCTGGCAGTCGGACTTCACCCACTGGCCGATCGCGGACGGCGCGGACGCGCTGATCGTCTCCTGGCTCGACGACCACTCCAGGTTCCTCCTGTACTCGCACGCGTATGCGACGGTCACCGCGAAGACCATCGAGGAGTCGTTCCGCCACGCGTGCGCCGGATACGGGATCCCCGCGTCCACGCTCACCGACAACGGCCTCGCGTACACGACCCGCCTGTACTCGGCCGAGCCGGGCTCGTTCGAGCGCCTGCTCGCGCTGATGGGCGTGCGCCGGAAGAACGGCAGCCCCTACCACCCCCAGACGCAGGGCAAGATCGAACGCTGGCACCGCACCCTCAAGCAATGGCTCATCGCCCGCCCCCTGGCCGGGGGTCTCGACGAACTCAACGCGCAGCTGGACGAGTTCCGCCGCGAGTACAACGAGGAGAGGCCCCACCGGGCGCTGGGCCGGCGCACCCCGAGACAGGCGTACGAGGCGAAGGGCAAGGCCGGTCCCGATCCCGAGATCGCCGCGCGCGAGCAGGCTAGGCGCGACGGGGAGGGACACCGGGCCGGACGCGAACGGCCGGCGGCCGTCGATGTGACCGTCCCGGCCGTTCGCCGCAGGGCCGACGGGCGCGGCTGCGTCTCGTGGATCGTCGCCGGCTGCCGCCGCACCGTCAACATCGGCAGGGGAAACGCGGGCAGGGTCGTGGAACTGAGGGTGGTCCATGGCGTGGTCACGGCCATCGACCCGGACACCGGTGAGCTCCTCGCCGACCAGGCGCTCGACGCCGCCCGGGACTACCAGCGCCGCCGGCCATTGCCGGACGTCACCGATGCCCCAGAACAGGCGTAAGCCATGTCCCGAGACATGCCGTCAACCATCCCCCGAGACATACGTCAACCATGCCCCGAGACAATACAAAACAAGTAACAGACCAATCGGCGCCCTCGGACGCAAAGTGGTAAAACCAGCGTGCCAATATGACGGCATGCGTACAGAGAAAGAAACAATGATCCCGGTTCCCAGACTTACCAACCGCAGCATTGGAGCCCAGGTGGCGGCGCATCTGGAGCACCTCATCATGATCGGTACGCTGAAGCCCGGCAAACGGCTTCCCGCCGAACGGCGGCTGGCGGAGCGATTCGGCGTCTCCCGCGCCTCGGTGCGCGAGGCGTTGGCCGAACTGGAATCGAAGAACCTCGTGGACCGCGTTCAGGGACGCGGCAGCACCGTGCTGGACCCTATGTCCAGCACCCGTCGTCTCGCATCCTTGCTGGAGGCCACGGATGTGGCGTTGAACAACGCCACCGAGCTGCGTGAATCGGTGGAGCCGAGCATCGCCGCATTGGCCGCGGAACGTGCCAAGCCTACGCACATCGCCGCTCTGGAAAGCATCGTGGGCAAGGAGTCGGACGAAACGATCGGGGCGGAGGACTCCATGAAGCTGGACATCCAGTTCCATCTGTTGCTCGCCCATGCTACCGGCAACACGTTGCTGCTGACCGTGCTGCGATTTTCCTTCAAATGCACCGAGCAGGTCCGCGGGCGTTCGCATCGCACGGCGACGGGGCGCCGCATCTCGCTCATTGGACACCGTCTGATTCTGGAAGCCGTGAAGGCACACGATGCCGCGCGCGCCAAGGAAGCGATGAACCGCCACTTGACGGACGTGCGCGACGTCAGCGCATTGGCGGCCTGATGACGACTGCCGTCACTCCCCAGCGCGGCCACGGGATGACGCAGATGCCGATGCGTAATGCTCCAGCACGATTTTCATGAAAGGTCGCCCTGATACGGTGAATGATGCGACTGCGTTGCTCAGCGGCATCGCGTTGAAAAAGAGGCGGCTGATGCTGTCGGCAGGCCAGAAGGAATCGCCGGCAGCTTCGAGCGCGGCTATATGGGTGCGAAGAATCGGTCCGCCGACTGGGTCTTCGGACCATTCCTCGACAGTGGACAGGGCGTTCAGGGGCATGGCTTTTCCGTCGCCGTCCAGCGTGACGATAGCGCTGCCTGTGATGTCGCGCGACGAGGTTGCGAATTCAACGCCGTAGTCGCCCGTTTCCACATGCCAGTCCTGGTAGCGTTCGGACCAGTAGGCGAAGGCGCGGTCTCCCAGCTCGAAGTGCAGTTCCTTGCTCTCTCCGGGGGCCAGACTGACCTTGCCGAACGCTCGCAGCTCGTGGATGGGACGGGATGCTGCCGACCGGTGCGGGGGAACGACGTAGATCTGAACCACCTGAGAACCGGGACGCGGACCGGTGTTGGTCACCGTAACACGCGCTGTCGCACTGGTGGGACCCGTTGCTTCGGCATGCCATCCGGTCAGCGAGAACGTCGTGTAGGATAGCCCGAAGCCGAACGGATATGCCACGTCACGATCGAAGGAGTCGTAATACCGGTAACCGACGAAAACACCCTCGCCGTAGTCCACGGATCCTTCTCCGCCGGGGAAGTTCATGGCGGAGGGATTGTCTTCGAGTCGTAGGGGGATGGTTTCAGGCAGACGGCCGGTGGCGTCCGCGTCTCCGAACAGCACGTCGGCGGTCGCCTCGCCACCCGCCTGTCCCAGTAGCCATCCTTCGACCAGTCCCTTGGCTCGGTCCTGCCAGTCCGCAACGGACACTATGGAACCGTTGGACAGTATGACGACGACATTGGGATTGACGGCTGCCACGCCTTGCAGCAATTCGATCTGCTTGCTGGGCAGGTTCAGGCTGATCCTGTCGAATCCTTCCGATTCCTGCGCTTCCGGCAGTCCAAGGAACATGAGGACCTTATCCATGCCTCGGGCGGCCGCGATCGCCTCTGCGGTCAGGGCGGGATCTTGCGGGGTGTCGTCCAAGGTGAAGCCGGGGGAGAATGTGCAGCGGTCCCGGTCCCCACGCGCATTCAAGGCATCCAGGAACGATGTCAGTCGGGTGGGGTTGATATGAGAGGATCCTCCGCCTTGATAGCGTGGCGTGCGCGCGAATTCACCGATGACCGCGATGCGGTCGCCGTCGTTGAGAGGAAGGATACCGTCCTCATTCTTTAGCAGCGTCAGCGATTCGCGTGCGGCACGGCGGGCGATGGCATGGTGGGAGTCCGGATCGTAGGCGAACCCGTCGTCTGCCATGGCATGACCGACCTTGCTCAGCAGCCGCAGCACCCCTTCGGCCATACTGTCCAGTTGCGCTTCGCCAAGCGTTCGGTCGCCCACCGCGGCGATCACGGCATCGTCTGTTGCGCTGGGAGGCATTTCCAAGTTCAATCCCGCGCCCAGCGATGCGGCGCGGTTGTGCACGGCACCCCAATCGCTCATCACCAAACCGTCGAATTTCCATTCTCCGCGCAGTACGTCGGTGAGCAGCCAGCGGTTTTCGGACGAGAACGTGCCGTTGATCCGGTTGTAGGAGCACATCACCGTCCATGGTTTGGCGTGCCGGATCACATATTCGAATGCAGGCAGATAGATTTCGCGCAGCGCGCGCTCGCTGACCCGTACGGAAACGCGCATGCGGTCGGTTTCCTGATTGTTCGCCGCGAAGTGCTTCAATGCGGTTCCGATGCCCTGCGATTGGATGCCTTCGACAAGCGAGGCCACCTGACGCCCAGCGAGCAGGGGATCCTCGGACCAGTATTCGAAGCAGCGACCGCCCAGCGGATTTCGTTTGATGTTCACTCCGGGTCCGAGGATCACGGCGACTTTCTCCTGCCGGGCTTCCTCGCCCATGGCCGAGCCGACCGCGAGGGCCAGATCGGGGTTCCATGAATTGGCAAGGCCGGCGGCGGGCGGAAAACAGGTTGCCGGAACCGAGTCATACAGACCGACTGCGCTGTTGCCAGAACGTTTCTTGCGCAGGCCGTGCGGACCGTCAGTGATCATGTATCCCGGGATTCCTTTGGACGGTACGCCGTTCAGATGCCAGGCGTCCGCGCCCGAAGTGAGGGCGACCTTCTCTTCGAGAGTGAGGTCGTCTACGGTGACGGGAGAGGGGGTGCGCGCGGTCATGATTCGCTCCTTTGCGACTGTGCGGGGGGACAGGTGCTTTCGCGTTCGACCAGTGAAGTCGGGAGGATGACCCTGTCGCCGGTGGATTCCCCGCGATGTGCGGAGAGGATCATTCGTGCCGCTTCCGCTGCCATCTCGCTCAATGGCTGGTGGACGGTCGTCAGAGCCGGGCCCATGTAAGCCGCGGTCTGAATGTCGTCGAAACCGACGACGGACAGGTCTTCGGGAATGGTGAGACCAAGCTGCTTGGCCGCACGGTACACGCCCATGGCGATGAAGTCGCTTTGCGCGAAGATGGCGGTGGGACGGTGGCGCGAGGTCAGCAATTCGGTCGCCAGCCGTTCCCCGTCCGACACGCGGAAGCGCCCGCGACGCACCAATTGGGGGTCGATCTCGATGTCGGCTTCGCGCAACGCCGCCCGGTACCCGTCGAGTCTGGCGATAGTGCACATGGTGTTTTCCGGCCCGGTGATGGTGGCGATGCGCCGGTGCCCGAGTTCGATGAGATGCCTGGTGGCAAGCAGTCCCCCGGACCAATTGTCCGCCTGCACGGACATGATGCCGGACATCGGTGCGCCCCATGGGTCGATGAACACGCATGGGATCTGCCGCGAGGCCAGTCGCTTGGCCAGCGACACGGATGGTTTTGAGAATACGACGATGACGCCGAGCGGGCGGCGTGCAACCACTTCCTCAACCCAGGTTGTGACGGGCTCATCGGAGTCTCCCAGCATGGAGAGCACCAGCCGAATGCCGTCTGGCTGGGTCTGCATCGCAGCTCCCTGCAGAAGGTCAATGGTCCAGGAGTTATCGAGGTGCTGAAAGGCGATTTCCATGAGCTGGGAGGTAGCGTGGGTGTTGACGTGCGTCTTGAAATAGCCCAACCGTTCCATGGTCTGCTCGATGCGTTCGCGGGTGGAGGGGGCTACGTCCGATTTTCCGTTGACCACCTTGGACACGGTGGTGACTGAGACGCCCGCGGCCCGTGCAATGTCGCTCAGCGTCGTTCGGCCATTTCCGTCCGATGATGTTTCCTCGACCGCAGTCGTCTTGACCATATTCACTCTTTTCGAAAACAGTTTGCGCCTTCACAACGTATCTTGATGATAAGCATATCTCGCAAGTTTTCGATTTCCGAAAAGAAGTTGCAAAATGGTTGAAGATGTTCGCTTCTGTGCTTATGTTGCAGATTGCTTATAATGCTTGAAAAATCAACAAGAATACCTGTCCACGGTAGTTAGGGGAGCAAGTGCGAGGTTTTGACTAACCGCTAAGCCGATCTCTATACTTACCGGTAAGCGATATGAAAATACCGCAAAAGAAATCAATGGAGATTATCGGAAAGGTTCAATGATGGAATTCAAGACGATTGGCAGGCGTGGCACTGCGCTGGCGGCCTGCGTAGCCATGGTGATGGGTCTGGCGGCATGCGGCAGCGGTAATGGCGGCAGCGACAACGCAGTCGGATCCAAGTCCGTCGGCATCACGATGTCGGACATCAATGCCGCACTGAAATCGGACAAGGATGTGACCCTGGACGTCTGGACGTGGCAGGCCGATTCCGTGAAGCCCCGCATCGAGGCGTTCGAAAAGCAGTATCCGCATATCAAGATCAATCTCACCGGCACCGGCGCGGCGTCCGATCATTACACCAAGCTGTCCAACGTCATCAAGGCTGGCAAGGACATTCCCGACATCACCATGCTGGAGTTCGACTACCTGCCGCAGTACGCGGTGACGGGCGCACTGCTCAACTTCAAGGAGGACAGTGTCGAAAAGCAGCTGGGCTCCCTGTACAACGAGGCGGCGTGGAGCGACGTGCACGTGGCGGGCGGCCTGTATGGCATCCCGGACAACATGGCGCCGATCGTGATGTATACGCGCACGGACGTGCTTGACAAGTACGGCATCGAAACCCCGACGACCTGGGACGAGTTCGAACAGACCGGCATCAAACTGCATCAGGCGGATCCGACCAAGTACATGGGCTACATCGATACGGCGGACGTGCGGTATATGGCGGCGATCATGCGTCAAGCCGAGGCGCCGATGTGGAAGGTCGAAGGGCTTGAAAACGTCGATCTGACGATGATGAGCGACAAGGTCAAGGAGGTCGCCGAGTTCATCCAGCGGCTCATCGACGAGGACGTGCTCGAACCCGTCGCTTCCAAGACCGACGAATACAACCGAGGCTTCGCGGAGGGCCGCTGGGCCACGAAGATCGACGGCGCCTGGAGGAGTTCCACCTACGAGAAGCAGCAGCCCGACCTCAAGGGCAAGGTGAAGATCAGCCTGCCGCCCGCATGGGGCAGCAATGCGAGTTCCGTGAAAACCGCGACCATTGGCGGATCCCTGTATGCGGTCACCACTGCCTGCGCCGAGGACAAGCGCGCCGCGGCCATCGCCTTCATCAATTGGCTAGGTTCCGACGCTGAAGCCGTCAAGATCGGCAACAGCGACGGCCAGATCCTATTCTCCGCCTCCAATACCTACCTTCAGGATTCGTCCTACAGCAATGAGAACAACGACTACTTCGGCCAGAAAGTCACGGCCATCTACATGGATTCCGCCGCGAAGATCAACGCCGATTGGTCCATCCTGCCCTTCAACTCCCAGTACGCCACCGACTACAAGGACATCGTGGTGCCCCAGATGAAGAAGGGCGGCGACATGTTTTCCGCGTTCTCCACATGGCAGTCCTCGTTGAAGACCTACGCGGAGAATCAGGGCTTCAAGGTAAATGCGCAGTAGCGGCAGCCGTTCGCCGGCCCGTACATCGAGGGCGGGTCGGCGAGTTCTTTCCTTTTCCCTCGATGATGAAAAGCCGGGCGGGGCACCGTTCCTTTCCCTCCGCCCGGCATTTTCACACGGAGCGCGTGAACGTCATTGAAAGGAGCGCATATGGTCTCCGTAACTGCTCGTGCCGGGACCGGGGTTGCATCCGTCAAGCCCCGCAAGGAGAAAATGCAGCACATCGGCATGCTGTGGTGTCTGCCGTACGTGATCGTCTTTCTCGGCGGCACTATCATCCCGATGGTCTACGCCTTCTATCTGGGCCTGTACAAGCAGCGGATGATCGGCGGAGAAACCTTCGCCGGGCTCTCCAACTACCTCCGCGCGATCAAGGACCCGTTGCTGTGGAACGGCTTTGGCCGCGTGCTGCTGTACGGTGTGATTCAGGTGCCGCTCATGACGGCGCTGTCGCTGCTGGCCGCACTCATGCTCGATTCCCAGCGCATCCGCCACGTCGCTGTGCCGCGCATTCTGCTGTTCCTGCCCTACGCGGTGCCCAACGTGATCGCGGCCCTCATGTGGAGCTACATCTACGGCACCGACTACGGCCTGTTCGGCCAGTTCTTCGCCCTGTTCGGCGCTGAGGCTCCGGACATGATGAGCGCGGAGCTCATGGTCTTCGCCTTCGTCAACATTTCCACCTGGGTGTCCATGGGCTACAACACCCTCATCTATTATTCGTCGCTGCGCGCGTTGCCCGAGGAGCTGTACGAATCCGCCCGCATGGACGGCGCCACCGAGTTCCGCATCGCGTGGAGCGTCAAGATCCCGCAGATTCGCTCCTCGGTGGTCATGACGCTGCTGTTCAACATCATCTACGCGCTGCAGCTGTTCAACACCCCGAGCATGATGCAAACCATCGCACCCGAGGTGGTCACAAGCTACTACACCCCGAACCTGTACACCTACAGTCTTGCATTCCAGGGTCAGGATGTGAACTATGCAGCCGCCGTCTCGCTCGTGGTCGGGCTGTTCACCATGGCCATCGTCACCGTCGTCAAGGCGCTGGGCAACAAGTGGGAGGAGAAGTAACATGTCGTCCGCAAACCGTTCCGCATCGCTTCGCCGCCGCGACGCCAAGCTCGCCGCCAAGGACCACCGGCTGCGCCTGCGCAAGAAGGCGGCCGCACAGTCCGGCATCCCCGTCGAGCTCACGCCCACGCAGAAGGTCATGAACGTTCTCATCCACGTGGTCATGCTGCTCATGGTGGTTTACTGTCTCATTCCGCTGGTCTGGCTCGTGTTCTCCTCCACCAAGTCGAACGGGGAACTGTACACCTCCAACGGCATGTGGTTCGGCGAGAACATGGCGTTCCGCCAAAACATCGTGGATACGTTCACCTTCGAGGAAGGCATCTACCCGCGATGGCTGCTCAACACTCTGGTGTACGCCGTGGTCGCCGGCCTCGGAGCTACGCTGTTCGCCACCTTCGCCGGTTACGCGATCGCCACCATGCGTTTCCACGGTCGCAAGGCACTGCTGTGGATCACTCTCATCTTCATGTCCATTCCGGCCACCGTCATTACTGTGCCGCTGTTTCTGCTCTACTCGAAGATAGGTCTGACCGGTACGCCGTGGGCCGTGATCCTGCCGCAGCTGAGCAACCCGTTCGGCCTGTACCTCATGATCATCTACGCGCAGACCTCCATTCCGGTCTCCCTCGTGGAAGCCGCGCGCATCGACGGTGCCAACACGTGGACCATCTTCTGGAAGATCGCCTTCCCGCTGCTCTCCCCGGGCTTCGTAACCACCCTGTTGTTTGCGCTCGTGGGCGTGTGGAACAACTATTTCCTGCCGCTCATCATGCTCAATGATGTGCACGATTACCCGCTCACCGTGGGCCTCAACGTGTGGATGAAGATGGCTGGCGACGCCAGCTATCACGTGGTACCGAACAACATGATCCTCACCGGCTCGTTGGTGGCGATCGTGCCGCTTATCATCGCGTTCCTGTTCCTGCAGAAGTACTGGCAGTCCGGCCTTGCCGCCGGCGCCGTCAAGCAGTGAGGTGTCCCATGCTCATCCACAATCCGGTGATCCCCGGCTTCGCCCCGGATCCGGTGATCTTCCGCGATGACGAGTGTTATCGCATCATCGTCTCCACGTTCGAATGGCTGCCCGGTCTGCGCGTCTATTCCTCGGACGACCTATCGCACTGGCGGTATGAAACCTCCGTGCTGGACGGTCCGGTCTCACCCTCTCTGCAGGGCAATCCCGCCGCATGCTCCATCTGGGGGCCCTTCGCTGCGTGGCGGAACGGTACATACTACGTGGCATACACCAACGTGCGATCCACCCGGGTGCCGTACAAGGACTGCGACAACTACATCATCACCGCCCCCTCGCTGCGCGGACCGTGGAGCGAGCCGACCTACGTCAACAGTTCCGGCTTCGACCCGTCGCTGTTCTTTGACGACGACGGCCACGCATACTTCCTCAACGCGATCTGGGACTACCGTCTCGAGACGCGCAACAAGTCGGCCGGCATCGTGATGCAGGAAATCGACCCGCAATCGCTTGATCTGGTCGGCGAGGCGCGGGTGATCTTCCCCGGCACGGACGCTCGCAAGACCGAGGCGCCGCAGATCTATAAGCGCAACGGTTGGTATTACCTGCTCACCGCGGAAGGCGGCACCGAGGCGGGGCATCAGGAGACCGTGGCTCGAAGCCGTGACGTGTGGGGGCCATACGAGGTCGATCCGGACACGCCGCTCATCACCGCCGCGGATGATCCGTCCCTGCCGCTGCAGTGCGCCGGTCATGCGTCGCTGGTCGAGGCCCCGGGCGGCGATTGGTACATGGCGTACCTGTGCAGCAGGCCGTTCGACGACAATGGCGGCTTTTCGATCCTGGGCCGTGAAACGGCAATCCAGCCGGTGCACTGGAGCGACGACGATTGGTTGCGGCTGTCCCATGGCGGCCACCACCCGCTGGAGATGGTGCAGGTCGGGGATTGCGCCGGGCCGACGGAGATGCCGTCCGACCCGTCATTGGATGTGGAAGATCCATTCGTGGGGCTGAACGCCCCGGGATTCGATGACCCGTTGGCCGGACCGGCGCTGGAGTCCAGCCGTTGGAACACATTGCGCCAAATGCCGCATGCGCGATGGCTGGATTTCGGAACCGGAATGAGCGATTCGGGGCTGACCATCCGAGGCGGGCAGTCGCCGCAATCGTTCTTTGACCAGCACCTCGTTGCCACGCGTCAGACGGCGCTCTCCTGTTCCGCCTCGGTCTGTATGGACTATGAGCCGAACCTTTCGTCCGTCGGATACCTCAAGCTCGCCGGCCTGGCCTTGTACCTCAACGACGCCAACTACGTGCTGTTCATGATTACCGCGAGTGACCAAGGGGTGCGAGGCGGTGACGGATACGGACCTGTCGCGGTGTTGCAGCAGTCGGTCCGCAGCGAATTCTCGCAGGTGGAAGTCGTGCCGGTGTCTGGCTTAGGTCGGTACAAACTGTCGGTCCGTCTCGACGGCAATCGCGCTTGGTTCACGGTCGGTGACGGCACCGGCGAAACCCGATTCGCACCGCTGGACGTCACGTTCCTGTCCGGCGGCTATACCGGCAATTTCATCGGGCTTGACGTGATCGACATGGATCGCCGCAACGCATCCTCCGCCACGTTCCGTGATTTCCGGTACCGTGTGCTGGGGTGAGACGCGGACAATGGCTTGGAAAGGGATGTCCAGCGGCACCTCGAACAGCGGCAGTCCTTCGCGCCTGTCCGCGTCGACGAGCGGCTGCGGAACCGCGTCGTGTTCCACACCCACGCCGAATCCGCACGCCAGTACGCCCGCCTCGAACATGCTCTGTACGTAATCCCGGCACAGTCTGCGGTAGGCCGTCGGCGTGATGCGCTCGCCGCTATCGCCGCCCCCGGCGTCTGCGTCGGAACCGTCGATCTCGGCGCTTCCATGCCATTGCGGGATGTTCAGACCGGTGGTCAGCAGGATCTCCCCGGGTTCGGAGAACTCACCCAGATCATCTCGTGGTCATGGGCGACGGCGGCATCCTTGAGGAAGGCGATCCCGACAGGATCATGTCCAACCCCAGCAAGGAGCGGACACGCCGGTTCCTCAAGGCCGTGCTCGGCCGCTGAATATCACAGTCGTTCGTCGCAGTCAGGGTAAGAAAGGAACGATCATGGAAATCACGACCATCAACGTTGGCAGCACCGTAGCCGCATACAGCCACGCCACCGTCGCGGGAGGCTTCGTCTTCACCTCCGGATGCACGCCGCACGACCCGGAAACGGGGGAAGTGCGCGGCGAAGGCATCCGCGAGCAGACACGGTACTCGATCGAGCGGCTCAAGGAGATTCTGGCCAAGGCGGGATCCGATCTGGACCATGTGCTGCAGGTTCAGGTGTTTCTGGACGACATCGACCATGACTACGCGGCATTCAATGAGGTGTACCAGAGCATGTTCACCGCCCCATACCCGCCGCGGGCCACGGTCGGAGCCCATCTGCCCGGGTATCGCATCGAGATGACGGTCCGTGCGGCCGTGAGGTGAAATGAGGTGAAATGACGGGTTGCGCGGGCCGAAATCTCGGATTCGCAGCACTATCGGGCCGTTTTTCGGCCGATTTGCGACCCGATAGTGCTGCGAATTGCGGATTTCGGCCCGCGCAGCCCGTATTTGGGCTTGGGCGTCCGAGTTGCCGCATTCCGAACTCCTGTCGTTCCGCGCGCTCCGTCTCGTCCGCGCCGCTCCGTCGTGCCCTGTCGTCGCCCGCTACAGTTCCGGCCGGCGGTCTGCCCACGGGCGGGCCTGTTCGAGCTGGGCGGCGATGGCGAGGATGCGGTCCTCACGGTTCTGCGGGGCGATGATCTGCGCGCTCAGGGGCAGTCCGTCGCGGCTGAAGCCGGTGGGAACGGCGGCGGCCGGATTGCCGAGCACGTTCCAGATGGCCGTGTAGGACGAGGTTCCCATGGCCTTGAGCGACGCGGCGATCGCACCGCAGCCGTCGAGCTGACCGATCGGCACGGCGGGCGTGGGCGTGGTCGGGGTGATCAGCAGATCGTATTCGCCGAAGAACGTGCGGTCGAACGCCTTGCCCATGGCGATGCCGCGGCGGATGGCCGAGGCGTTCAGCGGGCGCAGCGGGCGCGTCAGGGCGAGCAGACGGCGGGTGCGGGACTCGAGAAGCCGCGGCTGGTCGGCGCGGGATGCCTCCTCGGCCACGCCGGCGGCGGTCTGCGCGAGGAACTCGTATGTGATCGTGGGGTACTTCGGGTCCACGCGCTCCACATGGTGGCCGAGCGAGGCCAGCGCGTCCGCCGTGGCCCTGAGCGCATCCAGCGTTTCCCGGTCCGCCGTCGGTCCTCCTGCGGGATTCTTCGCGCTGACGGCGATGCGCAGACGCGGAACGGGCGTATCGGTCGCGGCATCGGCTCCGCGCACGGCATCACGCACCGCGTCGGACAGCGGGCGGGCCAGAGGCGGGGCGGGCCACGGGTCCGAGGGCAGACCGCCGGCGATCACGTCGTATGCCAGCGCGCTGTCCGCCACGAATCGTGCGAGTGGGCCGATCACGCCGAGCGACTGCCACAGGTTCGCGTTCGGACTGGCCGTCACGCGCCCGCGCTGGCACTTGAGTCCGAACAGGCCGCAGAACGAGGATGGCAGGCGGATCGAGCCTCCGCCGTCGCCGCCGATCGCGAACGGAACGATGCCCGCTGCCACGGCCGCCGCCGAACCGCCGCTGGAACCGGCCGTGGAACGCAGTGTGTTCCACGGGTTGCGCGTGTACCCGTTCGCGCTGGACTCGGTCCACGGCCAGATGCCGAACTCTGGCATGCGGGTCTTGCCGATGATCACCGCGCCCGCCCCGCGCAGCCGGCTCACCACCGCGGAGTCGCGCGCGGCGACATGCGTGAATGCCGCGCCGCCGTAGCCCGTCACGTAGCCTGCCACGTCGTTCTCGTCCTTGATGGCGATCGGGATGCCGTGCAGGGGGCCGCGGGCGGTGCCGGTGCGGACGTAGTCGGCGTCCAGTGCGCGCGCTGCGGCGATCGCCTCGTCCGGGTGAATGTCGCTGAACGCGTTGAGGCGTGGGTTGAGCCGTTCCGCCTTGTGCAGTGCGGCGCGGGTGAGTTCCTCCGCGCTCAGTTGCCCGTCGATGATGAGCCGTTCCAGTGCGGCGACGGGCGTGGATCCAAGCAAATCCTCGATATCGGTCATGGCCCCACGGTATGCGCCGGACGTTTCGCCGCAATGAACGGTGCGCGGGTGGGGCGGCCTCGGTTCGCTCGATCGGTCCAATCTGTGGCCCGTGAATCACAGCTTGGACCGATCGTGCGATTTTTCGGCCTCCGGGAGCCCGTTTTTTCGCATGATCGGTCCAACTTGCGAATTTGAGGGCACAGGTTGGACCGAATGAGCGAAAACGATCGTGCTTCCAGCCCGGCCAAGGTGCGGGTGCAGCCCGGTCATGGTGCAGTCATGGTTGGCGACGGACGAATGTCCACGCGCTTGGCCGTTCCGGTCGTGAGCTCTTCAATGAGTCGCTGGAACGCGAACGCTCTCTACGCGATCGGCTCGTTCTACGAGAACGTCGGTCTCTCGCGGATTACTGATGGTCTTCGTGCTGTTGGCTGCCGCTGCGTGGCCGAGCTCTGCGGGATTCTGCAGTGCATCGGGCAGACGGGACGGGATGCAGGTAGGCCGGGCTGCCATCAATGACTGCAAACGTCGCAGGTACCATGCCCATCGCGGCCGGCGTTGCGTCCGCTGCATACAAGAAAACCCCGGAGGTGCTGTATTTCCAGCACCTCCGGGGCTTCCATCTCTGCGTGCGAGTGGGGGGAGTTGAACCCCCACGAGCATACACTCACTGCCACCTGAAGACAGCGCGTCTACCATTCCGCCACACTCGCAGACAAATGGATAATTTACCACGGGGCTGCCGATGCGCCTAATTCGGCGTGTCGCACCCTCTGCGGCATCTGATTCGCTCAATCTGCGAGATCGGAACCCGCCCCGCCGCGCACTCAGCCGCGCGACCCGTTGGCGTAGAACCGGGCCAGCGTCTCGCGCTTGTACTCGTCGAAGTAGCCGCCGTCGATGGACGCGCGGATCTCGTCCAGCAGCCGTACGAAGAAGCGCTCGTTGTGGATGGTGGCGAGCGTGAACCCGTTGTATTCGCGGGCACGCAGCAGGTGATCCACGTAGGAGCGCGAATAGTGGCGGCACGTGTAGCAGTCGCAGTCGGCCTCGATGGGGGAGAAGTCGTTCTTGAACTGGGCGCGCTTGATGTTCCACCGGCCGTCGCGCGTGAAGACGGCTCCGTTGCGGGCGCAGCGGGCGGGGGCCACGCAGTCGAACGTGTCTCCGCCGTTCTCCACCGCGGCGAAGATGTCGTCCACGGCGGCGATGCCCAGCACGTGGCGGGGGCGGTTTTCCGGCATTTCGTCGCAGATCCATGCGCAGGTCTGGCCCAGGATGCGCTTTTCGATCGCGCCGCCTATGCCCACGCCGTCGAAGTCGAGCGAGGCGATTTGCGAGGCCGCCCGCCGGCGCAGATCCTCGTAGTTGGCGCCCTGCACCACGCCGAACAGCGCCTGATACGGCTTGCCGAGCCGGCTTTCGGTGAGCCGGAAGTGCTCGGCCACGCAGCGCTGCGCCCAGCGGAAGGTGCGCTCCACGGACTGCTCCTGGTAGGAACGCGTGTTCATGAGCGTGGTCAGCTCGTCGAACGAGAACATGATGTCCGCACCAAGCTTGTGCTGGATGCCCATGGAGATTTCCGCGGAGAACCGGTGCTCGTCGCCGTTGAGCGGGGAGCGGAACGTCACGCCGTCCTCGTCCACGAATGCGAGGCGCTGCTTGCCCTCGGCGATCACGTCGTCCGATTTGAGGCCCGTCACGTCCATGGCGAGCGTCTTCTTGAACCCGGCGCCCAGCGAGAGCACCTGGAAGCCGCCGGAGTCCGTGTACGTGGGGCCGTCCCAGTTCATGTAGCGGGCCAGTCCGCCGGCCGCGTCCACCGTGTCCTCGCCGGGGCGTTCGAACAGGTGGAAGGCGTTGGCGAGCAGGCATTGCGCGCCCAGCTCCTTCATCTGCTCGGGCAGTACGGCCTTCATGGCGGCCTGCGTGCCCACGGGAACGAACGCGGGGGTACGGATGTCCCCGTGCGGGGTGTGGATGATGCCGGTGCGGCCGTAGCGCGCGCCGTCGCGGCCCAGCCCGTCCGCGCTGGATGGCAGGCGGGTGATGGTTTCGAAGTGGAAGGCGCTGCGATCGCCGGGTTTGCCGGCCTGCGCGCCGAGGGGATGCTCCAGTAAAGACGTCATGCCACTACTGTAGCGGTTCCGCCCTGACCGTCCGTACGCGATTGCGCCCGTGCCCTCGCGCGCTCCGCGGCCAAGCTTTCCAATCTGCGCCCCATAATTCGCAAACTGGAAAGAATGACCGCGTACGGAGGTCCAAAACGGCCTCGGAAGTGGTCAATCTTTCCAGTTTGCGATCTTGGGTGGGCGGGCGCAGCTACATGGCGCCGATCGTGGAGGCCTTGATGAGCGCCTCGGTGAGGTACTTGCCCGCAGCCATGACCAGCGGCGCGTAGTGGCGGCCGGGCTGCATGCCCATGCGGCCGGTCGGCCCGGAGATGGAGATGGCGGCGATCACCTGACCGGAGGCATTGCGGATGGGCGAGGAGATGGAGCACACGCCCTCCTCGCGCTCGTTGACCGACTCGGCCCAGCCGCGCTTGCGTACCTGGGCGAGCTTGGTGGCCGTGAACTTGGCGTGGCGCAGGCCCTGATGCATGCGCTCGGAATCCTCCCACGCGAGCAGGATCTGTGCAGCGGAGCCGGCCTGCATGGACAGCATGGCGCCCACGGGGATGGAATCGCGCAGACCGGAGGCGCGCTCGACGGCGGCGATGCACACGCGCTGGTCGCCCTGACGGCGGTAAATCTGCGCGGATTCGCCGGTGCGGTCGAGCAGGGTCCGCAGGATCGGTCCGGCGGCGGTGAGCAGTCGGTCCTCGCCGGCGGCGGCGGCCAGTTCGGCGAAGCGGGAGCCGAGCACGAAGCGGCCGTGGGAGTCGCGCAGTACGAAGCGGTGGCGTTCGAGGGCGATGGCCAGGCGGTGGGCGGTCGGGCGTGCCAGACCGGTGGCGGCCACGAGCTGGCCGAGCGTGGAGGGACCGGATTCCAATGCGTCCAGAATCTTCACGGTTTTGTCAAGGACGCCGACGCCGGAATGGATTTCGCCGTCGTCGGCGGTCGCTGCGGCGGTTGCGGCAGGTGCGGCGGTTGCGTTCTGCTGGGGGCGCGCTTGTACGGCCGGACGCCCTGCGGCCATGGTCTCATCGCTCTCTTCGGAAGTCATGTGGAGCATTCTGCCATCTCATAATGTGAAATGCAAATCGATGCCGATGTCCATTTGGCGAGAAAATACGCCTTTTGGTTGAGGCGGTCGGTCATATCGCCATGTGGACGCTTCCAAAACGTTGGAATTTCAACGATCCGTTGCAATCTGGCCTGCCGGCCATCTCATATACCGGCCACGGGCAACATTCCCCATGCATGCGGCCCATACGCTATATAGCACACAAGGTGCGCGAAGGCAATACCTCGCGCGGAAAAAGAATTCGAGGAGGTCCCCAGTATGGGAACGACATTGGCCGAGAAGGTCTGGGCCGATCATCTGGTGCGCAAGGGCAGCGACGGTGCGCCCGACCTGCTGTACATCGACCTCATGCTCATGCACGAGGTCACCAGCCCGCAGGCGTTCGAGGGTCTTCGTCTGGCCGGACGCAAGCCGCGCCACGTGGACCAGCTCATCGCCACGGAGGATCACAACACCCCCACGGTGGACATCGACCGTCCGAACCCGGACAAGACCAGCGCCCTGCAGCTGAGCACGCTGGAGAGGAACTGCAAGGAGTTCGGCGTGCGCCTGCACCCGCTCGGGGACGCCGATCAGGGCATCGTCCACGCGTTCGCGCCGATCCTGGGCCTCACCCAGCCGGGCATGACCATCGTGTGCGGCGACTCCCACACGTCCACGCACGGCGCGTTCGGCGCGCTCGCGTTCGGCATTGGCACCTCCGAGGTGGAGCATGTGATGGCCACGCAGACCCTGTCCCTCAAGCCGTTCAAGACCATGGCCATCAACGTCAACGGCAAGCTGCCCGCGGACGCGACCGCCAAGGACGTGATCCTCGCCATCATCGCGAAGATCGGCACCGGCGGCGGCCAGGGCCACGTGATCGAGTACCGCGGCGAGGCGATCCGCAACATGACCATGGACGAGCGCATGACGGTGTGCAACATGTCCATCGAGGCGGGTGCCCGCGCCGGCATGATCGCCCCGGACGAAACCACGTTCGAGTACCTCAAGGGCCGTCCGCATGCGCCCGAGGGCGATATGTGGGACAAGGCCGTGGCCTACTGGAAGACGCTGAAGACCGATGACGACGCGGTGTTCGACAAGGTGGTGGACATCGACGCCACGCAGCTCGGCCCGTTCGTCACCTGGGGCACCAACCCCGGCCAGGGCCTGCCGATCACCGCGAACGTGCCGGTGCCGGAGGACATTGCTGACGCCACCAAGCGCGCCGCCGCCGAGCGGGCCCTGAAGTACATGGACCTGAAGCCCGGCATGCCCATCAAGAGCATCCCGGTGGACACCGTGTTCATCGGCTCGTGCACCAACGGGCGCATCGACGACCTGCGCGCCGCCGCCGCGATCATGAAGGGGCACCACAAGGCCAAGTCGATCCACCGCGTGCTCGTGGTGCCGGCGTCGTCCCGCGTGCGCCTGCAGGCGGAGAAGGAGGGGCTCGACAAGGTGTTCCGGGACTTCGGCGCGGAATGGCGCAACGCCGGCTGCTCGATGTGCCTGGGCATGAACCCGGACAAGCTCGTGCCGGACGAACGTTCGATCTCCACGTCGAACCGCAACTTCGAGGGCCGTCAGGGCAAGGGCTCGCGCACGCACCTCGCCTCCCCGCAGGTCGCCGCCGCCACCGCCATCCGCGGCACGATCTCGTCGCCGGCCGACCTGTGAGCCGCGCCGGGCAGCAAGACAGGGCCCGTTGACTTCAATCCGTTCGTGTAAGGACCAGAGAAAGCAATCATGGAAAAACTCGTGAAAATCACCGGCGTGGGCGTGCCGCTGCGCCGCTCCAACGTCGACACCGACCAGATCATCCCCGCCGTGTTCCTGAAGCGCGTCACCAAGACGGGCTTCGACGACGCGCTGTTCTACGCGTGGCGCCGCGACCCGAAGTTCGTGCTCAACCAGCCCGAATACGCGAAGGGCCAGATTCTGGTGGCAGGTCCGGAATTCGGCATCGGCTCCTCGCGCGAGCACGCGGTGTGGGCCCTGCACGATTACGGCTTCCGCGTGGTGATCGCCCCCAGCTTCGCGGACATCTTCTACGGCAACACTGCCAAGAACGGCGTGCTCGCGGCGATCATGCCGCAGGAGTCCGTCGAGCTGCTGTGGAAGCTCTTGGAGGAGGAGCCCGGCCGCGAGATGACCGTGTCGCTGGAGGATCGCACGGTGACGTGCGGCGACGTGACCCTGCCGTTCGAGGTGGGCGACTACGTGCGCTGGCGTCTGATGAACGGCTACGACGACATTGATCTGACGCTGCAGCACGAGGATGACATCGCCGCGTACGAGAAGATGCGCGCCGAACGCTTCCCGTTCAAGCCCAAGACCATCCCCGCCAAGCACTGGCCCGAAGAAAAGGTCGTCTCCGCCCGCGAACCCGAAGAAGGTGAATGGGCGGGGCCGTTGGCTGACCGCGACTAGCGTCGCGGTCAGCCTGCCGGGAGCCCGGTGGGCTTCCGACAGGCCCCGCGCCGAGTCGCGGCAGCGGCTCGGCCAGTGTTGGGGCCGGCCCGTTGGGCCGGTCTGTAATTGCAGGGCCGGAGGCGGGCCCGTTGGCTGGCCTCACTTGGTGCCGTGCCAAGTCGTGGCGGTGTATTGCACGTCCGAAGTAGCCTCCGATTCCCAGATCGGTGGCTATTCCGGACGCAAAAGCCGGGTTTTGGATCCGAAGTAGCCCCCGCTGCTCGGATTGGTGGCTATTCCGGACGCAGCGGGCTGTTTTTGCGTCCGAAGTAGCCTCCATAAGCCCCCACTCCCTGAATTGGTGGCGATTTGAGACATGGGAGGGGTGGTTTGTGTCTCGAATCGCATCCAATTTCGGGAAGACGGCGCCGCACGCACCCGCCCGCACGCATCCGGCCAGCCCGACCCGGAGACGCCGCGGTACGGCGGCTGAGGCACAATGGGTGGCATGGCATCCAAAGGAAAACCGTCCCCCCGTTCGGCCGTTAGGCCCCTGAGCGACGAGCAGGTGGCGAAGCTCGCCCGCGAACACACGCTCGTCGACCCCATGCGTGATTTCCCCACCGGCCCGAATCGCAAGGCCAACGTGGCGGAGATCAACGCGCAGCATCCCAAGGGCACCAAACGGCTGCTCACCGGCGTGGATGTGGTGTTCCGCGCCAGCTGCAAGACGCTCGCCTGGGGATTGGACAACGTGCCCGAGGACGGCCCGTTCATCACCGCCGCCTCGCACGTCACGATGTTCGACGTGTTCGTGCCCATGGCATCCCTGTTCCACATGGGCCGCCGTCCGCGCTACATGGCCAAGGCGGAGATGGCCAAATGGCCGGTGATCGGCAAGTGGTTCCAGCTGGTGGGCATGCAGCCGGTCCAGCGGCACGCCGGCAAGGCGAAGGCGATCGAGGAGACGTCGGTCAGCATCCTCACCTCCGGCCGCCCGCTCACGGTGTGGCCCGAGGGCACGGTGACGCGCGACCCGCAGAAGTGGGTGATGAGCGTCAAGGAGGGCGTGGGCTACATCGCGCTGGAGGCGTCACGGCGGCTCGGCCGCGAGGTCCCGCTGTTCTGCGCCGCCACGTGGGGTGCGGCGAGCATCAACCACTGGTGGCCGTGGCCGCGCAAGAACGTGGTGATGTGTTACGACCGTCAGCTGGAATACGGCGATCTGCTCTCCGACATGGCCGATTGGGGCGAGGAGCCCCCGGCGGACAAGGTCAACGAGCTGACCGACCGCGTGTTCCGCCGGCTCAACGTGCTGCTGGAGGAGATCCGCGGCGAACGGTTCCCCGCGGAGGGCTACTGGGACTACCGCACCATGAGCCGCAAGCCGATCGACATCCACGCGGCCCCGAACGCCCGACGCTGAGAGTGCCCGGAAGTTCCGCCCTCCCGCCCCTTCCGCCCGGCAAACCGATGCGAACCCTGCGGCGGCCGCCGGAACAGTGTAGGCTTGGACCGTTGTATGGCAGTTCGAGGAGGGCTGGATCAGTAATGACGAATGTGACGGTTCTTGGGGCAGGCGCTTGGGGCACCACGTTCGGCCAGGTGTTGGCCGACGCGGGCAACGACGTGACGATGTGGGCGATCGAGCCGGAAATCGTGGAGGGCATCCGCGACCGGCACCGCAACGACGTCCGGCTGCCCTCCGTGGAACGGCTGCCCGAGAGGATGACCGCCACCGGCGACCGCGCCGAGGCCGTGAAGGATGCGGAGATCATCGTCGTGGCGATCGCGGCTCAGGCGGCGCGCAAGGCGCTCGCGGAATTCCGCGGCCTCATTCCCGGCAAGGCGATCGTGGTGAGCTTGATGAAGGGCATCGAGCGCGGCACGAACAAGCGCATGGACGAGGTGGTGCGCGAATCGCTCGGTCTGCCGGAGAACCGTTTCGTGGCCGTGTCCGGTCCGAACCTGAGCAAGGAGATCGCCGCGCGCGAACCCAGCGCCACCGTGGTCGCCTCCACGAATCCGTATGCGGCCGCCAAGGTGGCCAACGCGTGCTCCACGAGCTATTTCCACCCGTTCACCTCCAGCGACGTGATCGGCCTGGAGATGTGCGGAAGCCTGAAGAACGTGGTGGCGCTCGCCGTGGGCATGGCCCGCGGCGCGGGGTACGGCGAGAACACGGCGGCGATGATCGAGACGCGCGGACTGGCCGAGCTCACCGCGCTGGGCAAGGCCGCCGGCGCCGACCCGAAGACGTTCGCGGGACTCGCGGGCGTGGGCGATCTGATCGCCACGTGCGGCTCCCCGCTGAGCCGCAACTACACGTTCGGCGCGAATCTGGGCAAGGGGCTCACGGTCGAGGAGGCCACGAAGGTATCCAACGGCGTGGCGGAGGGCGTGCCCACCACGGATGCGGTCGTCGCGCTCGGCGATCAGCTGCACGTGCCCACGCCGCTCGCGTACGCCATGAGCCACGTGCTGCATGAAGGTATCAGTTGTGAGCAGATGCTGGGCGAACTGTTCGGCACGGAAATCACCGCGGAGTAACCTGAACCTTCGAGCGCAAGCGGAACCACGAGTACAGACGAGTAGAGGAGTAGCGACGATGGCGAAGAAGCGGATTGTGGTGTTGTACGGAGGCCGTGCGGACGAGCATCCGATCTCCTGCATTTCCACGGCCGGCGTGCTCAAGGCCATAGACACGGAGAAGTTCGAGCCGATTCCGGTGGGCATCACGCGCGACGGCAAGTGGATCGTGGACGGTGAGGACCCGCGCGGCTGGGATCTCAACGGCACCGAGCTGCCGAGCGTGGAGGTGACGCCCGGCTCCCGCCCGGTGGTGCTGGACGTGGCGCTCGGGCAGGACGGCTTCTTCGCGGGCGACCCGAACGGCGGCGACCCGGTGTCGCTCGGCCATGTGGACGCCGTGTTCCCGGTGCTGCACGGTCCGTACGGCGAGGACGGCACCGTGCAGGGCCTGCTGGAGATGATGAACGTGCCGTACGTGGGCTGCGGCGTGTTCGCGTCCGCGGCCTGCATGGACAAGCATTTCACCAAGGTGGTGCTCAACGCGGCCGGCATTCCCACCGCGCCGGGCATCACGCTCGACACGCGCCTGTTCGACGCGGCCGAGGAGTTCGCTCCGCAGGCGGACGACGTGCTCGCACAGGTGGAGGCGGCCGGCCTGGCCTACCCGCTGTTCGTGAAGCCGTCACGCGCCGGGTCGAGCTTCGGCGTGACGAAGGTGGAGTGCGCCGGGGACGCGGCCGCCCTGATCGCCGCCGTGTTCGAGGCCAGCAAGCATGACTGGAAGGTGCTGGTGGAGCAGGGGATCGACGCCCGCGAGATCGAATGCGCGGTGCTGGCGCCCCGGGCCACCGACGAGCCTGCCGCCAGCTGGCCGGGCGAGATCGTGCTCGACCGTCGCAACGCCGGCGACGACCAGTTCTACGACTTCGACTCCAAGTACACGGATTCCGCCGCCTCCCACGTGGAGGTGCCGGCGAACCTGCCCGCCGAAACGCTCGAGCGCGTGCGCGAGGTGGCCGTCAAGGCGTTCAAGGCGCTCGATCTGGCCGGCCTGAGCCGCGTGGATACCTTCGTGACGCCGAGCGGCGAGGTGATGATCAACGAGATCAACACCATGCCCGGCTTCACGCCCATCTCCATGTATCCCAAGGCATGGGAGGCGACCGGCGTGAGCTATACCGAGCTCATCACGCGTCTCATCGAGGGCGTGCTGCGGTAGCGATCTTCGCCAAGGCGCTTCGGATGCCGATCGTGAGGGGCGGGCGCTGAGTACTGTGGATGTCAGGACTCGGCACCCCGCCCCTCAGTCGTCTGCGAAGGTTCCCGGGGGTTGCGTGCCCGAAGGAGGAACGATGGCCGAAGAGCAGTTTCAGCGCATTCGTCCGGCGGCGGTGGCGGACGCGTTCTACCCGGGGGATGCCGCGCGGCTGAACGCCATGATCGACGACGAGCTGGCGTATGCGTCCCGCGCACTGGCCCGTCGCAAGGCCGGTCGCGGTCCGCAGACGCAGGCGCATGCGCGCACGCCGTGGCCCAAGGCGGTGATCGTGCCCCACGCCGGCTACGTGTATTCCGGCGCCACGGCCGCTTTGGCATACTCGCTGCTGGCGGCCGGCTGCGGCACTGTCCGCCGCGCGGTGATCGTGGGCCCGACCCATCGCGTGCCCGTGCGCGGGGTGGCCATGTGCTCCGCCGACGCGTGGCGCACCCCGCTCGGCACGGTCCGCGTGGACGTGGATGCCGAACGGGCGGCGCTGGATGCCGGGCTGCTGATCGTCAACGACCCGACGCACGAGCAGGAGCATGCGGTGGAGGTGCAGGTGCCGTTCCTGCAGAAGGTGCTCGGGCCGGACATCGCCATCGTGCCGCTCAACGCCGGCGACGCCACGCCCCGCGAGGTGGCGGACGTGCTGCGCGCCCTGTGGGGCGGTCCGGAGACCGTGATCGTGATCAGCTCCGACCTGTCGCATTACCATCCCGAGCGTGTGGGCCGCGCCATCGACGACGAGACGATCGGCCGCATCGCCGCCTTGGACTATCCGATCGCCCCCGACCGCGCGTGCGGCGCCTACCCGATCAACGGGCTGCTGGATGCGATCGTGCGGATGCAGGCGGCTGCGGATTCCTGCCGTGGCGGGGCGTCTCCTGCGGACGGGACCTCCCGCACGGAAAGCGGAAGGGCCATCGAATCCGATGGGGACAGCGTGGGCACGCCGTGTGCACACTGTGCCCACGCTGTCCCCAGTGAATCCGACGAGTCTGTGGATTTTCCCGGATCTGCGGATTCCTCTGGGTCTGTGGGTCCATGCGGGAACGGGTCTGCGGCTGCGCCCGCGGGATGGCGTCCGGAGCTGGAATTCCTCGGCTGCTGCACGTCCGGCGACGACGGCGAGGTGGCGCTGGCCGGCGAGGATCGGCCGGCGATGTGCGACCCCCGGCAGCGCGTGGTGGGCTATGCCAGCTGGGCGCTATGGGAGGTGCCGCAGGACGTCCGGCCTGTGCAGGATCCGGACACGGATGCGGTGACGGACGCCGGGCAGGGCGGGCATGGGGGCCGTCACGAGGGTTCCGTGCTGTTGCGGCTGGCGCGCACGGCGCTGGCGGAGCATCTGGGCATTGCGGTGGACGGGCCATCGGCGGCGGAGATTCTCCGGCGGCACGCGTGGCTGGATGAGCCGGGCGCAAGCTTCGTGACGCTGACCGAGAACGGGCGGTTGCGCGGCTGCATCGGGTCGATCATCGCACGGCAGCCACTGGGCCGGGACGTGGCCGAACACGCCGTGGACGCGGCCGTGCACGACCCGCGCTTCTACCCGGTCGGGCCGGACGAATACCCACTGCTGCGCTTCGAGGTCTCCGTGCTGAGCCAGCCCGAACCAATGCCGGATGTGCGCTCGCGGGCCATGCTGGAACGCACGCTCAGACCGGGCGTCGACGGGCTGATTCTGGAAGACGGCGTGGGCCACGCAGCCACGTTCCTGCCGCAGGTGTGGGACGAACTGCCCGAGCCGCGTGACTTCGTCGGTCACTTGCTGGCCAAGGCCGGTCTGACCTCGAATCTGGACTGGAAACACGGGGAGATTGCAGCCCGGCGGTACACTGTTCGAGCGTACCGGTAACGGGCGCGGACACGCGTGACGGGCACGACGGGCGAAAGGAGGCGGCCATGGCGGAACATCCGGCGCAATCGGTGCAGTCGGCACGGGTGATGCATCCCGCGTTCGGCCGCTGGCAGCACCCGCTGGACGACGGCCGCGTGCAATGCGACCTCTGCCCGCGCGAATGCAAGTTGCGCGAAGGCCAGCGCGGCTTCTGCTTCGTGCGCTCCAATCATGAGGGGCGCATCGAGCTCGACACCTACGGCCGTTCCTCCGGCTTCGCCATCGATCCGGTGGAAAAGAAGCCGCTCAACCACTTCCACCCTGGAAGCCGGGTGCTGAGCTTCGGCACCGCCGGCTGCAACTCCGCGTGCAGGTTCTGCCAGAACTGGGACATCTCCCGCGCTCGTAGCTGGGATCGCGTGGCCGTGGAGGCCGAACCGGACGACATCGCCGCCTCGGCGCAGCGGGAGGGCGTCGCGTCGGTCGCCTTCACGTACAACGATCCGATCGTGTTTGCCGAATACGCGATCGACACGGCGGACGCCTGCCGTGAGAAGGGTATCCACCCGATCGCCGTCACCGCAGGGTACATGAGCGCCGCCGCGCGTCCTGAGTTTTACGACGCCATGGATGCGGCCAACATCGACCTCAAGGGCTTCACCGAGGACTTCTACCGGTCCGTCACCGGCACGCACCTGCAGGACGTGCTCGACACCATCGACTACGCCGTCAACACCGCCCGCACCCCGGACGGTGGCCGCGTGTGGGTGGAACTCACCACCTTGCTCATCCCCGGCCGCAACGACGACGACGCGCAACTGCACGCCGAATGCGCGTGGATCCGCGAGCATTGCGGTCCCGACGTGCCGCTGCACTTCTCCGCCTTCCACCCGGACTACAAGATGCGCGACGTACCTCCCACGCCGCTCGCCACGCTGCTGCGCGCCCGCGAAATCGCCTACGCCGAGGGCCTCAACTACGTATACACCGGCAACGTGCACTACTCGGAAGGAGACACCACCTACTGCCCGAACCCGAACTGCGGGGCGGCTCTGGTGGAACGCGACTGGTATCGGATCGTCTCCGACCGGCTCAGCGGGCAGTCAGGCTCCGACTCCGCGGTATGCCCCGACTGCGGCACGCCCATCGCCGGCCGCTGGTAGTCGCGGCAGAATGCACACCCGGCTGTGCGCGGCCATGCCCTCGGCCGTGTCCGGACATACCCGGACATGTGGCGATAAGCGGCAAAGCGATATTCACTCGCCGATCGCGGCCCGCTGCTCCAGAAAGTCCGCATCCGCCAGCGCACGCGTGATGGCATCCTGCACGGCGGACAGATACACGCCGTCTCGCGCGAACGCCCACACCTGACCGGTCATGCCGTACGGGTCGAAGCCGAGGAACTTCACCACCGGCTGCGAGCCCGGCACCGTGATTTCCGCCGTCGCCGCCGCCACGACGGCCACGATCCGCCTGCTCACCTCGGCCGGGTCGCTGCCGGCCTTCGCGGTGAAGGGCACCTTGGCCAGGCATTCGTTGGAGGGAGACATCTTCTCCAGCTCCTTGGTATTGAGCACCGAATTCGGAATCACCATCTCGTTGCCGCTGCGCTCGCGCACGATGGTATGCCGCCACGTGATGTCCTTCACCACGCCGGTCGCACCGGCCACGGTCACCACGTCTCCCGGCTGGATCACCTTGCCGATCATGAGACCGAACCCGCCGATCACGTTCGCGATCGTATCCTTGAGGCCCAGGGAGATGGCCACGCCGCCGACGCCGAGTGCGGTGACGATCGTGCTGGGGTTGATGCCGAACACCGGCTGCAGCACCATGCAGGCGGCGATCACCCAGATGAGCACGCGCAGGATGTTCGCAAAGATCGACGCGCTGGGCACGTCCGTCTTGTTGAGCAGACGGATCGTCCAGCGCTTCACCAGCCGCGAGGCGACGGCCGCGGCCACGACGACGATGACGAGCAGCAGCAGCTTGCCCGCGTTGACCTGCAGCCAGTGCAGCACGATGTCGAATGCTTGTTCCATGCCTGCCATCCTAGCGGGCCCGATCGCACGGCGGCGTGGCGTCCGCGTCGGATGGCATGGAAGTTTCATGGCAAGTCGCTGAATGTTCGCTGAAACCGACGCGCCGGTGGCGGGGGAGGCGCCTACAGTGGAAGCGGGAGTTACCCGGTCAACGACGATGAAGGGGGCTGATATGGGAACTCATGGAACGTACGGCGGTGCGGCGCCGCTGCGCACGGTCACGCTGCGCGACGGCAGCACGATGCCGATGCTGGGCATGGGGACCTGGCACATGGCGGAAGATCCGGATGCGCGCGAGGAGGAGATCGCCGCGCTGCACGAAGGGCTCGATCTGGGCGTGACATTGATCGACACGGCCGAACTGTACGGCGACGGCGCCGCGGAAACGCTGGTGGGGGAGGCGATTCGCGGGCGGGACCGTGACGATCTGTATCTGGTGAGCAAGGTGATTCCGTCGCACGCCGGACGCGGGAACATGCGCGCCAGCTGCGAAGCCTCGCTCAAGCGGCTCGGCACGGATTATCTGGACCTCTACCTGCTGCACTGGCCCGGCGCGGTACCGCTCGAGGAAACCGTCGCCTGCATGGAGGAGCTGCGCCGGGACGGGCTGATCCGTCGCTGGGGCGTGTCCAACTTCGACGTGGACGACATGGAACGCCTGTGGCAGGTGCCGGGCGGAGACGCCTGCATGGTCAACCAAGTGCTCTACCACATGGAGTCGCGCGGCGTGGAAGTGAGCCTCAAGCCGTGGATGCGCGAACACGGCGTGGCGATGATGGCCTACAGCCCGCTTGCCCAAGGCGGTCGGTTCGCCTACGGGCTGCGCGACGATCCGACGCTCGCAGCAGTGGCGCGCGAGCATCAGGCCACGGTGTTTCAGATCATGATCGCGTGGGTGATGCGCGACGGGCTGACCGTGGCGATCCCCAAGACCGGCAACCGCGAGCACATGCGCCTCAACGTGGAAGCGGCGAGCATTGAGCTCACGCCCGACGATCTGGCTGTGTTGGACCGCCGCTTCCCCGCGCCCGCGAAGAAGCCGCCGCTCGACTGGCTGTGAGACCGGTCTGGCTGGACGGTCTGGCGTTCTACAGCACCTTGGTGGTGACGGCGCCGATGCCGATCACGAACAGGATGAACCCGCAGATGCGCGCGAACAGCAGCGTGCCGCGGCTCGGATCCGTGTAGGTGCCGGTCAGCTTGCATGCCAGCCGCCACACCCAGTCGGCGGAAAACAGCAGCGCCGCGCCCCACAGGGCCAGCACGATGCAGGCCACGATCATGCCGATGTCCGTGCTCGTCATTGCATACCTCGTTTCTCGGATTTCAGACTGCATTCCAGCCTACCAGCGCACCGCGGCTGCCCGGCGGGGCGCGGCGCACGGTGGGCTTGGCCGGTTTGGCGGGCTTGGCTCACTGCGTGCGCTCGAAGTACGTCACGGCGGTTTCGCCGTAGTCCCGGGCTTGGGCGACCTCCCAGCCATCCGGGGGCGTCAGCGGTTCGGAACGGGTGGACCGCTCGAACATGACGATTGCGCCCGGTGCCGCCACGCCGTTCGCCGCGATGTCCGCGAGCAGACGGTTGCATGCCTCGGTTTCCAGAGCATACGGCGGGTCGATGAGGATCAGGTCGAAGCCGGGACCGGCGTACTTTGCGGCGAAGGACTCCGCCTTGGTACGCAACGCCCGTGCGGTCATGTCCCGTTCCCACGCACGGGACGCCCTGATCGCGCCGAACGTTTTGCCGAGCAGCGCGGCCGCCGGTCCCGCCGCCTCCACCGCCGTCAGCTCCTTGGCGCCGCGGGAGAGGGCCTCGATGCCGAGCGCTCCCGTGCCGGCGAACAGATCGAGCACGCGGGCCCCGTCAAGCACGCCCCACGAGTCGAGATGCGAGAAGATCGCCTCCTTGGTGCGGTCGGTGGTCGGGCGGGTGCCGGTCTTGGCTGTCGGCAGCTGGAATCCCTTGAAACGTCCTGAAATCACGCGCATACGGACCACTTTAGCCTAGCGTGGGCGTCGGGGTTCGTGCGTCTGGTGCGAGTACGTGCTCTGACACGCCCCGCTCACGTGGACTCCGCTCACGTGGAGGTGAGGAAGTCGGCGTTGCCGCGCGTAAAGTCCAGCACCGCGCCCGCCAGCTGCGGCTCACCGTCCAGTTTCGGGTCGGCCGCCAGCACGCGCTCCGCCTCGCTGCGCGCCTGTTCGATCAGCTTGGCGTCCTTGACGACGCGCAGCAGCTTGAGGCTCGACTTGCCGCCGGACTGCGCATCCCCCAGCACGTCACCGGCACCGCGCAGCTCCAGATCGGCCTGCGCGATCTTCGCCCCGTCCAGCGTGCCCCGGATCACCTCAAGCCGCTGGGCCGCGATCGAATCCGGTTCCGCCCGCGAGACGAGGAACGCCCACGAATTCGTGCCGCCTCGGCCCACGCGCCCGCGCAACTGATGCAGCTGCGAGAGGCCGAACCGGTCCGCGTCGAAGATCACGATGCAGCTCGCCTGCGGCACGTCCACGCCCACCTCGATCACCGTGGTTGCCACCAGCACGGGCGCGGTGCCGTCCGCGAATTCGGCCATGACGCGGGTCTTGGTCTCGTCGTCGTCGCGACCGGTGAGCGTGGCGAGCCTCAGCCCGCGGAACTGCGGCAGGGACGCCAGACGCTCGGCGATCTCCGTCACCGAATGCAACGGCGGGCGGGCTTCGGTCTCCTCGCCGCCCACGGTTCCGTTGTCGATCAGGTCGGGCATGTCCGCAGAGCGATCGGCCTCGGCATCATCGTCCGCGTCGATGCGCGCGCAGACCACGTACGCGCGCTCGCCGGCGTCCACTCGAGCTCGCAGATGGGCGAACATGCGGGCCATCGTGCCGCCGTCCGCCTCCTGCACCACCACCGTGCGAATCGGCTTGCGCCCGCCCGGCAGCTCGGTGAGCCAGGAAAGGTCCAGATCGCCGAACCAGGTCATGGCGGCGGTACGTGGGATCGGGGTGGCGGTCATGACCAGCAGATGCGGGGCCACGTCGTACCGGTGGCGCAGGGTCTCGCGCTGCTCCACACCGAACCGATGCTGTTCGTCGATCACCACGAGCGCCAGATCCGGCGCCTGGAACGTCTTGGAGAACGCGGCGTGCGTGGCCACTACGATGCATGGCGTGCCGGAGGCGACCGTGGCGAGGGCGCGGCGACGGGCAGCGAGCTTCATGCCGCCCGTGAGCAGAATGACGGGGATGTCGGTGCCGATCGCGGCGACCATCTTCCCGATCGTCTCCGTATGCTGTTCGGCCAGCACCTGCGTGGGGGCCACCAGTACCGCCTGATGCCCGGCTCCGGCGGCGGCGAGCATGGCGGCCACGGCCACCACGGTCTTGCCGGAACCTACCTCGCCCTGCAACAGACGCTGCATTGGCCATGCGCGGGACATGTCTCGTGTCACGTCGTCGATCACGGCCCGCTGCCCGCCGGTCAGCTCGAACGGCAGCGAGGCAACGAACCGTTCCGCGAGCGGCTGGCCGGCCGTGCAGTCGTACGCCTTCACCTGCTGCGTGGCGTGGCGGGTCTTCACCAGCGCGGTCTGGCTGACGAACGCCTCCTCGTAACGCAGCGTGGCGATGGCCCGGTGGAAGTCCTCCACGGTATCCGGGTCGTGCACGGCCCGGAACGCCTCGGCCCGGTGCAGATAGCAGCCCGCCGCACGCACCGATTCGGGCAGTACGTCCGGGATGGCCTCGCCGCCTCCCGACTCCAGCGCGTTCAGGAAGCCCATGATCGACTCGTGGATGTGCTCCGAGGAAATGCGGCTCGTGGCATGGTACACCGGGCGGGGGCGGCAGACGCGGCGCAGGGCCTGCTCCACGGAGTCGGCGTCGAAGGTGAGCGACGATGGCTGGGCGGGCTGCCCCGGCTGTGCGGCCGGCGTGGGCTCCGGCGCGATCGTGAGGATTTCCGGATGCGCGAACTGCAGCTGCCCGTTGAACTCGCTCGGTGTGCCGGACACCACCACGCGCGCGCCCTGCCGCAGCCGCATGCTCACCCAGTCCACGTACTGCTTCTTGTAAGAGAAGAACACCAGCTGCGCGGCGGTTCCGGCGTCGTCCGAGACCACGGCCTGCAGGCGGAAGCCCCGGCGCGCGTTCATCGGTACTACGTGCAGGGAGCGGACGGCGGCGGCGAAGGCGACCGGCATGCCGATCGTGGCGTTGCGGATCGGGCGGACCGGCACCGGATCGGTCACGCGGAACGGGTAGTAGGTCAACGCGTCGCGCACGGTGACCACGCCCAACGCCTTGAGTGCGCCCACGCGCCGACGGTTCGTCATCAGCGACGACACGGCGGTATCCAGCGAAACACTCATGCCCACTATCCTAACGAACGGCCTCGCCCTGATGCCGTTCGGGTCGGCTGCTCGCCCGGGCGGCATCCCGGCAAAGCAAAACCCCGGAGCCGACTATGCGGTTCCGGGGTTTTGCGCTACGTGATTGCTTAGTGGGCGCGACTCACGCGGCCACGCGCTGCACCTTGCCGGCCTTCAGGCACTTGACGCACACCTTGACGCGCACGTTGGCGCCATCGATGGTGGTGTGCACCGGCTGCAGGTTCGGGCGGAAGGTGCGCTTGTTACGGATATGCGAATGAGAAACGGTGTAGCCGGTCTGCGGGCCCTTGCCGCACACTGCGCAACGAGTTGCCATGGTGGACTCCCTTGTATCTGTCTGTTCCAAGTCTTTCGTGCCCGGCACACGCGTTTTGCCGCTTGGCTGAACACACAACTTCACAATAATACAGCGAATCTCGGGAAAAGGCAAATCCGGCCGGTCCTGCCCGTCTCCGGCAAACTTGCGGGGGTATCTCCCGGCAACGGCGGAATGCCAACGAGAGGTTTGATAATCGGTCCGGAAGTTCACCGGCTGTTCACCGCGATCGGCCCGTCCGCCCGGGCCGGAACTTTAGGATGAAAGGTGGTTTGAACGTCAGGAGCGCCCATGTCCAGTAATGCCAACAATGCCGGAGCCGGCACCGGATCCGGGCAGACCCCCGCCTCCGCCAAGCTCACGGCCCGCGAGAAGAAATGGATCGTGTACGACGTGGGCAATTCCGCGTTCGTGCTGCTGAGCACCGCCGTCGTGCCCATCTACGCCAAGTCCCTCATGCCGGACGACGGCAACATCGTGTCCGCATGGGGCTACGCGCAGACCATCGCCTCACTGGTGATCGCGCTGCTCATGCCGCTGCTCGGCTCCATCGCGGACGTGCAGGGCATGAAGATCAAGTTCTTCCTCGGCTTCTTCGGCACCGGCGTGGTGATGTGCTGCGGCATGGCCCTGCCCCTCACGTGGCTGCCGTTCCTGGTGGTGTACGTGCTGGCGACGATCGGCCTCAACGGCTCGCTCACGTTCTACGACTCCATGCTCATCGACACCACCGTCAACGAGCGCATGGACAAGGTCTCCTCGCACGGCTACGGCTGGGGCTACGTGGGCTCCACAATCCCGTTCATCGCCTGCATCGCGCTCATCTTCGGCGGCCCGGCGCTGTTCGAGTGGTCCACCGCCGCCTGCACGCGCGCCGCGTTCGTGATCACCGCCGTGTGGTGGGTGGCGTTCACCGTCCCGCTGATCACCAGCTACCGTCAGGTCCACTACCGGGCCACGAGCGAGCATGCCGCCGAGGCCGTGCGCGGCACGTTCCGCGAGCTGGGCGGCACGTTCGGCAGGATCGTGCGCAACAAGCCGCTGTGGATGTTCATGATCGCGTTCTTCTTCTACATCGACGCGGTGAATACGGTCATCTCCATGAGCACGTCGTACGGCACCGAGCTCGGCATCGATTCCACGCAGCTCGTGGTGGCCCTGCTGGTCACCCAATTCGTGGCCTTCCCGTGCGCGATCCTCTACGGCCGTCTGGCGGGCCGCTACGGGTGCAAGCCGATGATCGTGGCGGCCGTGATCGCCTACATGTGCATCGTGTTCTTCGCGGCGTTCTTCCTGCGTTCGGCCGTCGAGTTCTGGATCCTCGCGATTCTGGTGGGCATGTTCCAGGGCGGCATCCAGGCCCTGTCGCGCTCCTACTACGGCAAGATCATTCCCAAGGACCACGCCAACGAGTACTACGGCTTCTACGACATCTTCGGCAAGACCGCGTCGATCCTCGGCACGTTCCTCGTGGCCACGACGACTTCGCTGACCGGCAATGCGTCGATCGGCGTGCTGTCCATCGCGATCCTGCTCGTGGTGGCGCTCGTGTTCCTCTCGTTGCAGAAGGACCCGACCAAGGCCGCCTGACGGCTAGGCGCGGGGCGCGGTGAGCTTCTCGCTGCTACTTGTCGAAGCGATCCTTGAACAGGCCGGCAACGATGCCGGTGACGGCGCACAGCAGGCCGCCGATCACCCATGACATCCAGAACGGCGATCCGGGAACGAGGAACAGCAGTGTCAGGCCGACGATCGTGGCGATGAGCATGATAATGCCGCTCAGGGACCCGGACAGCTTTGCGGATCGCGACGCGTCCCCGGAGCGCTTGCGTTGCTCCTGTCCGGATTCCCTGTTGTAGCCGTCGATGTTCAGCATGGCGCGCCGCATGCCGCAGTAGACGAATCCGAACACCGCGGCCGCGGACAGCAGTAGCATGACCGCGTTCGGCCATCCGGCGCCGATCTCCAGTACCGTGTCCGCGTACTCGGACACCGCGATGCCGATCAGGATCTCCGCAATGCCCGTCACTACGCCGACCGCCGTCATGCGCGTCTCGCGGGAACGGTCGTCTTCCGTGTAGAAGTCCTCGACGTACGGGTGCCGGCGCCTGAAGTCGCTGTGCGCCATGCCGCCCGGAATAAGCAGTGCCAAGCCGACGATCACGCCCACGCCGATGCAGACGAACATGAGGAAGTCGTTGAGCGGGCTGTCGCCGATGATCGAATGCTCCGAGTCGAAGAGGTTGGCGACGCCGACGCCCGCGATGATCGCCGCGACGCCGGATGCGATCAGCAGTGCGAAACTGCGACGGTGGGCATCGTAGCCGGTGATGTCCTTCGGCAGGGCTGTGGTGATGGTCGGTGTGCTCGGCTGTGCGCTCTCTCGTACTTCTAAGGGCGTTGTTGTTGCGGCGGCCTCGCTGCGCGTTTCGTTGCCGTTGCCGTCGGCGGTGAGGCGAGGACTGGGGTTGGCCGCGGCGGGCGTCCCTGTGGCCGTCGCCGGCCGATTCACGTCGCCGAGCACCAGATCGTCGAGCGTGCAGCCGAACAGGTCGCAGATCGCCAGCAGCTTGTCCATCTCGGGATACGCCTTTTCGGATTCCCATTTCGAGATCGCCTGCCGCGAGACGCCGAGCAGCATGGCCAGCTGCTCCTGCGTCATGTTGCGCCTTGCCCTCAATGTCTGCAGATTGGTGCGGAAGCTCATCGTCATCATCCCCCTAACCGGTGGTTTCATCTTGTCATGTTGTCGCGTTTGCCGCGCTGTCGTGTCTGAACGATGATTCCACTGTGGCACTGCATCGCCATCGCCGCCACCATCTTGCGGTTGCAATGGCGAAACGCAACCGCAATTGCGATCGGAATCGTGCGCAACCGTGGCGCAACCGGCGGTTGCATCGGCGGAATTCCGCCGTCTATGCGAACGCCGCCCCCACCGCCGTGCCGATGCCTAGACCCACGAACAGCAGTCCGAATATGGTCAGGAATCGGTGGAGGGACCCGGTGCGGTCGTAATCCGGCAGATAGGCGGTCTTGGGCTCGAGCGGGTCGTAGGCGACGGCGACCCGGTCTGGGACGCTCAGCGCCGGGCTCCTGCCCGTGGACGTTGACAGCTTCTCGTAGTCATGCCCGTCGACCTGATACTCGATATGCGCGGTCCATGTGACCGTACCGTTGTCAACGTCCCGCTCGACCCGCGTCACCCGTCCTTCCCCGGACGCGGTGCAACGTGCGTGCCGCTCCTCCGTGCGGCGTTTGGCGAACAGGCTGACCAGCGCGAAATTCAGGCCCAGCAGCATGAAAAAGCCGCCGACGGCGAGTAGCGTGAAAGCGTTCGAAGACATAATGACCCCCCCTGATCTTCTGCCTGATCCTCTGTGATCCAGCGATTCCAGTATCTCACGGGGTGACGCCGGCAGCCGGTGTTCGGGCCCGGCCGTTACGCCGGGGCCGAGGGTTCCCGTACGTCGCTTAACGCAGCAGCGTGCCCCACTGCTCCTTGGTGATCATACGGAGCCGTGCGCGTGCTGCATCCCGCGCGTAGTCGGATACGTACTCGCTGCCGGCCACCTGCAGCAGCAGGAGTACTCGCTGCAAGCCGAGCCCGAGCGCACGGCCGCTGTCCAGCTCGTTCGCGATGCGTTCCAAGGCCTCGTCCACCTGTGTGATGTTGTAGCCGCCGTGCCTCACCGTCGGCAACTGCGATTGCTCGCGGCGCACGTCCTCGCCGCGCATGGTGCCGTTGCCGTCGAGCGCATCGGAAATGCGGTCCAGCAGATCGTCTACGGCCTCGGTGTCGTATCCCTGCCGCAGGCCGGTCGTGGAGAATGTGATGTTGTTGATGGCGGTGGTGCTCATGGCATTATTCTAATCAGTTGTCTGGCTGTTCGGCGCATCGGGCTCGGCATCGCGGGGCCGGCGCATGCGACGCCATGCTTCGTCCAGTGGGATTGTGCGCTCGGGCAGGGCGGGCCATGTGTCCAACCCGTCGCCATGCGCGCGGGGCAGCAGATGCACATGGAAATGAGGCACCGATTGCGCTTCCGCGAACGAGGTACTGAGCAGGTCCACCCCGTCGAACCCGCAGTCCGCAACCAAGTGGCGTGAGACGCGCTGCGCCAGCTCGGTCACCGCCCGCAGGGATTGGGGATCGCAATCGAGGATGTTGACCGCATGACGTTTGGGCACGACCAGAAGGTGGTAGTCGGGCCGATCGTCAATGGACACGAAGCACAACGCCAGATCGGATTCCTCGATCAGCCGGCATGGCGCATCGCCGTGGACGATGGCGCAGAATATGCATTCGCTCATTGTTGGCATCCCCTCGCTCCGCGTGTGGGACGGTGTCGCCGGTGCAGCTGGCGCCGGCCGCTTCCGTCTTCCGATCATACGCTCGGGCGCAGGAACGGCGACGGGACCGCGGGAGACGGCTGGCAGCAGTGCGTGCGGCGTTCAGGCAGCGGAACAGGTGTAGCGGCAGACCGGCCAGTTGGAGCAGCCGTAGAATTCGTGCGGTTCGGCACCGCGGTTGCCGTGCGCACTGCCTGCTCCGGCACCGCGCAGCACGAGAGCCTCGCCGCAGTCGGGGCATCGGGGCGGCAGCTTCACGCCGCGGAACAAGCCGGACAGTTCCGGCACGGCGGGACAGACACCATCGCGCAGTTCGTAGATGAACCGCGACGGACGACGGCGGTCGACCACCAGAAACAGCCGCTTCACACAGCGGGTCATGGCCACGTAGAACAGCCGGCGCTCCTCCGCGTACGGGAACGGCTCCACGGCCGGCAGCAGCAGCCCGAGGATCGGCTCGTCCGGCAGGGCGCTGGGGAATCCGTGCGCGCCGCCGGACGTGGCGAGCAGGAATACGAAATCGCGTTGCAGGCCCTTGGACTTGTGCACGGTCATGAACTCGATGCGCAGGTCCGGCCGGTCGCGGAACCCGAGGACGTCTGGGCTGCCGGGTGGCGGGGCGAACGCATGGTCGCGGTCGGCGGCCAGAAAGCGGTCCAGATCATCGGCGTACCGGCCGAGCAGCAGCACCGAAGCGTTGCGTGGCAGGCGGACAAGCTGGGCGGTTACCGCCGCAAACCGGGCCTGCATCTCCGCGTGCTCGTCGGCGCCGATCGGCCCCTTGCCGCACAGCACGCCGATCGGGCGCTCCCGGCCGGAGGAACGCGCCGGATGCGCCGGGTTTGCCGGATGCGCGCTGTTTGCCGGATGCGCGTCGTCTGGGTTTACGTCGTCGGAATGCATGCCGCCGGATTGTTCGCTGACGGAATCCGCGCTGCGCAGCCGCTTGGCGTACAGGCTCGGGTCCGCCATCACGAACCGTCCGCTCGCCTCGATCAGCGCACCGCGGAACCGCCGCGTGACGGTGATGCGGAACAGACGCGTCGGCCCCCAATCGCGCCACAGCCGGTCGAAGTCGAGGATCAGGCTCACGTCGCTGCCGGCGAACCGGTAGATCGACTGCCAGTCGTCGCCCACGGCGAACAAGCTGCAATCCCTTCCGTGTTGCCCGGCCTGCTCGCGCAGGGCCCGGAGCAGCTCGTAGCGCGGGCGGGACATGTCCTGATACTCGTCGACCAGAATGTAGCGGAACGGGCTGGCGTAGCGATCTTCGCGCACCAAGCGGGTCGCTTCCGTGATCATGCCTGCGAAATCGATGGCATGGTTGACCGCAAGGTACCGCCGGTACGCGGCGTGGAGCGGGGCCACGAAGTCGATGAAACGGGCGATGCGGGCGCGGGTGAGAGCATGTTCGCGCTCCTCCCGTGTGTGCCCGCGGTTCCGCCGGCGCAGATCCGTCACGGTGAGTCCGCCGGCTCGCATATGCCCGATGACCGTCCGCGCGGCGGCGAGCAGATGCTCGGCGCACTGGGCGAATGCGGGATCGGCAAGCGGGTCAAGGCCGGACGCCGGGGCAAGGGCGGCTTCCGGAGTGATCGCGGCGGCGGTATCGATCGTCTCGGCGGGGTCGGTCGCGGCGATACCCGCGGCGCTTGACCGGCCTTGTTCCGGACTGCCCCACGTGGCCCATGTGCGGTACTTCTCCGCCACAGATTCCGGCATGAGCGCCAGCATGGTCCGACGGTACCGCTCGTTGCCCGGGCCCGCGATCCGCGCGGCGAACTCCTGCCTCACCGCCTTGTCCAGTGCTGCGGCATCCGCCACCTTCGGCCGAGGACCGCCTTCCGTGTTCGCTTTTCTGCAGATTTCCAGACCCAGACCGTGGAACGTGCCCGCATGCACGTTCTTCCCGGTCTGCCGGCGGATGCGCTCGGCCATTTCCGCGGCGGACGCCCGGGTGAATGACAGTACCAGAATCTCCTCCGGCGTGGCGCGACCCGTGGCGAACAGCCAGGCCGCATAGCCGGTGATCGTGGTGGTTTTGCCGGTCCCGGCGCCGGCCAGCACCAGCGTGTTGGGACCCGCTCCCGCAATGGCCGCTAGCTGCTCGTCGCTCAGCTCATGCCCTTCGACAGGGCCGATCGCAGCGCGCGCAGCCTCCAGCTTGACCTGCGACGGCCTGCGATGAGCCTTCAGCTGCGGTCGGGCAGCGGCGGTGCTCTGTTCCGGCTGCTGCCGGACGGATCGCGGTGACCGGCGTCCGGCCGCCGAGGCTTTCCTACGGGTACTTGCCGGTTTCTCCACCGTGCTCCTGCCTCGCGGCGATGCGCCTGCTGTCTGCACGGACCGGGCGTCCGCCGCCTGCTTCCGGACTTCCGTACGTGCCGCCTTCCGGGCCGCTTCCCGTGCCGTCTCGCGCGCCACCTCTTCCGGATTCGGGCGCAGCAGGATGTGCAGCACGTCGCGGATCAGGGCGAGCATCTCCATGGCAACCTCCGCGGTCATGCGGCCGTCCATGACGGCAGTGGGCAAGCAAACGAGCGCCCATTGTACCCGAGCGTCCGCGGTGCTCCGCGTTGGTGCCCCGCGGTGTCAACGGCGATGGAGGACTCGCAAGTATGCAGATATTCCCTGCGCTTGCCATGAAGCGCCCCCGCCGAACGGAATTGGTGGCGATTCGAGACACTGCAGCACGGTTTTGCGTCTCAAATCGCCACCAAATTCCGCAACGAAGCTATGCCGGGCAGACCTCTACGCCCGCGTGCGCACCACGCGCTTGAGCACCTGCTCGATGAGCGCGAACACGGCGAACATCACCACGGCGATGATGAGGTACACCACCAGCGCATCCGTGTAGATCTCCACGAACTTGAACGTGACGGAGGCCGTGATGGTGGCGCGTGCCATGATGTCCATGACGGAAATGGTGTAAAGCAGGGACGTGTTCTTCAGCATGTCGATGGTGGAATTCGACAGGTTCGGCACCGCGTTGAGGGCCGCCTGCGGCACGATGATGCGCAGCAGGGCGACGAACGGCGGCAGATTGAAGGATCGGATGGCTTCGCGCTGCCCCTCGTCCACGGTGTAGTACGCGGATTTGAAGATCTCGCAGAAGTACGCGCTCGCATACAGCGTGAACGTGACGAGCGCCACGGTGTTCGGGTAGATGGTCACGTTCGCGGCCACGGCCGGGTCGTGCTGAATGAGTGCGGAGATGCGCGGCAGGCCGTAGCACACCACGTACAGTTGGACGAGGATGGGTGTGGAGCGGATGAGCGAGACGAACAGGCCGACGATGGTGTTGAGCACGGGGATGGCCTTGATGCGCACGGCGGACAGCAGCCCGCCGACGAACACGCCGAGCAGCGCGGACACGAGCGTGACCCAGATGGTGACGGGCGCGGCGGCAAGGATCTCGCCGAAATGGTCGATGGCGTATTGGGTGTCGAACGTCATGTCAGGCCACCTTCTTGCGGGAGACGCGGTACAGGGCGTCCAGTCCCTTGTCGATGATCACGGCGATGGCCCAGTAGATGAGCATGAGCGCCAGGAAGATCTCCAGCTGCCACAGGCCGAAGTCGTCCGCGGCCAGCGTGTTCGCCCGCTCGTACATGTCCATGATGCCGATGGTGAACAGGATGGAGGATTGCTTGATGGCCGTCACCAGAAGGTTGCCGAAGTTCGGCAGGCTGTTGATGAGCGCCTGCGGGATGAGGATGCGCCGGTAGTACTGGAACCGCGGCAGTCCGAGCGACTGGGCGGCTTCGACCTGCCCGGCGTCCACCGCGTCGAACGCGGCGCGCATCATTTCCTCGAAGAACGCGGACAGGCTCATGGAGAACGCGATGAGCGCGAACACCAGCGGGTCCGAGGAGTCGAACTCCACGCCCCACGCCTGCAGCAGCAGTGGGATGCCATAGTAGGAGATGAACAGGAGCAGCAGCAGCGGAGTGCCGCGCAGCAGCCAAACGTAGGCGGTGACCAGCACCTGCAGCGCCTTGACGCGCGTGCGGTACAGGCAGGTGAGTAGCGTGCCGATCACGCAGGCGATGAGGAACGACGCAGCCACGATGCCCAGCGTGTACGGCAGTTTGGCGAGCAGCGGCGGGAACGCGTTGAGGAACTCGGAAACGTTGAAATACGTGTTCATCGTGCGGTCCTAACGCCTGGCGTCCAGCGTGTAGCGGGACAGGAACTCGCGGGTGCGCTGCTGTTGCGGGTCGTCGAACAGCTGCTCGGGAGCGCCCTGCTCCACGATCACGCCGTCCTCCATGAAGACGGTCTTCGAGGAGATGCGCCGGGCGAGCGCCATTTCGTGGGTGACGATGAGCAGCGTTTGCCCCTCCGCCGCCAGATTCTCGATGGTGCGCTCCACCTCGCCCACCAGCTCCGGGTCCAGCGCCGAGGTCGGCTCGTCCATGAGCAGCAGCTTCGGGCTCACCGCGAGGGCCCGGGCGATGCCGACGCGCTGCTTCTGACCGCCGGACAGCTCCTTCGGGTACGCGTTGCGCTTGTCCGCAAGTCCCACCTTATCCAGCAGACCCATGGCCAGCTCGTTCGCGTCCCGCTTCTTCATCTTCTTGACGTAGATGAGCGCCTCCGTCACGTTCTGCAGCGCGGTCAGATTGGCGAACAGGTTGTACGACTGGAACACCATGGCGGTCAGGGAGCGCACGTGGGCGATCTCCTTGCGGGTGGCGTGCGCGAAGTCGATGTGCGTGCCGTCGATGTCCAGCGTGCCCGAGTCGGCGCGCTCCAGGAAGTTGATGCACCGCAGCAGCGTGGTCTTGCCGGAGCCGGAGGGGCCGATCAGCGAGACGACCTCACCATCCTGCTGATCGAAGGAGATGGACTTGAGGATGGCGTGGTCGCCATAGCTTTTGGTGATGTTCGTGACTGCGATCATCGGGAATCCTTTGCTTCTGCGGTTGATGCTGCTTCTACGGGGCGTGCCTCGGGCCGGTAGACGGCGTCGATGAGCTCGCGCGTGAACGCCGGACCGTGGAACGCCGTGCCGAAATAGTCGCTGTACAGGGCCAGCAGCATGGCGTCGGTCGGGGTCGGCACGCCAAGGAGACGCCCGAGCGAGACGAGCGGCGCCACACCGTACGGCACGTCCTCCTGAATGAACCGATGCCCGACGGACGCAGGCCCCAGGACCCCACGGTAGACGGGACTGCTGCGGAACAGCTCCCGCAGCGTGGGGTAGTCGCTGCCCCAGAAGCCGTTGAGCTGCCGGACGATCGGCGTGTAGGCGACGCCGAGGGCCCGGGCCAGGGCGTGCCGCTCGCGGTCGATGCACCCCACCAGACGCTCGGTGCGCTCGGTGAATCCGTCCGTGAGCATGTGGAACGTGACGCCCTGCTCGATCTTCGTCATGTTGAGCAGGCACACCGGGGCGTGGATGATCGGGTTCGGCGCGGACAGCGAGGTCTCGAACACCGAGCCGGCGTATTCGACCTGTGCGTACAGGTCCTCCAGCAGGGCGCGGGCGGGGCCATCCACCGCAGGGCCTGCAAGCGCTGAGGCGACGGTGATGGAGGTCTTGATCGCGCCGATGTGCAGCGTGAGCCCGTCGTGCAGGGCCACGTACGGCATGCCGGCGCTCTCGCAGATGTCGCCGCGGAAGGCCTCGCGTGGGCCGTCGCCGTCCGGATTCGCGCTGCGGCGCACGTCCAGCGCCTCCAGGGCGCCCCAATTGCCGTTGAACACCAGCAGGTTCACGGGCCGACTCTCGCTCGCCGCCGTGGCGTACAGAGCCTCGAACACGGATCGATGCGCATTGGCCCATGTGCAGACCACCGTCACCTCGCCGTGGCGGACGATCCTTGCCATGTCGGTCGTGGTCGGGATGCGGTAGGAGCCGGCCAGCTCGCCGGTTACCGTCAGATCATGCGCGTTGAAGGTTTGCTCCTTCCCGCTGTCGCGCGTGTACAGCAGCGGCTCGTGCCCCCGGGCCAGCAGATGCACGGCCAGTGCCAGCCCCGTGTTGCCCGCGCCGATGATCGAAACCTTCACCGTCGTCTTCCTCTCCGTTATTGCCGCTCTTTCGTTGTTGCTTCTCCGCTTCCGAAGCGCAGTTCAGGCTCCGACGCCCGCGGAGGGACTTCGGAGCCTGAACCATGGAATCATGCCGATGCCGGCCGGTGCACGTCACTTCCAGTAAATGACACTGTCCACCTTGTCGGCGCCGTTGAGCTTGAACACGTCCTCGCCGTACCACTGCTGGGACAGGGCGGACAGCGTGCCGTCTTCGCGGAACTCCTTCAAGACCTTGTCCACGTCCTCACGCAGCTGCTTGGTCTTGTCGCCCTTGTTGTACAGGAACACGGTGGGGAACAGGCCGATGGAGTCGGTCAGCTGCAGGTTGAGGTTCAGGTCGTCCTTGATGCTCTGGTACGAGGTGTACGGGTAGATGGCGGCGTCGTACTTGCCGGCGGCCACGGCCTTGAGCGTGTCGGCCACGGTGGCGGACTTTTCGGTGGCGCCCTGGAACTCGATCTTGTTGTCCGGGTGCGACTCGTTGTACTGGTTGATCAGCGTGTAGCGGGCGTCGTCGGTGGGGATCGGGGCGAGCTGCTTGCCGGACTTGGCGAGGTCCTCCAGCGAGTTGATGCCGGTTTCGTCGGTGCGGATGATGAGTCGCGCGTCGCTCAGGCTGGTGAGGTTCTGCGAATAGTCGAAGGTGTTGAAACGCTCGGCGGTGCCGTAGAAGTGGCAGGTGCCGAGCTGGTACTTGCCACTCTGCAGACCGGTGAGCAGGGCGTCCTGGGCGAGCGCCGTGTACTTGAACTCGTACTGCGGCAGCTTTTCGTCGATCTTCTTGAGCAGTTCGAAGTCGTAGCCGGTGTAGTTGTCGCCGTCGGCGAAGGTGTAGGGCTTCTTGCCGGTCACGCCGGCCACGTTGATGGTCTGCACGTCTGCGCCGCCGTTCTGGGAGCCGGACGCGTTGGAGCCGTCGTTGCCGGAGCCGCAGGCCGTCAGCGAGATGACGGTGACGGCGGCCGCCGCTGCGGCGATCAGTTTCTTGGCGGTGAATGCGAACATGATGGGGCCTCTTCCTCTTTCCTCTCATGGAACTGCTCCGGAGGGCAGGCTTGCGCATGCCCTCTCAATGGGACGGAACTGTACCAAAGGATTGACGTGCAGGGGCCGGCGGCGCTATCGCCGTTGCCTGTGGGCCGTTATAACCGTGGGATATAGGGTGACAGAAGGGGGCGGTGGCTACTTCGGACCCACCGACCCGCCGGACCCGTCGCTCGGTTAGTTGCGTCGGTTGTGGCTCACCGGCCGGACGCGGATGCAGATGCCGGGCTCGCATCCGGCGCCGGATCGAGCCCGTGGCGGATGGCGATGCCCCAGATGAGCAGCGGAACGGCGGCGAAGGCGTACCCCTCGAACTGGATGTACAGGTAGGCCACGAGTACGAACCAGCAGACGGTGGTTTTGTTCCACGCGTTGCGGTCGGCTATGTGCCGCACGAGCAGGGCGATGAGCAATGCCAGTCCCGCGATCCCGTATTCGGTGAGGAAACTCGTGTAGGCGCTCATGGTCCACACGGTGTCCGAGGTCATGCTCGCATACCATGTGCGCGGGTTGCCCGTGTCGAGGTGCAGGGCGTCGAGGATGCCGATGGCCATGGCGGACCCGTTGTGCGTGGCGTCCGCGATGTTGCCCGCTCCGTAGCCGGTGAGCAGATAGATCGGGTGACGCAGGAGCCCGCACAGGGGGCCGAGGGACTGCCAGATGCGCGCGAAGAACGAGCCATCTCCTTCCATGCCGTTGGCCGCGATGGAGTTCAGCCGCCCGTTGATCGCGATGCTGACCGCGCCGACGAGTGCCGTGGCCGCCAGCCCGATCAGCCCGCGCTGCCGTGCCTGCGGGTCTCGCCACCGCACCCGTTCCACGATGACGATGATGATCGCGATCAGCGAGTCGAGGATGATGCGTACGCCCGCGCCCATGAGCACCGACCCGGCGGCGAACACGACGATGAGGTTCCGCAGTCGCTTGACGTAGATGCGGTCCAGGCTGCGCGTGAGCCACATGAGCGGCAGCAGTACGCCGAACAGGTGCATGCCGATGTAGCTCGGCTCCGCGAACAGGAACTGCGGCCGCCCGCCGCCCCAGCGCGATTCGAAGGGGATGTAGGAGCGGGACATGAGCTGATCGAAGTAGGAGCGCACCGAACCGAGGTCGAGCGCAATGGCGAGCCATTCGGCCACGCCCACCGCGAATGCGGACCAGTAGGCGACCAGAATCGTGCGTATGGCGTCCTGCCATGGCAATCGTTTGACTCGAATGGCGATGTCCATCGCGGCGAGCGTGCCCAGTGCGCCGGCTACGGCCGTCCAGCTTTCCGTCGCCGCCACCGGGTGGAAGGCGACGGTCGCCCAGCCGAGCCCGGACAGGACGATCAGCGCCGCGGGAAACAGGAACCAGACGCGGAAGTGCCGGTAGACGTTCGGTAGTTCGCGCCAGTTGACGAGTGCGTAGACGAGGAACAGCCACGGGGCGATCGGCGTCCAGAACGGGGCGTAGAAGCCGAGCCGCGTGCCGTCGATCGGCAGGGACAGCAGGGCCAGATAGAACAGCAGGTCGCTGCGGTCCGCGAGGGTCACGAAGTGCGTGCGCACCGGGCCGGACCATGCGATGGTCGGGAATGACCGGGGTGCGGAGGGCCGCGGAGGAGCCGGCGGCGACGGGGGATTGCGGAGCTGAGATTGTGACTGTGCCATCAGCGCCGATCGTACAACGCCCCGCAGGCGAAATCCGCAAACTGGAAAGAATGACCGCTTCTGAGCGCTCTGAATGCCCTGTTTTGCGGTCAAACTTTCCAGTCTGCGTCACAGCGCGCACAGATTGGAAAGTTTGACCACTGCCGCAGGGCGGAACGGCGCTACTTGCGGTCCACGAACCGGGAGGCCACGAACAGCACGGCCAGCCAGATCACGCCCGCGATCACAGCGACGCGGTAGCTCGCGGAGAAGCACATGAGCACCACCACAAGCGCCAGGAACGCGAGCACCGCCCACGGGGTGACGTGCGCGAACGGCAGTTTGAAGTGCAGGGCGTCCAGTGCTTCGGCGCCCGTGAGTCCGGAAAGTTCGCCCGGTCCGTTGCCGGCGGCGACCATGCGGCGGAAGTGCATTTCGGTGATCATGATGATCGTCCAGTTGATCACGCCGGCGATGGTGGCGATGGACATGAGGTAGTTGAATGCGAAGTCGGGCCATAGGAACACCACCACCACGGCGAGCGCGGTGATGACGGCGGAGGTGAGCACGCCGGCCACCGGCACGCCGTGCGCGTTGAGCTTGCCGAGGTAGGCGGGCGCGTTGCCCTGCTTGGCGAGCGAGTAGAGCATGCGGGAGTTGGCGTACAGGCCGGAGTTGTACACGCTCATGACGGCGGTGAGACACACGAAGTTGAGAATGCCGGCGGCCGCGTGCACGCCCACCGAGTCGAAGATCTGCACGAACGGGCTGGTCTCGCCGTCGATGGTGTTCCACGGCACCACGGCCATGATGATGCCGAGCGCGCCGATGTAGAACACGAGGATGCGCCAGATGATGTCGTTCGTGGCCTTGGGGATGGTGCGGTGCGGATCCGCGGTCTCGCCGGCGGTGATGCCGATGAGCTCGGTGCCGCCGAAGCTGAACATGACCACCACGAGCGCCATGAGCAGGCCGGTCCACTGGCCGTCCGCCGTTTGACTCATGAAGCCGTTGGGAAGGAAGCCGCCGCCCACGGTGAACCAGTTCGCGAAGGACGGCGTCACGCCGCTGACGGTGGAGACGCCCATGACGAGCACCACGAGGCCGCCGAGGATCATGGCGATCACGGCCACGATCTTGATGATGGCGAACCAGAATTCGAATTCGCCGAACTTGCTCACGCCCAGCAGGTTCGCGGCGGCTATCACCGCGAGGAAGAACGCGGCGGACGCCCACTGCGGGATGGTCGGGAACCAGTAGTTCACGAATTTGCCCACCACGGCAAGCTCCACCATGGACACGAGGATGTAGTTGAACCAGTAGTTCCAGCCGGAGATGAAGCCGGCGCGCTTGGACCAGTAGCGGGTGGCGTAGTAGCTGAAGGCGCCGGCCTTCGGGTCTTCCACGCTCATTTCCGAAAGCGCGCGCACGATCATGAAGATCGCGAGCCCGCCGATGAGGTAGGCGACCAGGATGCTCGGTCCGGCCAGCGCGATCGATTCGCTCGAGCCGTAGAACAGTCCGGTGCCGATGGCCCCTCCGAGCGCGATGAGCTGGATATGGCGGTTCTTCAGCGATTTGCGCAACGTGGCCGGCACTGGCACGTCGTCGGTCTCATGTGTGGTCATGTTTCTTCTTCTTTTTCTCTTTTGCCGTATTCGTCTTCCGTTGACGCTCCTGCGCAACAGCAGCATTCTACGGCTTCGGTATGGCGTCGACGTGCCCGGCACTCACTCCGCGGCCGCCGTGGGAGTTGCCGCGCCCGGCGCCGGACGCTCTGCGACGGCGGGGGTGGTCATGCCGTAGATCGTGCGTGCGATGGCTTCGGGGGAGTCGTGCAGGTCGGTGTCCATCCAGTGGCGGATCAGGCCGATGCTGCCGGAGACGACGAAGTGCATGCGGCGGTTGAGTTCTGCGGGGTCGTCGGCGTCGGTGCCCATGCGCGCTGCTACGGCCCTGCGCCCGTAGATCAGCCCGAGGAGACGTTCGGGGAAGTCGACGCCGGCTTTCTGGCTCATGAGGATTTGCAGGTGGCTGCGGTTGTCCGCGATGTACCGGCAGATGCGCAGGATGTCGCGCTCGATGTCTGCGGGGTCGGGGCGGGCGGTGATGCGGTCGAGCATGCCGGTGACCCATGCCATGGTGTCGTCCTCGATGTCGCGCAGCAGCTCCTCGACGGAATCGTAATGCGCGTAGAACGTGGAACGGTTCACGTCGGCGCGTGCGCACAGTGCCGTGACGCTGATTTCGGTGAGGGCGTGGTCGTGCAGCATGTCGATGAGTGCGTCGCTCATGGCCTGGCGCGTGTATCTGGTCCGGCGGCTCTCGGTGAGCGGTTTGGCCATGGGTATTCCTTTCCTGCTTGCGCTACCTGGCGCATGCGGCGCGCAAACCCACAGTTCGCAAACCGACTGTCGGTTGCGAAACCAACAGAGTGTTGGTTCACTTAAGAAGTGTAGCAGGATTTGGCACTGCGTGCGTCTTAGGGATGGCCGGATGCGGATGGGAGGCGGACATGGCGTACATCGAATTCAGTCACGTGGTCAAGGAGTATGCCGCGGGATCCGCCGCCATCCGTGCGCTGGACGACGCGAGTTTCACGGCCGATCAGGGCAGGCTCACCATCATTCTCGGCCAGTCGGGTGCGGGCAAGACCACGGCGTTGAACATTCTGGGCGGCATGGATACGGTCACGTCCGGAACGGTCACCGTGGGCGGGAGGGACGTCTCGCGGCTGTCCAAGCGCGATCTGGTGGCCTACCGGCGCACGGACATCGGCTTCGTGTTCCAGTTCTACAATCTGGTGCCCAACCTGACCGCGCTGGAGAACGTGGAGCTGGCCAGCCAGATCTGCCCCGATCATTTCGACCCGGCCGAGACCCTCGCCAAGGTGGGGCTGGCCGACAGGCTGGACAATTTCCCGGCGCAGCTGAGCGGCGGCGAGCAGCAGCGCGTGTCCATCGCGCGGGCGATCGCGAAAAAGCCGAAGCTGCTGCTGTGCGACGAGCCGACCGGCGCGCTCGACTACCAGACTGGCAAGGAGGTGCTCGGCCTGCTGCAGGACATTGCGCGGCGGGAGGGTATGACGGTGATGATCATCACCCACAACTCGGCCATCGCTCCCATGGCGGACCGCGTGATTCGCTTCAAGTCCGGGCGCGTGGTTTCCCAGCAGGACAACGCCTCGCCCACGCCGGTGGCGAGCATCGAATGGTAGATCGGACGGTGGCAGCGATGGATGCGCGGCACGGTACGGGCGGCGGCCTTTTCGGATCCGCCTTTGTGCGGGACGCGTGGCGCTGCTGGCGGCGGGCGTGGAAGCGCTTCCTGTCCCTCGCGCTCATCTCGCTGCTCGGCGTGGCCGTGCTCACCGGCATCTACGCCGGCTGCCGGGACGCCTTCCTGGCGGCGGACCGCTTCTACGACGCGCAGGGGCTCATGGATGTGCAGGTGCTCTCCACCTTGGGTCTTACGGACGACGACGTGACGGCGCTGCGGCGCGTTTCCGGCGTGCGGGCCGTGCAGCCCGAGCGCTCGCAGGACGTGACCGTGGCGGTGGACGGCGGCGAGAAAAGCGCGACGATCCGCGAACTCGGCACCGCGGGCCTGAACCGGCCGCGATTGGAGGCCGGGCGCATGCCGTCCGCCGCGGGTGAAATCGCGGTCACGGACAAGTTCCTGAAGGACAGCAAGCTCGCCGTGGGCGATTGCCTCACCGTGAAGGCCGCGAGCCGTGATACGGCGGGCGACGCGGACGGCACATCCTCCGGCATCGACGGAGAATCCGCCCCGGCATTCCCCACGGACCTGACCATCACGGGCACGGTGCTCGACCCGATGGACCTGAGCAACCCGTCCGGCTACGCCGGCAACAACTTCCGCAGCACCGCCGCCAGCGACTACGACTTCTACGCCCCCTCCGCCGGCGTGACCGGCAACGTGTACACGGCCGTGAGCCTGACGGTGACCGGGGCCGCCGCACTCAACACCTTCGACGACCGGTACGACGCCGCCGTCAAGGCCGTGACCAACCGCATCGAATCCGCGGTGCAGACCGACCGCCAGCAGGCCCGCCGGCAGGCGATCGCGGATGCCGCGCAACGCAAGCTGGACGACGCGAAAACCGACGCGTACACGCAGCTCGACGACGCTTCCAAACAGCTCGACAGCCAACAGTCCACCCTCGACGCCAACAAGCGAACGCTCGCGGACACGCGCACGCAGCTGGAAGCCAAGCAGACCGAGCTCAATGACGGGGAGACGCAGATTGCCTCCGCGCGCTCGCAGATCGCGTCCGGTCGCCAGCAGATAGCCGCAGGCCGTCAGCAACTGGCCGAAGCCCGCCGGCAGCTGGATGACGGGCAGCGCCAGCTCACTGCGGCCCGCACGCAGCTGGATGCCGGCCGCAGTGAGCTGAACGCATCCAAGACCCAGGCGCAGCAAGGATTGGCGCAGGCCGAGCAGATGCTGGGCGTGATCGATCAGGTGCGCACCTTGCTCGACGGCCTGCCCTCCGTGGACCCAGGCGCGATCGACGCGGCCACATGGCAGCGCCTCGCCGCACTGCTCGCACGGGTTGGCGTCAGCGTGCCCCAGAACCCCTCCGACGTCACCTCGCTGGCCACCATCCGCACACAGCTCGATCAGGCGTACGCCACGATCGCCGCCCAGCGTGATCAGGCCAAGGCCGGGCTGGAGACGATCGCCGCCAACGAGAAGACCCTCAATGAGCAGGACGCCCAGCTGAGCGCCAAGGAACGCGAGGCCGCATCCGGACAGGCCACGCTCAACGAACAGGCCGCCGAACTGGAAGCCCAGTCCACCCAACTGGAAACGCAGTCCGCCGCCCTCGAGGCGCAGGCCATCCAGGTGACCTCGGGCAAGCAGCAGCTCGAAGTCGGGTTCAAGCAGCTCACGGACGGCGAAACGAAGCTTTCCGACGGCCAGCGGCAGCTCGATGATGCACGCGAACAGCTCAAGGCCAAGCGTGCGGACGCGGACTCCGAATTCGCCAGGCAGCAGCAGAAGATCGACGACATCGCCGCCGCCCAGTGGTATGTGCAGACGCGCGACAGCATCGGCGGATTCAACGCGCTGAACTCGGACCTGACCTCCATCGAATCGATCGGCCGCGCGTTCCCCGTGGTGTTTCTGCTCGTGGCCGTGCTCATGGCGTTCACCACCATGACCCGCATGGTGGAGGAGGATCGCGCGCTGATCGGCACCTACATGGGCCTCGGCTACGGCAATGTGGCCATCGCCATGCGCTACGCACTGTTCGCGCTGCTCGCCTGCCTGCTCGGAGGCGGGGCGGGCCTGCTCGTGGGGTTCCTCGGCATTTCGGCGTTCCTGCGGCTGGTGATCGACGAAATGTACATGGTGCCGGACGTGCGACTCGAGTATGACTGGACGGTGGGCACGCTCGGCCTGCTGCTGTTCGCGGTCGGGGCGCTCGCCGCCACCGCCGTCGCCTGCCGCGGGGAGATGCGCCTGACCCCTGCCACGCTCATGCGTCCCAAGGCGCCCAAGGCCGGCGCGCGCATTCTGCTCGAACGCATCCGCCCGCTGTGGAGCCGTATGAGCTTCCTCAACAAGGTGGCTGCGCGCAACATCTTCCGCTTCAAGTCGCGGCTCGTCATGACGGTGCTCGGCGTGGCAGGCTGCACGGCGCTCATCGTGTGCGGACTGGCGATCAACGACACCATCAACACGATCGCGCCCGTGCAGTACGGCGAGCTGTACCGCTACGATCTGCTGTCCGTCTCCGGTGGCGACGATGCCGACGCGGACGCCATGCGCCATCGGATCGAACGTGACGGGCGGGCCACCGAGACCCTGAACGCGCGTCTGGAGACCGGGCAGATGGCGGATGCGGGCGGCAAGAGCAACGCGATCCAGCTCGTGGTGGTGCCGGAGGGCGACCTTGCGCGCCTGAACGACATGGTGGCGCTGAACCGGGCGGGCGGCGACCGCGGCACGGTCCGGCTGGGCGACGACGGGGTGATCGTGGAGCAGTCTGCGGCCAATGCGCTCGGCATCCGCGACGGCGATGCGGTCATGCTCACCAACGGTTCGCGCAAGCACGCGCAGACCAAGGCGACCGCCGTGACGCGCAACCTCATCGGCACGAACGTGTACGTGAGCGAGGACCTGTACCGCAGCCTGTTCGTCACTGCGCAGGCGGGCGGCGAGGGCACCGTGAGCGCGCAGGCCGATGCGCAGACTGATGCGCAGACCGTCGTGCCGCTCACGTGGAACGCCGTCTACGCCACGCTGTCCGGCAGTGCCGACGAGCGAATTGCTTACGTGGACGGGCTGAAGAGTGATCCGTCCGTGCTCCGGGCGATGAGCAGCGACAATCTGGAACGCAGCTTCAAGTTCGACCTCATGGGCGCGGTGGTGGCGCTCATCACGCTGCTGGCCGGTCTGCTCGCCCTCGTGGTGCTGTTCACGCTCGCCAACACGAACGTGTCCGAGCGCGTGCGCGAAATGGCCACGCTCAAGGTGCTCGGCTTCTTCGACCGCGAGGTGCACCTGTACGTGCACAAGGAGATGACCGTGCTCACGCTCATGGGCGTGGCGGTGGGCCTGCCGCTGGGCCGGTTCGTGGGCGGGCTGCTCACGGCCGCGCTGAACATGCCGGGACTGTATTTCGCGGTGAGTGTCAAGCCGCTGAGCTACGTGATCGCCGCGGCGGCCACGCTGGCGTTCGCGTTGCTCGTGCAGCTGCTCACCAATCCGGTGCTCGACCGCATCGACCCGGTCGGCTCGCTCAAATCCGTGGAGTGAGACGGATCGGGCGGCGAGACGGGCCGTTCACATGCGCTGGGGGATCATCGGAACCGGCGTCGTGGCGACTGCCTGTATGCCTTGATGAGTTTCCTCGGCGTCTTCGCAGAATACAGTTCGTCGTGGCTGCTGGTTCTGGTCAGTACGAGGATGAGCCCACCATCGTCGATGAAATACACCAGCAGCCAGTCGGCGGCGACATGCAGCTCCCGATAGCCGGACCAGTCCCCGGTGAGGGCATGGTCGCGGTATCGCACAAGTGCCTCCCTGTCACCGTCCACAATGGCCCGGATGGGCGCAAGCATGAGCGAGAGGTCGCGATGTCTGCGCTTGAGCGACTTGACATCCTGATCGAAGGCGCGAACGGTTTCGATGCGCTCGATCCTAGAGGGCATCGAAGTAATCCTTCAGCTCCTCCACGTCGTGCATCTCATGGGTGTATTCGCGGCGTTCCACCTGCCGTCTCGCCTCCGCGTTGCGCAGCTCGCGCACTTCGTCCTCAAGTTCGCGGTAGCGGCGGAAATCGTGCTCGTTGATGATGAAGTACACCGGCTCGTTGTTACGCAGTACGGTCACGGGCCTGTTGTCCCCGACCTTCGCGAATTCGGCGCTGGCAGTGCCGCGCCCGAAACGGCTGATCGGCACCATGGTGTCCACGGGAACGGTGACGGACGACATGGCGTCTCCTTCCGGATAGCATGCATATTTACATGCATGATTGTATGCCCATTTGCATGACGCCGCATTGACGGACCGGTGGCGTGTCTCCGACCCGCTCAAATCCGTGGAGTGAGACGGATCGGTCCGGGAGGCGGGACGTTCACATGCGCTGGAGTAGGATTGGCGCATTATGCAGACGCAAGAAGAGAACCAATCCCAAATGAGCAGCGTCGCCGCGCTCGATGCCTCCAACCAGATGGCCCGAGGCCTCAACAACCGGCACGTGCAGTTCATCGCCATCGGCGGCACCATCGGTACCGGCCTGTTCCTCGGCTCCGGCAAGTCGATCAGCCTGACCGGCCCGTCCATCGTATTCGTGTACATCGTGGTGGGGGCCATCATGTTCCTGCTCATGCGCGCCATCGGCGAGATGATGTACAAGGATCCGAGCCAGCACACCTTCATCAACTTCATCACCAAGTATCTGGGCAAGGGCTGGGGGCACTTCGCCGGGTGGACGTACTGGCTGGCGCTCGTGCTGCTCGGCATGACGGAGATCACCGCCGTCTCCACGTACTTCGTCACGTTCTTCGACACATTCGGCATCGACCTGACCGCGTGGAAGTGGCTCATCGAGCTGTGCTTCCTCGTGGTGCTCACGTCCGTGAACCTCATTGCCGTGAAGGTGTTCGGCGAGGTGGAGTTCTGGTTCTCCATGATCAAGATCACGCTCATCGTGGCCATGATCGTCACCGCGGTGGTCATGGTGGTGATCGGCTACCACTATCAGGCCGTCACCATTCAGGGCATGGACCACGCCGGACCGGCCGGGCAGGCGGGGCTCGCGAACCTGACGGACGGCTTTTCGCTGGCGCCCAACGGCTGGCTGGCGCTCCTCATGAGCTTCCAGATGGTGTTCTTCGCCTACCAGATGATCGAATTCGTGGGCGTGACCGTCTCCGAGACGGAGAACCCGCGGCAGGTGCTGCCCAAGGCGATCAACGAGATCATCGTGCGCGTGCTCATCTTCTACGTGGGCGCACTGCTGGCGATCATGCTCATCGTGCCGTGGCGCACGTTCGAGCCCAATGCGGACGGCTCCTTCGCCTCCCCGTTCATCATGGTGTTCCAGTACGCGGGGCTCAACTGGGCGAGCGCGCTCGTGTTCTTCGTGGTGATCACCGCCGCGTCCTCCGCACTGAACTCGCTGCTCTACTCCGCCGGGCGCCACCTGTTCCAGCTGGCAGGCGAGTCGAGCAACCCGCGCGTGCGCCGCATCGCCACCGTATCCGATCGAAAGGTGCCGGCCCGAGCCATCCTCATCTCCGCAGGGCTGATCGTGCTCTCCCCGGTCATCAACGCGTTCCCGAAGGTGTCCAGCCTGTTCGTGCTGTTCGCTTCCGCATCCTCCGCGGTGTTCATCTTCATCTACATCCTCACCATGCTGGCCCACCGCCGCTACCGCCGCTCGGCCGATTTCATCCCCGACGGCTTCGTGATGCCCGCTTGGAAGGTGACCAACACGCTGGCCGTGGCGTTCTTCGTGTTCATCTACGCCACGCTGTTCCTCGCGGCGGATACGCGCGGCTCCGCGATCGCCGGGCTCGTGTGGCTGGCCGGGTTCGGCGGCTACTGTCTGTGGCGCGAGCGGAGGCGTGCCATGCGGGCATAGCCGGGCGCGGGCGCTTGGTGGCATGTAAGGGCGCAGATTGGGCGGATCCATTGCGGTGAAGGGCCTTCCGGGCTTCTGCTGCAATGGATCCGCCCATTTTGCAGGCATACCGTATTGCCGTGCCACTGTTCTGCCGGACTGCTGACGATGTAATCGCGCACCGTCTGCACCGTTCCAGAAACTGGTTTCCAAAAATTCTGACACTTTCTGATGGAAAATGCGCAAAACTGATCGAAGTTGCGTGTATACTTAGAGGGTAAGAGACAAAGCCGTCAGCAATGCAGGGAGGAAAACAGACATGCTTTACCCTCAGACCAACGATGCCCGCCTGGTGTTCAGCCTCGACGGCGTATGGGACTTCAGGACCGCAGGTGAGACCGACTATCCGGCCGAGTGGACCGGCAAGGCGCTGCCCGAGCCCATCGCCATGGCCGTGCCCGGCTCCTACAACGATCAGAACGACCTCACCGATCTGTACGCCGTGTACGGCTGGGTGGTCTACCAGCGCACGTTCAGCCTGCCCGAGCGCAGCATCGCCGGCCAGCGCGTGGTGCTCCGCTTCGACGCCGCCACCCACGCCGCGGATGTGTACCTCAACGGCGAGAAGCTCGGCAGCCACAAGGGTGGCTTCCTGCCGTTCGAGTTCGACGTGACCGGCAAGATCCAGCCCGGAGACAATCTGCTCACCGTGGCCGTGGACAACCGCATCAACCAGTCCACCCTGCCCATCGGCAACGAGGGCAACGTGGCGTTCTTCGGCTCCGACAACGCGGGCATCCCCTCCGTGGAGGCCGGCAAGCGCTACGCCAAGCCGCAGAACCGCCCCAACTTCGACTTCTTCAACTTCGCAGGACTCAACCGCCATGTGGAGCTGTACACCACGCCGCTCGCGTACATCGCGGACGTGGCCGTGACCACCAAGACCGTGACCGAAGGCCTGGGCGAGGGCGAGACCGGCCCGGCGACCATCGGTTACGAGGTGACCCTGGGCGGCGATGCCGATCCGGCCGCCGTGAGCGTGGCGATCGAGGACGAATTCGGCAACGAGGTGGCCACCGCCTCCGGTGCGAAGGGCGAGATCACGCTGTCCGCCGCGCACCTGTGGAACCCGGGCGCTGCCTACCTGTACACCGCGCACGTCACGCTCGCCGGCGCAGACGGCTCCGTGGCCGACGCCGACCAGTACGAGCAGACCTTCGGCATCCGTACCGTGGAGGTGAGGGACCAGAAGTTCCTCATCAACGGCAAGCCGTTCTACTTCAAGGGCTTCGGCAAGCACGAGGACAGCTACTTCCACGGCCGCGGCACCGACCAGCTGCTCAACGTCAAGGACGTCTCGCTGATCCACTGGCTCAACGCCAACTCCTTCCGCACCTCGCACTACCCGTACGCGGAGAACATGTACGACCTGTGCGACCGCGAAGGCATCGTGATCATCGACGAAACCCCGGCCGTGGGCATGAGCTGGCCGCAGTACACCAACAAGGCGCTGTTCGAGCACCACGAGCAGGTGATCCGTGACATGATCGCCCGCGACAAGAACCACCCGAGCGTGGTCATGTGGTCGCTCGCCAACGAGCCGTGGTACGACCAGGGCGGCGAGAAGTCCGAGAACGCGCTCAAGTACTTCACCCCGCTGTACGAGCTCGCCCATGAGGTGGACCCGCAGAACCGCCCGGTCACCATCGTGTGCTGCCAGAACGACTACACCAAGGATCTGGTCACCCGCACCATGGACGTGGTGTGCATCAACCGCTACTACGGCTGGTACAACCTGTCCGGCGACCTCGACGCGGCGTGCTACGCGCTGAACGTGGAGCTCGACTGGTGGGAGAAGATCGGCAAGCCGGTCATGTTCACCGAGTACGGCGCGGACACCATGGAGGGCGTGCACGGCACCCACGGCAAGATGTGGAGCGAGGAATACCAGCGCGACTACTACGCGCGCATCGATGCGGAGATCGACAAGCGCCCGTGGTTCATCGGCGAGCAGCTGTGGAACTTCGCGGACTTCGTGACCATTCAGGGCACCATGCGCGTGGAGGGCAACCGCAAGGGCATCCTCACGCGCGACCGCCAGCCCAAGCTCGCCGCACACTTCCTGCGCGACCGTTGGGCCGAGATCCCGAACTTCGGCTACAAGGGCTGAGTTTTCTGGCCTTCGGGCGGCTTGGCTTCGGGCCGAGCCACCCGTTATGGAGCTGTGGGCGCCGCGCCACGGAGCAATCCGGGCGCGGCGCCCTGCCGTATGCGTGGGGGGCGGGACGGCTTGCCGCATTCGTGGGTGCCGCTGGTGCGCGGTGTGAAAATACGGGCTGTGCGGGCCGAAATCTGCAATTCGCAGCACATTCGGGTCGTTTTTCGCCTGAATTTCGGACCGATAGTGCTGTGAATCGGGAAGATCGGTCCGCGCGGCCCGTATTTTGACCTATGAGTGGGCCGCGGTGTGCGGCAGGGCGGCTCGGCGACGTGCACGTGTGCCCGGCTCAGGGCAGGACTGGCGCCGGTCTAAGCTCCGCCCCGGGCCAATCCGCCCCGCTCAAGCCTCGTTCCGGGTCAAGCTCAGCCCCGGTTCAAGCCCTCGCCCCAAGCCCGTCCCAGGCCTACCCAATCCGATCCGCCCTCGCCCCGCTCAAGCCTCGTCCCGGCTTGCTCCCCGCTTCCGCCCTGCTCAAGCCCCCGCTCCGATTCACTCCTGCCCTTGGGCCCGTCTTCTCCGGTCCCACTCCGCCCGCACTCCAATCGCGCGCAGCAAAATACCTTTGCGTGTAAGATACTATGATGACGGTTTCAGGCGGAAGGAGCGCGCATGGGGTACGAGCAGGAAGCGGTGGACGCATTGTTCGCCTGCATGAAGGGCAGTCGGTCGAAGATGCAGCGCCAGATGCTGCGCGGGACCCATGGCGAGCTATTCGTGCTGCATGAGCTGCTGCATCGGGGTATGCTGACGCCGTCGCAGATGGCCGCATCGATGGGGACGACGTCCGGGCGGGTGTCCACCGTTCTGGCGGCGCTGGAGAAGAAGGGGCTGATCGTGCGCGACGTGGATCCGGACGATCGGCGCGTGGTGTGCGTGAACCTGACGGATGCGGGGCGCGAACGGGCCCAAGCGGACATGGCCGAGATGCGTGACGCGGTGTGCTGGATCTTCTCGCAAATGGGGGAGCGGCGCACGCGCGAGTTCGTGGAGCTGGCGGAGGAGTTCACCACCTATCTGTCGCTGTGCCATCCCGGCGGGCCGCGTCCCACGCCCGAGGAGGTCCGCGCCGCGTTTGCGGAACGCCGGGACTGAGGAACCGACAGCGCGTCGTTCGCTCTCAGGAAAACCGAAGGTTCATGTCTATTATCTTACACTGTAAGTAATTCGATACCGAAAAATAAAAGTATAAGGGGAATGCCGTGCTTCGCATCATGAAATACCTCTCCAAGGCGGAGGTGGGCCAGATGCTCATCGCGCTGGCGGCCATCGTCGGGCAGGTCTGGCTCGACCTCAAACTGCCGGACTACATGTCGCGGATCACCACGCTGGTGGAGACGCCGGGCAGCGCCATGGCGGACATCTGGATCGCCGGCGGCAAGATGCTGCTCGTCTCGCTCGGATCGGCTGCCTGCGCCGTGGTCACCGGGTACATCGCCGCCCGTGTGGCCGCCTCCTTCGGTCAACGGCTGCGCTCGCTCGAATTCCGCAAGGTGGAATCCTTCGGGCCGGGGGAGATGGGCCGCTTCTCCACCGCAAGCCTCATCACCCGATCCACCAACGACATCACGCAGATCCAGATGTTCATCACCATGGGGCTGCAGCTCATCGTCAAATCGCCCATCATGGCCGTCTGGGCCGTGGCGAAGATCGCCGGCGAGGGCCTCGAATGGACGCTGGCCACGGGCATCGCGGTCGTGGTACTGCTCGTCGCCATCGTCGTGCTCATGGCGATGGTCATGCCGAAGTTCAAGGCCATGCAGCGCCTGACCGACAACATCAACCTCGTGGCCCGCGAGAACCTCACCGGCCTCAAGGTGGTGCGCGCCTACAACGCCGAGGACTATCAGGAGGCCAAATTCACCGAGGCGAACCGGGAACTCACGGACACCCAGCTGTTTACCAGCCGCGCCATGGCCGTCATGATGCCGCTCATGAACTCCGTGATGAACGGCCTCATGCTTGCCGTGTACTGGATCGGCGCCTACCTGATCGACGCCGCCGGCGCGATGGACAAGCTCACCGTGTTCTCCAACATGGTCGTCTTCTCCAGCTACTCGGTTCAGGTGATCATGAGCTTCCTGCTGATGAGCATGGTGTTCGTGCTCTGGCCGCGCGCCGACGTGTCCGCCCTGCGCGTGATGGAGGTGCTGGACACCGAGCCGGCCGTGAAGAACCCCGCAAACGGCGAACGTTTCACGGGAAACATTGCCGCTGCTGCCGGGCCCGCCAAGCGCCCCGCCGGCACCGTGGAATTCCGCGACGTGAGCTTCACCTACCCGGACTCGCGCGAACCCACGCTCGAGCACGTCTCGTTCAAGGCCGAAGCGGGGCAGACCGTCGCGTTCATCGGCTCGACCGGTTCCGGCAAGTCGACGCTCGTCAACCTCGTGCCGCGTCTGTACGACGTCACCTCCGGGCAGGTGCTCGTGGACGGCGTGGACGTGCGCGATTGCGACTTGACCGCGCTGCGCGACAGGATCGGCTACGTGCCGCAGCAATCCGTGCTCTTCAAGGGCACCGTTGCCGGCAACGTGAGCTACGGCGACCATCCGGGGGAGACGGTCACCGTCGAACTGGCGGACACCTCCACCGCGGCCGGGCGCAGGCGCGAGGCCGAGTTGCTCGCGCGAGATGCGGCGCAGGAGGACCGTCCGGCCGGCGACGCCACGCTCCGGCGCGTACGCGAGGCAGCCGACGTAGCCCAGGCCACCGAGTTTGTGGAGCGCATGGACGGCGGCTTCGACGCGGCCATCGCACAGGGTGGCTCGAACGTCTCCGGAGGGCAGCGGCAGCGCCTGTCGATCGCGCGGGCCGTGTACCGCAACCCGGAGATCCTCGTCTTCGACGATTCGTTCAGCGCGCTCGACTTCGCCACCGACCGGGCCGTGCGCGACGCCCTCGCCGAGCACGCCAAGGGCACGACCAAGCTCATCGTGGCCCAGCGCATCGGCACGATCATGGACGCCGACCTCATCGTGGTGCTTGACGACGGCCGCGTGGTCGGCCAGGGCACGCACCGGCAGCTGCTGGAGACCTGCGAGGTGTACCGGCAGATCGCCGAATCGCAGCTCAGCAAGGCGGAATTGACGGCGTAGCGCAGGCCGGCGCGTGCCGCAACAGGGCCGGAACAGGCCGGGAACAGGCCGGAACGGGCCGGAATAGGCCGCATGCAGGCCAAACATGGGCCAACACAGGAAGGACTTTGAACAATGGCACAGGAAGAACGAACGGAACGCGGGGCGAGCGGTGAGTCCCGCGGCGGACTCCATGACGGTTCGCGCGGAGCCTTGCGCGGCGGGGCGGTGCGCGGACCGGGGAACAGACCGGGGAACAGGCCGCACGGCGGGCCGGGCTCGATGGGCGCGCCGGTCGAAAAGCCGCAGGATTTCGGCGCCGTGCTGGGCAAGCTCGTGCGGTTCTGCCGCCGGTATATCCCCGTGATCGCCGTCGCACTCGTGCTCGGCGCGATCGGCACGGTGTTCCAGATCATCGGGCCGGACAAGCTCAAGGACATGACCAACGCGATCGTGCGGGGGCTTCCGGCGATCGTGAACGGCAGGCCGGTCATGGGCGCCATCGACTTCGACGCCGTCACGCGCATCGGCTTCACGCTCGTGGCCCTCTACGTAGGCTACGCGCTGCTGAGCTACGTGCAGAGCTGGCTCATGGCGAACGTCACCCAGCGCACGGCCCAGAGCCTGCGCGAGGCGATCAGCGCCAAGATCAACCGGCTGCCGCTGAGCTACTTCGACAGGGTGAGCTACGGCGACGTGCTCAGCCGCATCACCAACGACGTGGACGCCATCGGCCAGACGCTGGGCCAGTCGCTCGGCTCGCTCATCACCTCCGTCACCCTGTTCGTGGGCGCGCTGATCATGATGTTCTACAACAACGTGATCATGACCCTGTGCGCGATCGGCGCCAGCCTGCTCGGACTGCTCCTCATGGGCACGATCATGAAGGCGTCGCAGCGGTACTTCGTCCGTCAGCAGGCCGCCCTCGGCGACGTGAACGGCCACGTGGAGGAGATGTACTCCGGCCACCTCATCGTCAAGGCGTACAACGGCGAGGCCGACTCCATCCGCCGCTTCGAGCGCTACAACGCCGACCTGTACGACTCCGGCTGGAAGTCCCAGTTCCTGTCCGGTCTCATGATGCCGCTCATGCAGTTCGTCGGCAACTTCGGCTACGTAGTGGTGTGCGTGGTGGGCGCGGCGCTCGCCATGAACGGCCAGATCGAATTCGGCGTGATCGTGGCATTCATGATGTACATCCGCCTGTTCACCCAGCCGCTCGCGCAGTTTGCGCAGGCCTTCCAGAACCTGCAGCGCTGCGCTGCCGCATCCGAGCGCGTATTCGGCTTCCTTGAGGAGCCGGAGATGGCCGACGAATCCGCCAAGCCGGCGCTGCTGGGGCGCGATGCGGACGGGAAGCCCAAGCCGGTGCGCGGCGACGTGGAATTCAGTCACGTCCGCTTCGAATACGAGCCGGGCAAGCCGATCGTCAACGACTTTTCCGCTTCCGTGAAGGCCGGGCAGAAGGTGGCGATCGTGGGGCCCACCGGCGCGGGCAAGACCACCATGGTGAACCTGCTCATGCGCTTCTACGACATCGTCGGCGGCTCGATCTCCATCGACGGCGTGGACACCGCGTCCGTACCGCGCTGGAACGTGCACGACCAGTTCTCCATGGTCCTCCAGGACACGTGGGTGTTCCGCGGCGCCGTGCGCGAGAACGTGGCCTACGCCAAGCAGGGTGTGACGGACGAGCAGATCGTGGCCGCGTGCAAGGCCGTGGGACTCGACCATTTCGTGCGGTCGCTGCCCGACGGGTACAACACGGTCCTCGACGACAATACGTCCCTGTCCGCCGGCCAGCGCCAGTTGCTCACCATCGCGCGTGCCATGGTGCAGGACGCGCCCATCCTGATCCTCGACGAAGCGACGAGCTCCGTGGACACGCGCACCGAGGAGCTCATCCAGAAGGCCATGGATGCGCTGACCGTGGGACGCACCTCGTTCGTGATCGCGCACCGGCTGTCCACCATCCGCGACGCCGACATGATTCTGGTGATGGACCACGGCGACGTGATAGAACGCGGCACGCACGACGAGCTGCTCGCCGCCGGCGGGTTCTACGCCAGACTGTACAACAGCCAGTTCTCGCAGGCGGCCTAGCGGGGGAGACCTGGCGCCGGTGTGCATCGGGGTACCTACCGGTGCACACCGGCGTACGCCAATGGCGATGCATACAGATATGAAAAATCCCGCGGAACGTTGCCATTCCGCGGGATTTCGTTGATTGTGGAGCTAAGGGGATTCGAACCCCTGACCCTCTCCATGCCATGGAGATGCGCTACCAGCTGCGCCATAGCCCCGTAACTCGCAATCGGGTGGGCGATGTAGGAATCGAACCTACGACCCCTTCGGTGTGAACGAAGTGCGCTAGCCGCTGCGCCAATCGCCCGTACCCTTACGGTATTCAGTTGTAGGCCGGATTGCTCCGACTTGCGTGGGCGATACAAGATTCGAACTTGTGACCCCTTCCGTGTCAGGGAAGTGCGCTACCTCTGCGCCAACCGCCCGGGTCTGCGAGCGGACAACGGGACTCGAACCCGCGGTCTCAACCTTGGCAAGGTTGCGCTTTACCAACTAAGCTATGTCCGCATGTTGCCTTGTTGGGCAACAGACAGATAACCTACGCCAAACGACCGAGAAACGCAAGCTTCCGCGTGTCGCACTGCGGTGGGGTTGCGATGGGTCGTGGCGAAGGCTGCACCGCGCGGAGGGGGTGCACCTTGCCGAAACGCACGAATGCCTGCCGTTCGGCAAATGGGGGAACGGCAGGCATTCGCGTGCTGCATCTACGTGGTCGTAAAGACGGTCAGCCGCGCTTTTCGACCAGATCCTCCGAGGCCTTGTCCAGTGTGGCCATGATGGCGGTCTGGGCGTCCTTCACGTAGGTGAAGCCGTTCGCGGCGGAGAACTTGGCCTTGTGCGTGGCGTCCTCGGACACCGCGCGGGTCACGCGGGCGATGGCCACCAGCACGTTCGGCAGCTGGGAATCAGGCGCGTCGTTGCCAAGCTCGCTGTAGAAGCGGATGGTTTCCACGTCGTTGGGGTTGGCGTCATTGCCGGGAGCAGCCTTGAGCGCCTCGACAATGCCACCGAGATATTGCTTCATGGGATACTTCGTTGGAATGCTCATGGCTCCTACGCTAGGCGCTTTCGCGGCCGGCGGATAGAGATGGCATCGCAGTTTTACCGTAGGGATAATTACGGTGCCGTGCGGTGCGCTACGTACCTCGCCGGCCGCGCCTCGCCTACTTGGCGGCCGCCTCGCGCCTGCGATCGTCCAGCTTGAGCCAGAACACGCAGGCGGCGGCGAGCAGCGCGAAGATCGCGCCGAACGGTCCGAGCCAGTGCATGCCCACCGTGTCCGTCACCAGGCTGCCCACGGCCGAGCCGACCGCGATGCCGATGTTGAATGCCATCGAATTGAACGAGGACGCCAGATTGAGCGACCCTGGGTGCGTCTCGGCCGCCACGTCCATGTACAGCACCTGCGAGGGCGTGTTCTGCAGGTACATGAAGAACCCCAGCACGAGCAGCAGCGCGCAGCCGGTGACCGGGTTCATCACCGCGAACGGCAGCAGGGCCAGCAGCACGGCCTGCACCACGTAGATGGGCAGTACGCCGATCAGCGGTTTCACGCCGCGGCCGCGGTCGCCCAGTTTGCCGCTGTACAGATTGCTCGCCAGACACATGAGGCCGTATGCGCTCAGGGCGATGCTCACCCAGGCTGCCGGGATGCCGATCTCGTCCTGCAGAATGGGTGAGAGATACGTATAGAACACGTAGGTCGCCGCCGCGCCGCACAGCACCGCAAGGATGCCCGCCCAGATGCGCGCCTCGGTGAAGATGAAGAACTGCGCGAGGAAGCGGCTGCGCGGCCCGTAATGGTTCTTGGGCAGCACCTTGAACATGGCGGCGAGGAGCACGATCGTGAGCGCCACGATCACGTAGAATGCCCATCGCCAGCCCATCGCATTGGCGATGGCCGTGCCTGCCGGGACGCCGAACACCGCGGCCACGGAGAAGCCGGAGAACACCCACGCCACGAACTTGGTGCGGTTCTTGGGGGTCGCCACGTCGTCCACGAAGGTCATGGACGTGGAAACGGTGGTGCCGGAGACGAGGGCGATGAGTATGCGCGCCACCAGAAACACCGCGTAGTTCGGTGCAACGGCGCACAGGATGTTGCCCAGCAGGAACACCACGGTAAGTGCCGCGAGTGCCTTGAACCGCTCGAAGCGGGAGGCCAGTGCGGCACCGATGGGCGTGGCGGGTGCGTAGACGAAGGCGAACAGGGAGACCAGACCTCCCGCAGTGGTGAGCGAGACGTTGAGGCCTGCGGAGATATCCGGCAGAATGCCCACGACGATGAACTCGCTCATGCCCAGCATGAAGCTCATCATGACGAGGGAGATGACAGCGGGGGTGAAGAAGCGGTCGTCGCGCAGAGTGGCCGGCGTGGTCCGGGCGTGCGGGGCGGCGTGCGCGGTCTGAGGGATGTCGGCCTGAGGGGCTTGGGCGGCCGGTGCGGTAACGGTGTCTGTGGCGGCGGAGCGGTCGGGCTGGCCGGAACGGGAGATGTGCTGTGACATGGGTGTGGCGGGCTTCTATGACGTCAAAGGATTTTCGGATTTTGACGTCATCCTACCCTGCGTTCGGCATCGAGCGGAAATCGAGGGACCGAAGCGTGTCCGAGTGCACGATGACGGGCCGTGAGCGGGAGAGACGGGCTCGGCCGCGGCCATGACCGTGACCCGAGACGAGCGGTGGGCTGGCTCGGCATCGAAATTACGGGCTGTGCGGGCCGAAATCCGCGATTCGCAGCATTTCCGGACCGATTTTCGCCCGATTCGCGACCCGATAGTGCTGTGAATCGGCAATTTCGGCCCGCGCAGCCCGTAATTTGCGCGGGCTAGGCGGGCTCGGTGCCAGTCTGGTGTGCGCCCGCCTCTGCCAGCCGTCCGCCCGCGCCGGCTCACCTCGCCAGCGGGATCGTGACGCGCATGGTGGTGCCGGGCCCGGCCGTGGGTGCCGCGTCGATCCACCCGCCGTAGCGCACGGCGATGTCGCGGGCCAGCGCAAGTCCGAGCCCGTAGCCTTGGTGGTCAGACCCGCCGCCGGCGCGCGAAAACCGGTGGAACAGCCGTTCCGGATCGTCGCCGAGCCCGGGGCCGTGGTCGCGGATGGTCACCACGGCCTGCCCGTGTCCAGTCTGCCCACGCCCAGCCTGCCCGCGCTCGACCGTCACGCGCACGGCCACCGTGGAACCGGCGGGGGAGTGCGCGATCGCGTTGTCCAGTACGGCCACCACGCAGCGGCGGATGCCCGTCTCCCCGCCGGACACGGTGACCGGGGTCTCCGGCACGGTCACGTCGAGCGTCACGCCGTGCCCGTCGGCGAGCAGACGGATCGAATCGACCGCATCGCGCACGGCCGCGCCCACGTCGGTCGGCACGTTCTCGAGGGCGCTCGTGGCGGCGAGCAGCAGGTCGTTGATCACGTCGTTCATGCGCGTCACGTCGTCCCTGAGGTCGGCGATGGTCGGCTCGATCTGCCGCCCTGCCTTCAGTCGGTGCTCGAGCAGCTCGGTGCGCGCGCCGATCACCGCGAGCGGCGTCTTGAGTTCGTGGCTCGCGTCCGCCACGAAGTTGCGCTGCAACCGCATGGCCTCCTGCATCGGCGCGATCTCACGCCGTGAGAAGAACCATCCCACCACGCCCGTGGCGGCGATGATGCACACGCCGAAGATGGCGATGAACAGGATGGCCTTCTTGATGTCGATCACCCACGTGCCTTGCATGATGCCCGCCGCCGCGGCGTTCACGTCGTTGGGATCGACGCCGTGCTCGCTGAATTCGTGGCGCGAACCGAGGATCACGCCCACCACGAGCATGACCAGGCCGATCGCGGTGATGCCGCTCATGGCGATGACCATGCGCAGGCTGATCGAGGATGCGGCGCGCGAGGCCGTTCGCGCCGGTGCCGGAGACGTCGGTTTACGCATGGCCCGCTCCTATTCCTCCGGGGAGCCGATCCGGTAGCCGCGCCCGCGCACGGTGACGATCAGCTCCTTGGTGGTTTTCTGACGGATGTAGGAGACGTACGTGTCGATGGTGCCCGGCACGTCGTCCGGGTGGAATGCGGCGGCAAGCAGTTCCTGCCGGCTGAACACGTGGTCCGGCGAGGCGCACAGCACGCGCAGCAGCGCCGATTCCGCGGCGGTGAGCCTCACGCGCGAACCATCGAAGCGCTCCACCTCTTCCGACTCGGCCAGGAACGTCCAATCGCCGATTGGATAGGCGCGCTGGTTGGCGGTGGACCCGCGCAGCAGCACGCGCAGGCGGGCGTCGAGTTCGGCGAACTGGAACGGCTTGGTCACGTAGTCGTTCGCGCCGTCATCAAGCCCGGCGACGATGTCCTCCACACTGGACAGGGCGGTGAGCATGAGCACCGGCAGCGAAACACCGCGCCCGCGTAGCATGCGCACGAGTTCGAGGCCGTCCATGTCCGGCAGCCGGCGGTCGATGATCGCAGCGTCGAACGAGCCTTTGGCCAGCTCGCTGCGTCCGGACGCCCCGTCGGTCACCCAGGCGACGCGATAGTCGTCGTCCAGCAGCTCCTTGGTGATGGCCCCGAGACGTTCGTCGTCCTCCACAAGCAGCACCTTCGGTCTGAGCAGTCGCGCGGCATTCTCCAGCCCATCCATCGCCCTGTCCCGTCCTTTCGTTGCGCTCCGCCGATCCTCCACGATCCATCACACGCCGCGGTTTCTAAGACCACGCTGAGAAACGCGGGGAGGCACGTGATTCCGCCGCTCCCTTCATAGGATATCCGTATGACCACTACACCCATCGTGCTTGAGGCCTCGCATGTGACGTGCGTCGTGCCCGGCGGCGAGACGCCGAATCCGCTTAGGCGCTGGCCGTGGAGCCGCATCCGCAAGGCGGACGGCCGGGACGAAGCCGCCCGGTCCGCCCGGAATGCCCGGTCCGTCCGGAACGCCGAGCCCGTTCAGTCCGCCGCCGGCCGGACCATCTTCCGCGACCTCTCGCTCACCGTCCGCGCCGGCGACATCGTCGACCTCGTAGGTCCCTCCGGCTCCGGCAAATCCACGTTGCTGACCGCTCTGGCCCTGCTCAACCCGCAGGCGACCGCCGTCATGACGCTCGATGGCACCGCCTCGGACGCGATGAGTCCCGAACGCTGGCGCCGGCTCGTCGCCTACCTGCCGCAGCGGCCCACGCTCATCGGTGCCACGGTCCGCGAGGCGATCGCCCTGCCGTTCACGCTCAAGGTCCACCAGAGGAACGATTCCGGTGCCCCGATCGACGATCCGGCCCCCGACGAGGCGACCATGCGCTGCACGCTCGATCAGGTGGGTTGCGGGGACATCGAGCTCGATCGCCCGCCGCAGGATCTGTCCGTGGGCCAGCAGGCGCGCGTGTGCATGCTGCGCACGCTGCTCACCCGGCCGCGCGTCATGCTGGCCGACGAAGTGGACGCCGGTCTGGACGACGAGAACGCCGGACTCGTGGCGGACATCCTCGCCTACGCGGCCCGGCAGGGCATGGCCATCATCCGCGTGCGCCACCGGCCGGCGGACGGGCGGGCCACGCGCATGTGGCGGCTCGCCGACGGCACGCTTACCGAGATGGACGCGCTCACGGCGGCGGACAGCGCAGGCAGCGCGGACAGTGAGGAGGCTTTGCGATGAACGACGTCGGTACCGCCACCGCAGGCGCCTATCCGATCGACGGATGGGGCGTACTCATCACGGTGATTCTGGTGGCTTCGGCCGCCGGCATGTCTTGGGCCATGAAGCTCGGCGTGGAGCGCCGCATGCTGTGGGCCACGCTGCGCTCGCTGGTGCAGTTGCTCGCCATGGGCTACGTGATCAAGTTCGTGATCGAGATGAACAGCCCGTGGGTCTGCTTCGCGCTGATCTCCGTGATGATCCTCGCGGCCATCCAGATCACGCTTACGCGCGCCTCGAACATCCCCAAGGGTCTGGCGCCGCAGGTGTTCCTCACGCTGCTGACGTGCGTGATTCTGGAGATCTGCGTGGTGGTGGAGCTCATCATTCGCCCCCGGCCGTGGTACGCGCCGACCGTGCTCGTCACCATGAGCGGCATGATGCTGGGCAACGTGGTGGCCGCCACCGCCGTGGCCATGAGCCGCTTCTTCGCGGACATGAAGTCCCGCCGCTACGAGGTGGAGATGCTGCTCGCGTTGGGGGCCACGCCGTTCGAGGCGTCCAAGCCGTCGATCGTCTCGAGCGTGAAGATGGGCATGATCCCCACGATCTCCTCGCTGGCCTCCAGCGGCATCGTGCTCATTCCGGGCATGATGTCCGGGCAGGTGATCGCCGGGGCGGACCCGATCATGGCCGGCCGGTACCAGTTCGTGGTGCTGACCGTGATCAGTTCGCTCACGCTGATCGCCGACTCACTGATCATGATCCTCATCTACCGCACCAGCTTCACCGCGCTCGACCAGTGCCGCACCGACCTGCCGTAGGAGCTCTCCGCAGCCCGCGTGAATCTTAGAGCGCGCTGAGACACAGACCGATACCGTTGCCGTGCACGCGCACATACGGCGTACATACACGGCAACGGAGGTAGCGATGGCTGAAGCAATCACGGGCCTGACCGCGCGCGAGGTCGAGGAGCGGCGGGCGCGCGGCGAAGGCGAAACCGGCGCGCAGGGCGTCACCAAGTCGACGGGCGCGATCGTGCGCGAGAACGTGTGCACGCTGTTCAACGCGCTCAACTTCGCGATCGCGATCCTGCTGTTTCTGGTGGGTGCGTACAGCAACATGCTGTTCATCGCGATCATCATCCTCAACATCGTGATCGGCATCGCGCAGGAGCTCAAGGCCAAGAAGCTGGTCGACGAGCTGACCATCCTCAACCAGCCGCACGCCACCGTGCTGCGCGACGGCCGGACGCTCGACGTGGAGACCCGCGAGATCGTCAAGGACGACGTGATCGTGCTCGAATCCGGGCAACAGATCTGCAACGACGCCGTGGTGCTCTCCGGCGATCTGGAGGTCAACGAATCCCTGCTCACCGGCGAAAGCGACTCGGTGGACAAGCGCCCCGGCGACCAACTGCTCTCCGGCAGCTCGGTCGTTTCCGGCCGGTGCATGGCGCGCGTGACCCACGTGGGCGACGCGAACTACGCCAATTCGCTCATCAACGAAGTGCGGCAGGAGAAGCGCGTGCACTCCGAGCTGCTCGACTCGATGCGCAAGGTGACACGCTTCACGAGCTTCCTCATCGTGCCGCTCGGCGTGCTGCTGTTCGCCGAGGCGTTCCTCGGCCGCCACGCCGGCACGTACGACGCGGTGGTCTCCTCCTCGGCCGCCCTGCTCGGCATGCTGCCCAAGGGGCTGGTGCTGCTCATCTCCGTCTCGCTGGCCACGGGCGTGATCCGGCTCGCCAAGCGCAAGATCCTGGTGCAGAACATCTACTCGCTGGAAACGCTCGCCCACGTGGACGTGCTGTGCCTGGACAAGACCGGCACGCTCACCGACGGCAACATGAGCGTGGAGCGGGTCGAGCGGCTGGGCGGCGCCGGCGTGGCGGACGGCACCGCCGCGCTGCTCATGCGCTCGTATCTGGCCGCCAGCGAGGACAACAACGCCACCATCGCCGCGCTGCGTGCGTATGACTGGTCCGCGGGCGGCTCTGCGACGGACTCGGGTACCGCAGCCGTCCCGGTGAGTTCGGCAGCCGTATCCGCTCCTGTCGCCCGAACGCTGCCGTCCGCCGCGGTCATCCCCTTCTCCTCCAAGCGCAAGTGGGGCGCGATCACCTTCGTCGGCGTGGCGAGGCAAGGCGGCGAGACGGCCGGCACGGTATTCCTGGGCGCTCCCGAGCGCATTCTGGGCGGTACGAGTGCGCAGGCCGCCGGGCTGATGAAGCAGGGTCTGCGACTGATCGCCGTGGGATACCGTCCCGGATCCTGGGACGACGACATGCATCTGCCCGCCGACCTCACGCCGCTGTATCTGGTGGCCCTGCGCGACACCATCCGCCCCCGCACGCGCGAAACGCTGCAGTACTTCCGCGAGCAGGGCGTGGACGTGAAGGTTATCTCCGGCGACCATCCGGACACCGTCTCCGCCGTGGCCCGGCAGGCCGGACTGGAACGCTGGGGCGACGTGATCGATATGACGTCCGTGCCCGCCGGGGCAGGCGATGCCTCGTTCGACGCGCTCGTGGACCGCTACGCCGTGTTCTCCCGCGTGACCCCGAAGCAGAAACGCCAACTCGTGCAGGCCCTGCAACGCAAGGGGCGCAAGGTGGCCATGACCGGCGACGGCGTGAACGACCTGCTCGCCCTGCGCGAGGCCGACTGCTCGATCGCCATCGCCTCCGGCTCCGATGCGGCACGGCAGATCGCACAGATCGTGCTGCTCGACTCCGACTTCACCTACCTGCCCGAGGTGGTGCTCGAGGGACGCAAGGTGGTCAACAACGTGACCCGCACTGCCGCCGTGTTCTTCATCAAGACCATCTACTCCACGCTCGTCTCGTTCTTCTGCCTGGCGCTCAACGTGCCGTTCCCGTTCATTCCCATCCAGATCACGCTGGTGGACGCGTGCATCGAGGCGTGGCCGTCGTTCCTCACCATCTTCGAGTCGGACACGCGGCGCATCCGCGGGCGGTTCCTGTCCACCGCGCTGTCCAAGGCCGCACCGTTCGCCGTGGCGGTGACCGCGATGGTCATCGTCGCCAGCCTGCTCAACCCGTTCGAGGCGGGGCAGACGCGCACCGCCATGTACCTGCTGCTCATCGCGGTGTCCATGATCGCGGTGGTCAAGAGCTGCATCCCGTTCAGCCGGATCCGCGCGTTCGTGTGCGTGACCATGGCGGCCGGCACGCCGCTCGCACTGGCGATCCTGCCGAAGCTGTTCGAGGTGACGGCCGTGACCAAGCCGATGGCGGGCTATCTGGTGATGGCGATGTTCTGCATGCTCATCGCGCTCGCCGGCTACTTCGCGCTGCTCCGCGGTCTGCGCGACGAGGAGTGATGCGGAGGGGCGACACGGCTGCGGCTGCGGCAGGCGTGTCGGGTGCTGCGGGTAGCTGGCTGCGGCCATCGCACTGCGATTTACGGGCTGTGCGGGCCGAAATCCGCAATTCGCAGCATTTCCGGGTTGTTTTTCGCCTGATTTGCGACCCGATAGTGCTGTGAATCGGCAATTTCGGCCCGCGCAGCCCGTAATGTTGGCGCGGCTGTGTTGCACGGACCGCAGGCGAGGCTTACGGGCGGCCGTCAGGCACCGAGCTTGCGCGGATGCGGGCCGGATACCTCCCAGCCGAGGGCCATTAGGGTTTTGCGGTCCTGCTTGCTCAGTTCCGTGCAGTCGAGCGCGGCGATGAGGTCCGGGCGGATCGCGTCGGTGCGTTCCAGCGCCTCGTCGCGGCGGAACCGGTCCACCTTGCCGTGGTCGCCGGAGAGCAGCACATCGGGCACGCGGATGCCGCGCCACTCGGCCGGCTTGGTGTACTGGCGGTGCTCGAGCAGTGCGCCTTCGCCGGTGTACGATTCCTCCACGATCGACTCCGGGTTGCCCATGAAGCCGGGCAGCAGGCGCGTGATGGCCTCAAGCATCACGGACACGGCCACCTCGCCGCCGTTGAGTACGTAGTCGCCGATCGAATATTCGCGAACATCCACGCCCTGCGCGCGGTAGTACTCGGGGATGCGCGCGTCGTAGCCCTCGTAGCGGCCGCAGCCGAACAGCAGGTGCGTGGCGTGGCTCAGCTCGGTGGCATCGCGCTGGGTGAACAGGGGCGCGGACGGATTGGGGAAGATGAGCACAGGGCGATCGGCGGTGGGGAAGCCCGGAGCGGAGTCCGCGTCGGCGGGTTGATCCGCGTCGGCGGCCCGATCCGCCACGACGGGCGCGAGCCCGAGTAGGTCGTCCAGACACTCGGCCCAGACCACGGGCTTCATCACCATGCCGGCCCCGCCGCCGACCGGGGTGTCGTCCACGGAGTGATGCACGTCGTGCGTCCAGTCGCGCAGGTTGTGGGCGTGAACCTCCACGAGTCCCTTGGCCTGCGCCTTGCCGAACAGGCTGAGGTTCAGCACGTCGAAGTATTCGGGGAATACGGAAACGATGTCGATCTTCATACCGTCCTTAATACCACAGGGAGCAATACCGCAGGCGGCGCAGGCAGCGCAGGAACGGCCGCGGCCCGGGACGCATGTGCGCGCACCGGGCCGCGGAAACGGGAAGGCGGGAGGGGAACCGGCTCAGCGTTCCGGAATCAGACCACCGGGCGGGTCGATCGTGAGGTAGCCCTCCTCGAGGTCGATCTCCGGCACGATCTCGTCCACGAACGGCACGAGTACCGGCATGGTGGCGTCCGGATCGTCGTCGGTGGGCATGGGGACGGCCAGCTCGAGCAGATACTGCGCCGGGCTTTCGATCAGGTTCGTCACCGTGCCGATCACTTCGCCGGCCGGGTGACCGAGCTCGTTCCCCTCGTCCCACCGTGCCTCAAGGCCGATGAGATCCTCCGGGTACCAGGCGTCCTCCTCGGCAAGCTCCTCCTCGGTGGCGGGCTCGCCGTACAGTTCCACGCCGTTGAGCGCCTCGGACGCGTTGCGATCCGTGACGCCGTCGAACAGGACGATCCAGCGGTCCTTGTGCGTGCGCGACCGCAGCACATGGAATTCGCGCGATCCGTCCTTGGTGTACAGCACCGAACCGGGGGCGAATCGCCGCTCCGGTTCGTCGGTGAACGGCCGCACGTTCACTTCACCCTTGAGTCCCTGGGCGCGGCCGATACGACAGACCCTCAACAGCTCGCGCTGCTGAGGGTCGTCGGAATGCATGGGACTCGCCACGCTGGGGTTCACCTGCGCACATCCATGATATCGACGCGCACCTTGTGGTCGGCCAGTGCCTGAACCACGGTGCGGATCGCGTTGGCGGTCCGTCCGCCGCGCCCGATCACGCGGCCGATGTCCTCCGGGTTGACGCGCACGCGAAGCAGTTCGCCACGCGCGTTCTCATGAGACTTGACGGAGACGTCGTCCGGAAAGTCGACGACATTCTTGATGAGATGTTCCACAGCCTGCGCGAGCATACGATCACTCGGCCTTGGCTTCGCCTTCGGCCTCTTCGGCCGGGGCTTCCTCGGTGGCTTCCGCAGCGGCGGCGGCTTCGGCCTCGGCCTTGGCCTTCGCCTCGGCTTCGGACTTGGCGGCCTTCAGCTTCTGCGCCTGAGCCTCGACGGCCTCCACGCGAGCTTCGGCATCCGGGCCGGCCTCGACGGTCTTCAGGGTGCCTTCGGCGCCCTTGAGGCCCTTGAACTTCTGCCAGTCGCCGGTGATCTTGAGCAGGTGCAGCACGGGTTCGGACGGCTGAGCGCCGACGCCGAGCCAGTACTGAGCGCGCTCGGAATCGATCTTGATGGTCGAGGGCTGGGTGTTGGGATCGTAGGTGCCGATCTCCTCGATGACCTTGCCGTCGCGCTTCTTGCGGGAGTCCGCAATCACCACGCGGTAGAAGGCGTAGAACTTCTTGCCCTGTCGCTTCAGACGAATCTTGGTTGCCAAAATGGCTCTCCTTGTAATTTCGGGGTGTGGCTTTCTTCTTCTGTGTGGGGCACGGAATCCGAAACCCACGTGTTCCTCGCGCCACCCGAGTGTGAGAGGGCCTCGCGCGCGCGAATAACTGCGTCATTATAACGCATTCCCTCGGTCAGACATGCCACGTGCCGCAAATTTGTTGGAATGCGCATGTGGGAGGCCGATTGGGGCCTCTCCCATGCGCATGTTCACAAATTTGCGATTGTGCGCACGGGAGGGGGGTACGTAGGTGAGCTAGAAAGTGCGTAGCCAACGCCGAATGATGGCCCACTGTTCACCGGGAAGATTTTTTTTTCTTAAACGCGTTTTCACCCTGAAATGTGACGATGGTCGACGGCAATACGGGTTCCAGTCACGTCCAGTCACCAGTCATCAGTCCCATGCACATCGCGCGTCGAACGATCTCGCGGATGCGCGCAATCGAAAGCGAATATCCATGAACATGCAACGGATTCTGCGGGATAAGCTGCCGGCGGTGGCAATGCTGCTGCCGGCGCTCGCCCTGCTGGTCATCTTCTGCTTCTACCCGCTGGTCAACGTCTTCCAGATGAGCTTCCAGGGCACCGACATCTTCGGCTCCCCGTCCGGCTTCGTCGGTCTGGAGAACTATCAGGCCATCTTCTCCGACCCGTCGTTCCGCAGCGTGCTGGTGCGCACCATCGTCTACGCGGTGGCCGTGATCATCGGGCGCATCGTGCTCGGCTACCTCATCAGCGCTCTGGTGACCCGGCAGATCCAGGGTGCGGGCGTGTTCCGTTTCCTCATCACCTCGCCGATCAGTGTCTCCGTGGCCGCCGCCTCGCTGGGCTTCTCCGCACTGCTGAGCCCCACGGGCATGATCAACGCGCTGCTCGAGGCCTTCCACGTCCAGCCGATCAACTGGCTCGTGGACCCCGCCTGGGCGTTCCCGTGCGTGGTGGCCGTGACCATCTGGACTGGACTGGCGTTCACCATCGTGCTCATCTCCGCGGCCATCGAGGGCGTGGACCCGTCCGTGCTCGAGGCAGCGCGCATCGACGGCGCCAGCGAGACCCGCATCCACTGGGAGATCATCGCCCCGCTCATCCGCCCCACGCTGTTCTACATCGCCGTGACCGCGGGCATCGAGGCGTTCACCAGCTTCGCCCAGATCAACATTCTGACGCAGGGTGGCCCCGGCAACGCCAGCACCACGATCGTGTACAACATCTACACCGCCGCGTTCGGGGCGGGCAGCGCCAACTTCGGCATCGCCGCGGCGCTGGGCATCGTGCTGTTCGCGTTCGTGTTCGTGCTCACCGCGCTGGAGTTCCGCACCATGGACAAGGAGGCCGACTGATGGTCAGGCGCAACATCTTCCAGACGATCGGACTGTACGTACTGTTCGTCGTCGTGACCGTGATCGTGCTCATCCCGGTCCTGTACATCGTGATCGGCGCGTTCTTCTTCAGCGCGTCCGGCACCGCGAGCGGCTTCACGCTGGGCAACTTCGCCGAGGCCGCCTCCTCCATGCCGCTCGTCCAGCAGCTGGGCAACAGCGTGCTCGTGACGATCTTCCAGACCGCAGGTCAGATCGTCACCGCCATCCTTGCCGCGTACGCGCTGGTGTTCTGCAACCTCAGGCACTCGAACGCCATCATGATGGTGTTCCTGCTGAGCATGATGGTTCCCGGCGAAACCACGCTGCTGTCCAACTACATGACCGTGACCAACTGGGGGCTCATCGACACCATTCCGGTGATCTTCCTGCCGTTCCTGGTGCAGGGCTTCAACGTCTTCCTGTTCCGCCAGTCGTTCTCCGGCTTCCCCGGGGAGGTGCGCGAGGCGGCCATGCTCGACGGCTGCGGCCACCTGCGCTTCATGTTCGACATCCTGCTGCCCATGAACCGCGCGTCCATCATCGCGGCCACCGTCAACAGCGCCATCGCCGCATGGAACGGCTACTTCTGGCCGTTGCTGGTCACCAATTCGCCGCAGAAGCGCACCATTCAGGTGGGCATCACGCAGCTGTCCAGCGCGGAGATGTCCAACATGGGCGTCGTCATGGCCGGCACGCTGATCGCCATCATCCCCACCTTCATCCTCACCCTGCTCGGCAACAAGCACATGCGCGGCATGAGCGTGGCCGGCGCGGTCAAGTGACGAGATTTCAACAACACAAGGAAAGAGAACAACAACCATGAACAAGAACATGTCCAAGCTCCTCAAGGGCTGCGCCGCGGCCCTGATCCCGCTGCTGGCGCTCGGCGCGTGCGGCGGCTCCCAGAACGGCGCCGCCCAGTCCAACGGCCCGGTCAAGGTCACCTTCTGGCACACGGCCACCGGTAACGGCGCCAAGGCGCTCGACTCGCTCATCGCCGAATTCAACCAGGCCAACAGCGGCAAGATCACCGTGGACGCCTCCTACCAAGGCTCCTACTCAGACGTGCAGCAGAAGTACACCGCCGCCGTGCAGTCCAAGTCCACGCCGTCCCTGCTCGCCATGAACGACATCTCCACCGGCTTCATGATGGATTCCAAGCAGACCGTCCCCGTGAGCAACTTCACCAAGGGCGACTCCTCCTTCGACGCCTCCACCATCCCGGACTCGGTGACCAAGTACTACAGCGACGCCAACGGACTGGTGTCCATGCCGTTCGGCGTCTCCCAGCCCATGCTGTACGTCAACAAGTCCCTCGCCCAGCAGGCCGGCCTCGACCCGGCCAACCCGCCCAAGACCTTCGACGAGATCGTCACCTGGGCCAAGGCCATCAAGGACAAGACCGGCCAGTACGGCTTCTCCATGAACATGGGCGACTCCTGGATGCTCGAGGAGCTCACCGCCAGCGCCGGTCTGCCCTTCTGCACGCCGGACAACGGCCGCGGCAGCGCCCCGGTCAGCGCCGTCAGCCTGACCGACCCCAAGCAGCTCGACGTCTTCGGCAAGGTGGCGGACATGTTCAAGTCCGGCGTGGGCCTGAACGCCGGAACCCAGAGCAAGAACATGATCACCGCCTTCGCGGACGGCAAGGTCGGCCTGGTGCTCACCTCCACCGGCTCGTACCCGTCCATGCTGCCCGGCGGCTCCGCAGACGCCGTCGTGCTGGCCGACTTCCCGAAGCTCGACAGCAACAGCAAGGCCGGCACCCCGATCGGCGGCCAGTCCCTGTGGATCAGCGGCCCGAACCACAGCGAGGCCGAGCAGAAGGCCGCCTACGAGCTCGCCAAGTTCCTGCAGACCCCGCACGCGCAGGCCGTGTGGACCAAGGCCACCGGCTACCTGTTCGCCAACACCAAGGCCAAGGACGAGGCCGAAGGTCAGGAATCCCTCAAGGATCCGAACGTGCAGAACATGTACAAGCAGCTGGAGTCCAACGCCGCCAGCAACGAGGCCCTCGGCTGCCGCACCGGCGCGTTCCCGACCGTGCGCAAGACCGTGATCGGCGCCTTCAACGATGCCGTCAACGGCAAGGACATCTCCTCCGCCATGAACGACGCCCAGACCAAGGCCGCCTCCGACATCGCCTCCTACAACAAGGCGGCCAAGAAGTGAGTCAGGCCTTCACCCCGACGCTCACGCGCGTAGGCCAGGAGCGTTTTGCCTCCATCAACGCGCTGCTCAACGAAACGCTCGCCGCGCACAGGCCGCTCATCGTGGCCCACCGCGGCGCGCCGCGCGGCGCCATCCGCGAGAACACGCTGCGCGGCGTGATCGCCACCCGGAACATCGGCGCGGACATGGCGGAGATCGACATCGTACGCTCCACGGACGGCGAATACTTCACCTTCCATGACGGCTACGAGCCGGCCCGCCTCAACGAGCCGCGCAAGCTGGGCGAACTGAGCTCCGCCGAGATCAGCCAGCTGTGCTACAACGACTTCGAAGGCATCTCCTTCGGCCGCGTGGAACCGACCTCGTACATCCTGCGTTCCATGCCGCGCATGCTCATCAACATCGACCGCTCGTGGCGCTACTGGGACGGGTTCCTCGACTGGCTCGACCAGTTCGGTCTGGAGGGGCAGCTCGTGATGAAGAGCCGCACCGACGCCGAATACGTGAACCTGCTGCGCGGGCATGCCGTGAAGTTCATGTACATGGCCATGGTGGAAACCGTGGAGCAGGTGCACGGGCTGGAGGAGCTCGCCTGCGATCCGGAGCTCAATCTGGTGGGCGTGGAGCTCATGGTGCACGACGCCGACCACACCGAATTCCTCGACCGCGACGTGTTCGAGTACCTGCACGGGCTCGGCCTGTACACGTTCGTCAATGCCATGGACCTCGGCAACGGATACCGCGGGTTCGCCGGGCTGGACGACGACACCTCCATCCTCGAAGGTCCGGAGGCCGGCTGGGGCAGGATCGTGGACGGCTACGGCGTGGACATGATCCAGACCGACTGGCCAGAGATGCTGCGCGAGTGGCGCGACGGGCGGAAGGCGTAGCACACCTCGCAAATTTGCTGGAATGCGCATGTGGGAGACCGATTGGGGCCTCTCACATGCGCATTGTCGCAAATTTGCGATTGTGCGCGCGTCCGCGTTAACGGCCGGGCGCGCGGTCGCCGTGGAAGTTGTCGGGGGACGGGTTGAGCGGGAAGTCGTCGTCCGCCGGCACTTCGGACAGGTTCAGCGGCGCGTACGACTTGCGCAGCGTGACCGTGCCCCACGCCGGCACGTCCACGGTCTGCCATGCGTCGCCCCGCCCGGAGACGGTCACGCGCGCGGTGATCGGCGAGCCGGTCGGATTGTAGACGATCGCGCTGAGCGAACCGTCCGGGGCAAGGAATGCCACGGAGGTGAGTCCGCCCGAGTAGCCGTCGGGGGAATAGGACGACGATCCGATCACCACGGACCCGGCAGGCACGTCCTGACCGAGGTTGCGCAGCATGAAGTATTCGAGGTTGCGCTGCACCTCGCCGGTCTCGTGCTGGATGGTGACCACGCCACGCCGGCCGGTCGACCCCGCCTTGTTGGGCAGGCCGCGCTCGTCCAGTGCCAGATTCCACAGGGTGACCATGCCCATGCCGTTGCGGATGAGCCACGTGCTGGTCACACCGAACATGATGTGCGAGGCGTCCTCCACGCTGTCGCGCATCATGCAGCGGCGCTCGCTCATCCACACGCTCCAGCCGGGGAACGATCGGGTGGCGTTGAACAGGTTGCCGTACGTGGGCTCGTAGGTGTGCACGGCTATGCCGTCGAAGCTGGCCGCCTGATGCGCCGTGATGTCCTCGTCCAGCGGGTGGGTGAGGGTGTGCGTGTTGTCGTCCAGGAAGAAGAGCTTGACCTCGGGGTGCGTGGCGTCGAGCGCAGGGCGCAGATAGTCGGCCCCGAACGCGGCCATCTCCTCGTGGGTCCAGATCATCGCGGGCCACGGCGAGGCGTTGGCCGGCTCGTTCTGGATGGTCAGCGCCCAGACGGGGATGCCGTACTTCGCCATCTCGTCGATGTATTTGACGAAGTAGCGGGCGTACGTGCCCTCGAAGGAGTCCTTCATGGGGTCGAAGCCGTTGCCGGTCCATTCGCCGAACCGCAGCCGGCCGCCCAGCGTGAGGTGTCCGGTGTTCTTCATCCACGCGGGCGAGCTCCACGGCGAGGCCATCACCTTGACGCCCGGGTTGATCTCCAGAATCTGCTGCACCACGGGAATGATGGACTTCAGGTCCCCGGTGGCGTCCGGCGCGCCCGGCTCCCCGGTGCCGAGAGAGAAGCGATTCAGCGCGTTGTCGTGCTCGCCGAAGGGAAGATCGTCGTAGGTGTAGTAGTCCTGCTCGTTGAAGTCCGTGGAGCCGATCGGCAGGCGGACCATGTTGTAGCCGGCGCCCTCCACCGGGTCGAACAGTTCGGTGAGCAGGGCGTGGCGCTGTTCGGGGCTCATGGCCCACTGGATCAGGTAGGCGGTGGCGTCGGTGATGGCTGCGCCCTGACCCACCCACGGCTGCTTGCGGTCCGCCGGGTCGATCACGATCGGCACCGCGCCGGCGGGCGTGTTCGCGGCCGGCTGCACGGGCGGCGTGCTCAGCGGGTCGCGGCGTTGTGCGAGGTCGCCGGACGTGACGGTCCAGGCTTCGTACGGGTATGGGTTTCGGGGGGTTGGTGCGTGTGGCATGGGGTCTCCTTCTGCTTGGTTGCGATGATGCCGTTCTGCGGGCGGGGTGCGGATCCATGGCTCCCCGGCTGCTGACTGTGATGGGGTGGTCATCCGGCGTCGATGCGCCGTTGAATCCGCGTCGGATGACGCATGATTTAGTTTACCGGTAAACGGCCGGCCGGTCAACCGAGCGTGGTGTGTGGCTGGCGTGCGTGCGGGGTGTGCTCCTCCAAAATACGGGCCGAACGTCGCGAAATCCGGAATTCTAAGCGCGAAACTATCGCCCCAGCGATCATTTGGCGCTTAGAATCGCCAAAAACGCGATGTTCAGCCCGTATGTTGGGTATGCTCGGCCGTTGGCGTGTGTTTCCATGTGATGGCGTGCAGCTGCATGGGCGAGTGCCCGTGCGCATGGCCGTGCATGTGTTCCCGTTCGTGGCAGTGCACAATGGGGAACGGCGTGTCGTATACGCCGGCACCGGTTGCGCAGCGTGCGATTCCCCGTTCCCCTTGAATATCCCGTCGCTTACTTACGGTGCAGCCATGAAAGCTCACGAACCTTTGAATGCCCTGTTCGCCCATGCGGAGCGGATGCGACGCTGTGCCAACCCGGTCACCGAGGCGGACGTCAACGCCATCGCGCGGCGCGTGCGTGCCGGCGAGGTCGTGCGCGTCTATCGGGGTCTGTACGCGCGGGCCGATTATTGGAACGCGCTGAACCCGCTGGAGCGGACGTGCCACATCGTGCGCGCACTGGCCATCCGGCATCCCAACTGGGTGTTCTGCGGTCCTACCGCGGCAATCATGCTCGGTCTGGACTGTTCGTACCGGCTGGCGATGCCCATCTGCATCGTCGCCAAGCCGGGAACGCATTACCGCAACACCGCGCAGCTCGCGCACTATCCGATCGCCTACCCGGATACCGTAATGACTCCGGACGGCGTAGTGGTCACCGATCCGCTGCGCACCCTGTTCGATTGCGCCGCCCGTCATCCGCTGCGCTACGCCCTCGGGCCGCTCGATGCAGCACTGCGCAACGGTTTGGTTCGCCGCGAGCAGATGACCGGCTACCCGCGGGCAGTCAAGTATTCGCGCAATCGAGCCGCAGTCGAACGGGCGTTTGCGTTGGCGGACGGTCGCAGCGAGAACGGCGGCGAGTCCGAGGCGCGCGGCGTACTGACCGATCTGGGTTATCCAGTCAGCGATATCCAGAAGCCGTTTCCGTGCTTGGATGACGCCCGGCGTGCGCATCGGCCGGATTTCATCTGGATACGGGCGGACGGCGGTCAGGTGGCCGGCGAGTTGGATGGCATGAGCAAATATGTGGATCCGACGATGACCGGTGGGCGCGGCATTCGGGAGGTGGTGGATGACGAGCGCGATCGGCAGCGCTGTTTGGAGCGTCAGGTGGAGGCTGTGGTCCGGATGTACTACGCCGACCTAGACAAGCCCTGATTGCTTAGCCAGCGGCTCGACGCGGCGGGCGTGCCGCATGTCGGGCCTCAACATACGGGCTGAACGTCGCGTTTTGGGCGATTCTAAGCGCCAAATGATCGCTGGGGCGATAGATTCGCGCTTGGAATTCCGGATTTCGCGACGTTCGGCCCGTATTCTTGAGGCGGTGCGGGTGCTGCAGGTGGCGCTATGCCTCCTTGCGCATCATCAGCACCATACCAATGCCGGCTGCTGCCGCGCCCGCCAGAAGCACCATTGCCACGCCAACTCCGGTGGATGCCAGCTTGCCGGGAGCATCATTCGTGGCGTCACCGTTGCCTGTTTGCGGAGTCTGAGGCTTCGGCTTGGAGGCAGTGTCGTCGTCCGGCGTATCCGGAGTCTCAGGTGCAGGTTCCGGATTGGGACTCGGCTTCGCATCTGGTTCGGGTGTCGGCTCCGGTGACGGTTCTGGCTCCGGCTCGGGTGTGGGGTCGGGATTTGGCTCAGGCTTGGGCTCAGGACTCGGTTCCGGCTTGGGCGTCGGGTCCGGTCCGGGTTCCGGTTCTGGCTCCGGTGAAGGATCCGGCTTGGGTGTCGGCTCCGGCTCGGGTTCCGGCGTCACGTCGTCCTCGCTTTCCATACCGTCGATGGCGTCACGCAGCGCTTGGACGGCGGCATCCACATCGTCGGCCGCCACCGGCTCGTTCCCGATCAGCGCCTCGGCCGCTGCGATCGCCGTGTTGAGCGTCGTAAGACTCGCCTCGGTGAAGTGCTTGCCGTCCGCCGGCTTGAGTGCCTTGGCTTCGGCGATCAGCTTTTTGAGCTCCGTCGTGTCTCCTGAAGCTGCCACGGTGACGGTGGCGGTCCCGGAGACTCCCGGTACGCGGTCGGAGGTTGCGGCGACCGTGTACGTGCCAGGCGTGGTGTTGGCGGTGGTGACGATCGTGCCCTCGGCATCGATCGTAGCCGGATTCTGCACCGTTCCGGACGACGTGATGGACCAGACGACTGCGGATCCCCACTCATCCACTGTGGTATAGGGTTCCGCGCCAATGACGGTGGCCTTGGCCAGCGTCGAGGTGCCGGCAACCATCTTGCCGGAGCCGTTACCGATGCTCACGGTTACGGATGCCGGTTTCGGATGGGTGGTGACGGTCTGCAGCGGACGCAATCCGTCCGGGTTGGACACGCCGGCAGGCAGCTCCACGGCACCCGGGAATCGGTAGGTGCCGGGGGCGCTTTGCTCGCTGTAGTTGCTGGCGTCGTCGTCCCAGCCCATCACGGTCAGTTCGACGTGCGAACCGTTGCTCAGCGTGGCCTTCACCGTGCCGGGCATACCCAGGTCGTTGCGGGGCAGGCCGACCGGTCGGTCGAGTGCCGGCAGCTCGTCGAAGCTTACGATCCGGTCGGATTCCACGGTGACGGTGGCGGGAATCGGCATATCGATGCCGTCGGCGTGGCCGAGCACCGTGTAGGTGCCGTCGGCGGCGAAGTCGTCCGCAGAGAGCTCCTCCCATGTCACTTTCACATCGGTTGCGGTGCCGTCCGAGTACGTTACCGTTACGGTTTCGGGCAGTGCGGGCACAGTGCCGGGCTTGATGGTCACGGCGGTCTTGCCCGTCGACGTGATGTATACGTCGGAGACGGTCAGATGCGGGGCGAACGTGCTTTCGTCCATGACGAACCCGCTCGGCACGGTCAGGTTGCCGGCCTCATAGTCCTCGAACGCCTTGGCCGCGCCTTCCAGCGAGAAGGCGTCGAAGCCCGAGTTGTCGCGATTGAAGTTCGCCACCCGGCTCATCGGAATATCCACCAGGAAGCTCACCGGGCCATCGAACGATTTGAGAGAGCGCAGATAGTCGGTTACGTCGATCTCCGCCACGTTGCCGTTGTCCACGATCTGCCCGTTGACGAAGGTCTGATGGGCGACCGGTTTGAGCTCTGCATAGTCGGGAACGGTCGCGTCGGTGCCGCCGTCATGATTCTTCGCGGTCACCTCTGCGTTCAGCGGGCCGTTGTTCCACGTGAGCGTAGAGGAATCCCAGTCGGCATCGGTCGCATAAACGTCGGCCACGAACGAGGTGTTGCGCAGCTGTTCGAGGTCGGTGGAGCCGGCCGAGCCGTTCCACTTGTCGTAGCGGGACACGGTCAGACGGATCTTGGCGTCCTTGACGGTGGCCGGGCTGGAGGCATATGCGGAGGGATCGAACTTCACGTAGAAGCGCCGGTTGTAATTGGCGCTTTCCGCATTCTTGAGCTTGAGCACGTAGTTGTTGGTGTACTCACGGCCGAACGGATGCTGCACACTGCCGGACTTCGCATTGGAGGCTCCGACTTGGGTGCCCATGGTCTGGTTCGGCGTGCCCTTTTGCACGGTCGCGTCGTCTTCGGCCAGATAGGAGGCCTTGGCCTTGCCTTCTCCCAGCTCTCCGGTCACGGTCACCGTGGCCTGCGCCTTCACAGCGGCTATGCCGTCTATCGTGCCGGTCACCGTAAGCGTTCCGGCCTTCTGATAGCGGTCGAACTCCACGTAATCCCAACGGACGGCGTGAGTTTCGATACGCTCGGCGGAGTTCCCATTGGCGGTTTCGCGTACGGTCACGGCAATAGACTCGGGCAACACGGGGTATACGCCGGCCGGGGTGTTGGCCGTCACCGTTTCCGGCACGTATTCGGTGCTAACGGCATGGTTCGATGCCTGATGGGCGCCTGCGTCGATCGCACGGTCGGCCAGCGAGTTGCCGAAGAAATCGGTGGCGGGAAGGTTCTCGGATCGCGTGCCGAGGCCCACGGCGGGACTGTCGTCGGCGATGCGGAACAGCTTGGCGCGCTCGCGCATGCGGGCGGCCGGGTCGCTCCACGGCAGGCTGGATGCCGGATTGGCGAGCGTGGTACCGATCTGCGCGGCCAGCTGTGCGGCGCCGTCTGCGGCTGAGTCGATGGCCAGTTTCGGGTCCTCGAATACATTGCCGGAGGATGTGAGCTTGTCCACCGTGGCTCCGGACTTTTCGGTGGCCATGGAAGCCGGCAGCACGTTGTTCTTGATGAATCGTTCCGGGTTGTCGTTCATCTTGCGTTCCACGGCGTCGCTGCCGTTCGCCGGCTGGTTGGCGAGGAATTTCACGGAGCCGGAACCCACCTTGCGGATGATGTTGCCGGTGAAATGCGCGATGGTGCCGGAGTTGTCGCTGGAGTTGCCTTCGCCGAACAGCGAGGTGCTGATGCCGTCTCCCACATAGAAGGTGTTGTTGTAGATCTGCGGCATGCTGGCGCCTTCAGACTTCACCCAGTAGTGGAAGATGCTCTGCTCCTTGTAGGAATACTTGTTGCCACCACCCTGGTCGGCGTCCGTGCCGGCGTACTGTCCGCCGCCGTCGTTGGCGGAGATGTTGTAGCGCACCACGGAATTGGTCTGGTTGCTCATGAGCAGCAGGAAACCGCCGGGGTTGTTGTGGCTGTAGTTGTACTGATATGTCACGCGGTCGCTCTGCATGTCGATGTCGAACGCTTCGCCGTCGTTGTAGCCGTAGAGTGTGCCGTACACCTCGTTGTATTGCAGCGTCACGTCGTTGCTGGCCATGGCCCACAGCGCCGCGTAGTTGTGCGTACCGTAGTCGGCGGCGCACGCGCGTACCACGGTGTTGCCTTCCACGAGGCCTTTTTCCTTGATTTCGGAGACTACGATCGCGTCACCGGCAATGTCCTGCAGATAATTGTTGGCGATGGTCACGTTGCTGAACAGCTTCGGGTAGGTGTATGAGGAGTTGGAGATGTCCGCCTTGGTGCGTATGCCTTCCAGTCCGGCGCGAATCACGATGTTGCCGCTCAGCTTGAGATCGTTGAAGCCGGTGTCGGTGTAGGTGACGCCGCCGGATTTGCGGCCCACCTGATTGCCGTCCGGATCGAGCCAGTGGCCGAGCGCAATGATGCCGCCGACCGCCTTGAGCGTGTTCTTCTTGCCTTCCTTCTGCGCCTTGAGGTAGTACTCGGTCTGTACGTCATGCACGTAGTTGTTTTCTACGGTGATGGACTGCAGAATCCTGTTCTGGCCGTAGCCCATGAGCAGGATTCCTGCGCGCTGCGCGTCACCATGCTTTTTGTAGCCTTCTGCGTTGGCGAGATCCGGCGTATTGGTCACTTCGAGGTTGCGGATGGTCCAGTACTCCTGATTGACCAGCTGCACCGCGCCGGACACGTAGCGCTTGAACGAGCCGGTACCGTAGGTGCCGTTGCCGTTGATGACCGGACGTGAGTCGGCGGAATAGGAGGGTGTACCGTCGTCGTTACGTGTGTAGAGGTCCACGACGATCGCGTTGCCGGCGGTGCCGCTGCCCTTGAGATCGAGCATCTGACCGTTCCAAGTGCTGGAGGATTCGAGCAGGATGTGGTCGCCGGGCCGGAATGTGATGGAGGAGACCTTGGTCAGGCTCTTCCAAGGTTTGCCGGCGCTCAGGCCGTCGTTGGCGTCGTCGCCACGGGCGCCGTCCACGTAGTAGGTGCTGCCGGTCTCGGAAGCGCCTACGGAGATGAATGTGTCAGGATCGGGAACGTCTGCCGCTTGCGCGCTCGTGGGCGCAGCGGCGAACATGGCGATCAATGTCGCGGCGGATGCGAGCCCTGCGAGGGCTTTGGCGCCCAGTGCGCAGAGACGTTGGCGGATGGATACTGTCATGCTGGGTGTAACTCCTTGTGTGATTCTCATGGCATTTGCCTGTGAGTGTTCGGATGCTGGCGATGCGCTTCGTTGCGCACTGTCTTGCTACGTTGCAATCAGGAAGTCATAAGCCGGGCGACCACCTCCTCCAAATCGCCGGTGATTCTTAGGGTGCCGTCGCTTGCGTGGCGGGCCACGAGTTCGGCAAGCCGTTCGTTCGCGTATTGCACGCGGGCCAGTCGTGGTGCTTGCTCATATGCGAGAGGTTCGTCCCCTGTCTTTGCGGTGACGATCAGCCAGTCGCCGCCGTCTCGCACCGTATCGCCGGGTTGTGATCCAGACAGTAGTGCGATCAGGCGTTGGGATTCGGTGTCATCCTTTGAGGCGGTCCGAGAGTCGAGCGAGAGTGCATCTATCGAGGCTCCGGACAAGACGTTTCGTACGGAGTCCACTGCGGCGGCGAGATCGCTCGTTGCGGTCGCTTGCTGTACGGTCCGCGCGTCCGGTTCGGCTCCGGTAATGCGGATGGCTTCGAATGTGGCGTCGCCGCCATCCAACACCTCCGGGTCAATGCGGTTGAATGCGGCGCGTAGTGCTGTCTCGTCCGGATCGTCTTGCGCAAGTAGTGCATCGCGGATCTCGTCCTTGAGCGTGGCGAGTTGTGCGTTCCATATGGCGTAGGCATCGGTTGCGGTGCCGCTGGATGTGGCCGGTACGGCAAGCAGCGGTGCGGTGTCCACGGCGAGTTCGCGGGCCGTTGCGATGGTTGCGCAGTCCGTCGCAAGCGTCTGCCCTATGGTTTGGGCGAGTGTTGTGACAGGTGACTCCCCGTCGAACGACTTACTCCAGATGTCCGTGCCGTACGAGGCGATTTCATGTTTGCTGGTGAACGATTGCAAGGTTCCGTTGGAGAGACCGTCCGCGTACATCGACACGCTCGACTCGTCCACCGGCCAATCTCCGCAGGTCGCTACGACTTTGTTTGAGGCATTGGCCAAATATGCGGTGGACGAGTTGCTGCCGCACCCGCAGACAGTGGCCAACATGCCTAGGGACAGCATTGCGATGAGTGCTTGCCGGGAAATGCTGGATCGCGCCATGTCTGTGTCTGCCTTGTCTGCTGCGTGGTGCCTGTTTCCGCTGCGGCTTTGCGGCGGAAAGGGTTCGTGTGGGGTGGTCAACGCTTAGGGTTTACAAAAGGTTTACCGGTAAACAATTTGATGCGGCAAATGTAGCACAGCCGCGATGGCGGGTCAATCGGCGTGGCGATGCGGCGGGTGTGCCGCGTGTTGCGCCTCAACATACGGGCTGAATGTCGCGTTTTTGGCGATTCGCAGCGTCAAATGATCGCTGGGGCGATAGGTTCGCGCTTGGAATTCCGGATTTCGCGACGTTCGGCCCGTATTCTTGAGGCGGTGCGGGTGCTGTGCCGCGGTTAGGCGGACTCGCCCGGGCGCAGGCGGCAGGGGATGTTGACCGTGCGGGGCTCGGGGTCTTCGGTGCCCTCGATGCGGTCGACGAGCAGGCGTACGGCCGCATCGGCCACGCTGCGCAGGTCCAGATCCACCGTGGTGAGTGACGGCGTGGTGTATTCGCCCATTTCGATGCCGGACATGCCGGTGACGGCAATGTCCTCCGGCACGCGGATACCCAGATCGCGCAGTCCGCGGATCACGCCGATGGCCGCCGAATCGTTGAGGCACACGATGGCGTCGAAGCGGGACAGCGCCTCGCGTCCCAGATCGTCGATGGCGGCGCGGCAGACGTCCGAATCCCACTGGGGGCCCAGGAAGGAGCGGTCGTCGTAGGGTAGGCCGGCGCGGTCCATGGCGTCCATGCAGCCCTTGAGGCGGCTGGCGCGCACGTAGTTGATGTCGTCGGAGTTGCGCGCGGGGTCCGGGGATGCGCCCATGACCATGATGTTGCGATGCCCGCGCGATGCGAGGTATTCGACGATGAGGTGCCCGGCGCGCTCGCTGTCGGTGGTGACCGTGTCGAGGGCGCGGCGCGGGTAGGTGTAGTCCACGAGCACGGTGGGCCGGTGCAGGGACAGGCTGTCGATGATCTCAGGCGCGAGGTTCGAGTGTGTGAAGATCAGTCCGTCGTAGAAGTGCGCGGTCAGGCGGCGGATGGCGGATTCCTCGTCCTGCTGGCGTACGCGCGTCTCCTCCACGGACACCTCGTACCGGCGGGCCTTGGCGGCTTCGGTGATGTATGAGCTCAGCTCGGAGACCCACAGGGCGCGCAGGCTGGAGACCGCCACGCCGATCGATCCGTGCGAGTCGCCGTCGTGGCGGCGCAGGCTGCCCGCGGCCGCGGATCGGGCGCTGATGCGGTAATGCAGTTCGCGGGCGGCGGTCAGCACCAGCTCCGAAGTTTCCCGGGAATAATGGCCACGGCCTCGCAGCACGTTGGAGACGGTCATCTTCGAGACGCCCGCCCGGCGCGCAATGTCCTGCATCGTAACCATGTGTCCTCCCAACTGTCGCTGCTCTGCATTGTATGGGGCGCGGCGTGTCGCAAGCAATGTCAAGCGTTTGATGCGTGTCGGAAACCGCGATGTTTACCGGTAAACAAAAATATGATATCGTACTTTCACCGACGCGGCGAACGGCAACGAAGACGCACTGCTCGCCCGCCAAGCAGACGATCGAGGAAGATCGCCGCACCTACGAGGAAAAGGAACGAACATGAACAATCGACGCGCACTGTCCCTGGCCGCCGCATCCGCCGCGGTCGCACTGGCGCTGACCGGCTGCGGCGCCGGCGGCCCCTCCGGCGGCACCACCGCGGACGGCAAGGTGGAGCTGACCATGACCGGCTGGAACCTGTCCGCCACCCCCGAGTTCAAGACGCTGACCGACGGCTACATGGCCACCCACCCGAACGTGACGATCACGCTCAAGGAATACTCGTCCGACGACTACGAGAAGCAGCTCACCGTCGATCTTTCCGGCGGCCAGCCCGCGGACATCATCACCATGAAGGGCATGAACAAGTACTACGGCTATGCGAAGTCCGGCGGACTGCTCGACATCGCGGACATCGCCAAGGAACTGAGCCCGGGTCTCGACTCGTCCATCTACGATCTCGACGGCGAGTACTATTCCATCCCCTACCGCACCGACTCGTGGGTGATTTTCTACAACAAGGACATGTTCAAGAAGGCCGGCGTGGCCGAGCCCAAGGCCGGCTGGACGTGGGATGACTACATCAAGACCGGCGAGCAGCTCAAGGCCGGGCTTGCCGCCGCGGGCTACGACGCGAATTCCGTGAAGGCCTCCTACATGCACAACTGGCAGACCGTGGTGCAGGCGTTCGCGCTCGCGCAGGTGGATGGCGCGGACTACTTCTCCGGCGACTATACGTACATGAAGAAGTACTACGAGCGTGCGCTGAAGATGCAGGACGAGGACCTCACGATCAATTACGCTACGTCCACGGCCAGCAAGGTGCAGTACCAGGCGCAGTTCGGCTCGCAGAAGGCGGCGATGCTGCCGATGGGCTCGTGGTACATCTCCACGCTGGTGGACCAGCAAAAGACGGGCGCGGCGGAGAAGTTCGAGTGGGGCATGGTCTCCGTGCCGCAGAACCCGGACAAGTCCGCGCCGGCCGTGCCGGAGACCTTCGGCAGCTCCACCGGTCTGTCCCTGTCCGCCAAGCTCTCCGGCGCCAAGCTGGAGGCCGCCAAGGACTTCGTGAAGTGGGCGTGCGGCGAAGAAGGGGCCATGGCGCTCGCGGCCATCACTTCCACCCCGGCCTATTCCTCTGACAAGGTGGTCGAGAAGTTCTTCTCCAACGCGGGCATTCCGACCGACGAGCAGTCCAAGGCCGCGTGGAGCGAGCACAAGACCACGCCGGACACCCCGATCGGCGCCGGCACGGCCGAGATCCAGTCGCTGCTCAACACCATGCATTCCGCGATCATGACCGGCACCAAGCCCATCGACCAGGGTCTGGCTGACGGCGGCCGCGAAATCCAGAACAGCGGCGCCCTGACCGCCAAGTAAGCCCAGTAAATCCAGCGGCATTGGCCCGACCGGCGGCAGATCGCCAGCGTGCGGTTCGCCGCCGGAGTGTGGACTGCCACTTGGTCGAAAGGACTTCGTCCGAGGCCCGGCGCAGTCCTCCGCAACTCTCTTGTTTCCCCTTGCATCTTCTGCGGTTGGGCCCCGGAGCCGGAAGGTATTCCCTTCTGGCTCCGGGGCCCAACCGTTTTTTGGTTTTTGGACAGAAGGACGTGCCGGATGTCGATATGGAGTCACGGTCCGGTGGCATTTTCAGCGCTCTGGCCTGCTCTCCGCCGCTCGCTGCTTATTTTGCGTAGTGAGAGAGCTGCTAGCGTGCGGATGAGCGCTGGCGGATGACAATGACTGCTATCAGGACAACGATAGCGATCGAGACTGCGACGGCGGCGATCGGTCCCCATGGTACGGATCGCCTGTCGGGGACCGTGGTCTGTTGCTCGGCTTGCCCCGTTTGTTCGATCACGTTGGGTGCATTGGCTGCAACGGCGGAGACCACAGTGCCATCGGGCGCCAGCGTGACGGTTGCGCTCAGGGCCTTGGCGAGATTGATGCGCATCCATCCGTTGGAGGAGGAATCGAGTGGATAGCCCGAGTCGATGGCCGTGAGCTCAATCACGGTATTGCGCTGTTGGGTGTTGAGTTGCGGATATGCGAAGCGCAATAGTTCTGCGGCGCCTTCGGGGGCGGTGAATGTTTGTCCGGAGGCGCTCACCTGTGAGAAGTTGTACGTCATGCGTGCGGTGTAGGCGTCGATGGCCGATGCTCGGTCGGCGACCGGCTTGGTCGACACCGGATCGGTGAAATCGTTTGTGTAACCGTTGTTGTCATCGGCCTGAACGTTTACGATGCACTCGCTCAGCGTGGAACCGTGACCATCCTGCTGGCAGCGAGAAGCCAGATAATCCTGCAGCTGTTGTGCGGCCTGCGTGACCTCTTCGGGGTGTGCGCTCCAGTATGCCGCATTGGAAGCGTGCCCACCGATGCGGCCTGCCACTACGTCAAGGGCGTAATGAACGCCCAGCAGCGGTCGGTTGTTGCCCATTTCGGAGACGCGTGCAAGAATTTCCGGCGCCAGCTGAGGAATCATGGCGGCAAGAGTTACGCCGCGGGAGTATGCCTTATTGGTGTGGCCAGATGGGAAAGAACCCTCGGGGGCGTTCTTCGTGTAGTCGGCGGAGTGCTTTTTCCCGTCCGAACCAATGCCGTCGGGGAACCTGTGGATGTCTAGTGTGGCGGGCAGATTTAAAAGGTTGTTGTTTCCCGAAGTAAGGTGATCGGTATCCGGAAGCCAGACGTTGCGTTCGGTGAAAGGACGGGGGTACTGGTAGATCTCTTTAGCGGGGTTACCGCTCCATCCGTTTTCTTCCATGACCGTCTTGACCAGTTCTAGCTGTCCGGAATTGTATCCCTCTTCGAAGTATTCGCCCAGAATTGGGCCGAACCCGTCTTTGAATGCATGGGCCACATCCTTGTCCGCATCGCGATCGCTCAGAGCGCGACGCACTTGGTTGTTCAATCCGTCAGAATCGAGATTGGCTGCCCCGGCGTGGTTGATTGCGACGGTGGTGGCGTCATTTTCCTGCAGCACTTTAGCGTTAAGTGCCGTGCCGCCGGAACCTGTGCCGTCGTAAGGTTGCTGCGGGGGCTGCCAGTATTCGGAGTATTCTTCGATGAGATCGGCGAATCCATTGGCATCTGTTGCCTGAGCTGCGGGCAAGGCTGCGGCGAGGAAGGTTCCGGCTATGGTGATGGTGGCGCATGCAGAAATGATGCGTGACCGATGGTTGGTGTTCATGTAGGTGCACTCCCATGTGTACTTTATATGTAGATTCCAGATAAACAACGTAGTTTATTCTTGGAATGAGAAATAAGAATAGCGGCGAACCATCGGGAATACGTAGCATTGAAGTATCGTTTCTTGCTTAATGGCTATCTAATGAAGAATTGTTGCGGGAATTTCCCCATTTGCCCGCCCTGCCATCCCTCGCCGTTGCAGGTGACCGGCATGCGGGCCATATCGTGACCGTCCGCCATGCCCCGCCGCGCGATCGACGCCCCGCGGCATACTGGTGCCTAGCCAATGCAAAGCCACCAACCAGCGTAAAGGAGCGTTGATCGATGTTCGTCCCCAAGTACTACGAGAGTCTGGACCATCTGCATGTGGGGTGCCAGCCGAATCGCGCGTACTACATTCCCGCCTCGCATCAGATGGAGACGAGCGTGGGCAGGCGCGTGGAATCCGACCGGTTCCAGCTGCTCAGCGGACCGGACGCGGGGGACTGGGAGTTCCGCTACTACGAGTCGATCCACAAGCTCGACGCGGACGTGGAACGCGCCCACGCCAACCACGATCCGGCCTTCTGGGACAACGGCTTCGTGCCGGACGCGGCCAACGGCTACGGCGTCATCCCGGTGCCGAGCGTGTGGCAGAACCACGGGTTCGACCGCCACCAGTACACCAACATCCGCTACCCGTTCCCGGTGGATCCGCCGTTCGTGCCGGAGGACGACCCGTGCGGCGTGTACCTGACGAGCTTCACGTACGCGGCCGACCCCGACGCTCCGCGCGCGTTCCTCAATTTCGAGGGCGTGGACAGCTGCTTCTACGTGTGGCTCAACGGCACGTTCGTGGGCTACAGCCAGGTCTCCCACTCCACCAGCGAATTCGAGGTGACCAACCTGCTGGAGGACGGCGAGAACACGCTGGCCGTGCTCGTGCTCAAGTGGTGCGACGGCAGCTACATGGAGGATCAGGACAAGTTCCGCATGTCCGGCATCTTCCGGGATGTCTACCTGCTCAAGCGCCCGGAGCGCGCGATCCGCGACTACTTCGTGCGTACGCCCGTCACGCCGCTCGCCCCCGATTGGAGCGACGCCGAAGCCCGCGTGGAGATCGACCTCGACTTCTACAACGGCGTGACCGTGCCCGTGACCGCCGTGCTGCTCGATGCGGACGGCGCCGAAGTGGCCCGCGCCGAAGCCGTGGAGATCGAGGACGCACGAAGCGTCGAGCCGGCCGAATACGCGGAGGATTCCACCGGCGACCACACAGCCACCAAGGCCGAGTTCACGGCCCGCGCCCACGTGACGCTGCGCGTGGACGAGCCGACCCTGTGGAACGCGGAGCGGCCGTACTTGTACACGCTCGTGCTGGAATCCGCGGGGGAGACCGTCACCCAGCCGCTCGGCATCCGCCAGATCGCCGTCGTGAACGGGGTGGTCACGGTCAACGGCCGGCCCATCAAGATTCACGGCGTCAACCGCCACGATTCCGACCCGGTCACCGGCCCGGTGATCAGCGAGGAGCAGATGCTCGCGGACCTCACGCTCATGAAGCAGCACAACGTCAACGGCGTGCGCACCAGCCACTACCCGAACGCGCCGGAATACTACGACCTGTTCGACCGGCTCGGCTTCTACGTGATCGCCGAGGCGGACGACGAATCCCACGGCATGAACATGGACTACGTGCCGGAGGGCGGCGAGAACCGGCTGCGCTGGAACGAACGCATGGCCAACAACCCCGCGTGGACGCCCGCCACCGTGGACCGCACCCGCCGCTGCGTGGAAGCGCACAAGAACCACGCGTCCGTGATCATGTGGTCCATGGGCAACGAAAGCGCGTACGGCTGCGCGTTCGAGGCTGCGCTCGCCTGGACGAAGGCCTTCGACCCGGAACGCCTGACCCACTACGAGTCCGCTCGCTACGTGAGTGACAAGGACGCCCCGCACGACTACTCGAACCTGGACACCCATTCGCGCATGTACCCGTCGGTCGAGCAGATCGAGGAGTACTTCGCCCCCGGCGACGACGGCTCCCCGCGCGGAGACGGCGGCCACGGCGGCAATGGGCACGACGGCCGCTACGAGGACGGCAGCGGCGTCAAGCCCTACGTGCTGTGCGAGTTCTGCCATGCGATGGGCAACGGCCCGGGCGATCTGGAGGACTATTTCGAGCGCATCCAGCGCTTCCCCGGTCTGGTGGGCGGATTCATCTGGGAGTGGTGCGACCATGCGATCGACCGCGGCACCGCGCCCGACGGCCGCCGCGTGTATGCGTACGGCGGCGATTCGGGCGAGTACCCGCACGACGGCAACTTCTGCATGGACGGCTTGGTCTATCCCGACCGCACGCCGCACACCGGACTTGCGGAATTCAAGAACGTGTACCGTCCCGCGCGCGTGGTGGGCGGCCTCGAATTCGCCGGCGAGGGCCGCGAACAGGCCAGCGTGACCCTGCACAACTATCTGGACTTCACGCCCCTGGGCGAGGCGGTCACGCTCATGTGGGAGCTGTACGTGGACGGCGAGCTCGACTCGTACTACCTGTTCGGCGACGAGGACCGTGCCCAGCTCAACATTCCCCCGCACGGGGAGGGCCGCGTCACGCTGCCGGGCCTGAGCATCCCCGAGGAGTGGAACGGGCGCATCACCGTCGTGCTGCGGTACCTGACGCCCGAGGCCACCGCGGACGGGATCATGCCGGAACTCTTCGAGCTCGGCTTCGACGAGATCGCCGTGCCTACCGCGGACCCGACCAACCAGCTCGTCAAGGCCAAGCTGGCCCTGTCCGCCGGCCACCCCGCCGACTGGATGGTGGACTACGTGGACGACGAGGACATCGCCGACGAGCTGCGCCACCGCGAGGCGCCGAGCGTGACCGAAAACGGCACATCCGTCACCGTGGCCGGCGAAAACTTCCGTTACGTGCTCGACGCACGCACAGGCCTGTTCTCCAGCATGACGTTCGACGGGCACACCCTGCTCACCCGGCCCATGGAGCTCAACGTGTGGCGCGCCCCCACGGACAACGACCGCACCATCCGCGAGCAGTGGGAGGCGGCCCAGTACGACCGCGCGTACGCCCGCGCCTACGAGGTGCGAGTCGAGCCCGGCGTTGCCGACGCCGACGGTGAGTCCGGAGCGGTGGACGCTGCGGCGGGCGATGCCGGCGATGGCGAGTCCGTAACGATCATGCGTGACGGCAAGCTGGTGTCCCTCGCCGCCGAGGACGTGCCCGGGGCCGGGGACGTGACGATCCGCGTGCGCATGGGCCTGCTCGCCCCGACCGTGCAGCCGATCGCCGCGATCGACGCCGTGTGGACCGTCCACCCGGACGGCACGGTCGCGCTCGCCATGGACGTGACGCGCGACCCGGTCTTCCCGTTCCTGCCGCGCTTCGGCCTGCGGCTCTTCGTACCCAAGGAGTTCGGCCGGGTGCGCTACTGCGGTCTGGGCCCGACGGAAAGCTACGTGGACAAGCGCCGCGCCAGCTGGCACGGCGTGTTCGAGGCGACCCCGGCCACGCTGTTCGAGCCGTACATCAAGCCGCAGGAGAACGGCAACCACCATGACTGCGACTGGGCGTGCCTCGAGGGCGACGGCGTGACCCTGACCGCCTACACCGGTCGCGAAGACGGCCGCGGCTTCGACTTCCAGGCCCTGCCGTACACCGCCGAGGAGCTGACCGCCAAGGGCCACAACCACGAGCTGGAGGAATGCCCGGACGCAACCGTGGTCTGCCTCGACTACCAGCAGTCCGGAGTGGGCTCCAACAGCTGCGGCCCGGAGCTGATCGAGCGGTACCGCCTCGATGCGCCGGAATTCGCGTTCCGCATCGCCCTCAAGCCCGAGGTCTGAGCGGCGGCGCGGGGAGTGACACGGTGTCTCCGCTCGTTCACGGAACGTGCCGGAGCCACCGGTCCGCGCTAGAACTTCAGCGTGGCCGTGAGCGCCAGATGGTCCGTGCCGGGCACCGCGAAGGCTTCCGCGTCCGCCGGCACGGCACCGGGCGTGAAGAGCACGTGGTCGAGCTCGATGCGCGGCCACGGCAGCCATGAGGGGAACGTGGCGTTCCGGCCGCTCGCCAGCGTGAGCGACACGTCACGGAATCCGGAGGCGAGCAGCGCGCGGAAGCTTGGATGCTCGATCTGCGAGTTCAGGTCGCCGAGCACCACGGCCACGTCGTGATCCTCCGCGATGGCCTCCTGCGCCAGCACGCCGATGCCGATGATGCCGGCCGACCAGTCAGGGCAGCCGCGCATCGGGGACTTCGGGTGCGCGGAGGCGAACGTGACCTCACGCCCGGCGAGCTCCAGCGTCATGGCCGGCACGTCCGCCGCAGGAATGTGCGCCGCGTCGAGCTGGCGGCCCACGGGCTCCTGCCGCGTGAAGAGCACGTTGAAGCCGCCGTTGTCGGTATCCTTCGCCTCGCCCTGCTGCATGTAGGGCATGATCGACCCCAATCCGGCCTTGTTGAGCCGCCCGATCAGCGCATCGTTGCATTCCTGCAAGGCCAGTACGTCAACGTTCCGCTCCTTCACGGCGTTCACGATCGTTACGGCATCCGCGCGCCCGTAACGGCAGTTGAGCGTCATCACGCGGTATTCCGTAGCCTGCTCGCCCTTGGCTTCCACGCTCTGGCGTGCGGTGCGGAACGCGGCATCGAGCGAAGCCGTGGACGGGCCGACCGGCAGCTTGAGCATCGGCGTGGGCTGCGAGAGCCACTGGGGCAGCGTGGCCAGCCGGTATTCGATCGCGCTGCCGCAGGCGATTAGCGCCCACGCCAGGCACAGGAACATGGGTGCCCACTCCTGCACCGTGGCCGCCCAGATCGCCACCGCCAGCAGCGGAATCCACATGAACGGTACGAGCGCGATCATGTACGGCAGCGGCATGTGTGCCTCCGAGCCTGCGGGCAGCCGAATCAGCATCACCCACAGCATGCACACGAACGCCAGAATCCAAACCGCCATCACCATAAACTTTGCGTCTCCTTGCCCTGCCGCGGTCCTCGCCGACGGCCTTTGCCGGTCCTTTGCCGGTCCCTCGCCGGCATACCGTGTCCCAAGCATAGCGAAGGCCCGTGCGAACGCGTTTCGTGACTGCATTCGCACGGGCCCGAATAGCCGTGCCGTTTCCGGCAGGCCGCCGGCCGCTCAGCGTCAGCCGAGCAGTCCGCCCAGACCGGCGCCCAGATTCGGCGGCAGATTGTTCACGTCCAGACCGGCCGGAAGCGCGGGATTCTGCGGCTTCTTGGCGAACGCAGAGCCGGAGCCACTGCCGCCCTTCTTGCCGCCGCCGGCCAGACGCTCGCGCAATGCCCTTTCCTCGGCCTCGCGCTTCATCGGGTTGCCGGACTTGCTACCGCCCTTCTTCTTGCCCTTCTTGACGTTCTTCTTGCCGCCGCCCATGCCGGGGCCGCCGAAGCCGGGGATGCCGCCGCCGGCCCTGTTGGTCATGCGACGCATCATCTTCGCGGCCTGCTCGAAGCGCTGAAGCAGCGCGTTCACCTGCGAGACGGTGGTGCCGGAACCGTAGGCGATGCGCGCGCGGCGGGAACCGTCGATGATCTTCGGGTCGCGGCGTTCGGCCGGCGTCATCGAGCGGATGATCGCCTCCGTGCGGTCCACTTCCTTCTCATCGAACTGTTCGAGTTCCTTGCGGTGGGCCGCCATGCCGGGAATCATGCCCAGCAGGTTCTTCATGGGCCCAAGCTTGCGCACTTGCTGCAGCTGCTCGAGGAAGTCGTCCAGACCGAAGCTGCCCTCGGACATCTTCGCGGCGGCCTTGCGGGCCTCCTCCTCGTCGAACTGCTTCTGCGCCTGCTCGATCAGGGTGAGGATGTCGCCCATGTCGAGGATGCGGGAGGCCATGCGGTCCGGGTGGAACACCTCGAAGTCCTTGAGCCCCTCGCCGGTGGAGGCGAACAGGATCGGCTTGCCGGTCACGCTCGCCACGGACAGGGCAGCGCCACCTCGCGCGTCGCCGTCGAGCTTGGAGAGCACCACGCCGGTGAAGTCCACGCCCTCGTCGAACGCCTTGGCGGTTTTCACGGCATCTTGACCGATCATCGCGTCGATCACGAACAGGATCTCGTTGGGCTGCACGGCGTCGCGGATGTCGCGCGCCTGCTTCATGAGCACCTCGTCCACGCCCAGACGGCCGGCGGTATCGATGATCACCACGTCGTACAGCTTCTGCCGGGCCAGCGCCACGCCGTCGCGCGCCACCTTGACCGGGTCGCCGGTGGTCTCGCCGGGAGCGGACACCTGATCGCCGCCGTCGGACTGCACGCCCTTCTCCGGCGCGAAGACCGGCACGCCGGCGCGTTCGCCCACCACCTGCAGCTGGGTGACGGCGTTCGGGCGCTGGAGATCGGCGGCCACGAGGATGGGCGTGTGCCCGGATTCCTTGAGCCAGTAACCGAGCTTGCCCGCCAGCGTGGTCTTGCCGGCGCCCTGAAGACCGGCGAGCATGATGATCGTCGGCGGGTTCTTGGCGAAGTTGAGCGGGCGGTCCACGCCGCGGCCCAGCACGTCGGTGAGCTCCTCGTTGACGATCTTCACCACCTGCTGGGCGGGGTTGAGCGCTTCGGAGACCTCGGTGCCGAGTGCACGTTCGCGGATGCGCGCAGTGAAGGAACGCACCACGTCGAGCGCCACGTCGGCGTCGAGCAGCGCGCGGCGGATTTCGCGGATCGTGCCGTCGATGTCCGCCTCGGACAGTTTGCCCTTGGAACGCAGGTTCTTGAATGCGTTCGAAAGCCTATCGGTCAAAGAACTAAAAGCAGCCATAATGGGTTCCAGTCTAGCCGTGCCGCGGGAAAAGCGGGGCGGCGCTCGCTTGCGTCCGGATTCGCGCGGTCCGAGCCCTCCCCGATACGAAAACGTGCACGGGACGACAATATTGCGCGATCGCGCTCCAAAAGTTGCGGATTCGCGCGCATAGAGCGGGCGAATTGCCGGGAACGCGCGCGGATCTGCAACTTCTGCGGGCGCGTGGCCTCGGTGCGCATCGACGCGAACGCACCGAACTTCGGGGTGCCTGCGAGCCACATGCGGTTGACGAACCGTCGCTCGGCCGGGAACGTGCAGCGCTCCAGCCATGGCGGCAGCTCGCAGTCGAAGCCGGTGCCGCACCGTTTGCGATGCCGCGTTCGCAACGCTCGACACGATGTCGATTATTGATCCCGGCCTGCCTCTATACTGGACAGGCAGTGGTATTGATATTCATTTCATATATCGCTGGACACCCCGATGCAAGCAGTTATCAGCAAAGGAAGGCCCAACGATGCCTCAAAAAAAGATTGAACGCCAAGCACTGATCGTCGGTATCATCGTCAACGTGGTGACGGTGGTCATGGGCATGATCGTGTTCTTCATGACCGGCCTGAAGGCCCTGTTCCTCGATGCCTCCTTCACCGTGATCTCCGTGATCTCGGGCATGGTGGCAGTCTTCCTCTCCTCGCACACCGTGCGCACCTCCGAGCAGTTCCCCAACGGCAAGTTCGCCCTCGAACCGATCTACGCCATCTGCAAGGCGTTGTTCACCCTCTCCCTGCTCGTCTTCTCCCTGATCGACGTCACCCAGGTGGCCTGGGACTACTTCGCGCTCGGCGAGGGCGAGCGCATCGAAACCGGACCGGTGGTGATCTACGAGATCGTCACCGTACTCATCTGCTTCGTCCTGTTCGTCTACTACCGCCGGCAGAACCGCAAGCTGCGCGGCGCCAGCACCATGCTCGGCGCGGAGCAGAACAGCACGCTGATCGATGGCGCCATGTCGTTCGGCATCGGTGCGGTGGCCGTGTTCCTGTGGTTCCTGCCCGCCGGCACCCCGCTCGACTTCCTGCACTACACCGGCGATTTCTTCATCACGCTGGCCATCGTGCTGCTCACCGTCAAGGAGCCGTTCGGCGTGCTGCGCGACGCATTCGTGGAACTTGTGGGCGGCGTGCACGACGACGAAACCACCAACGCCTTCGTGGAATCGGCCGCATTGGAACACCTGCCGGCGAACACCGAATACGAGAAGACGCTCGTGTTCAAGACCGGCATGAACTACACGGTGGACGTGTACCTGATCGGCACCGGCGAGACCATCGACGTGGCCGACCTGGTGGAATGCAAGCGCACGCTGGAGCGGGAGCTCACGAAGCGGCTGCACATCGTGGACGTGGACTTCGTCTTCGAGTGACGGGTGCGTGCAGCTCGACGCGCTGCCCGCTTTTGCATGATCGGTCCAACCTGCACACTCAAATTCGCAGGTTGGACCGATCATGCGATTTTGGGCCCCGAAACAGGCCGTTTTTTCACGCGATCGGTCCAACCTGCGCCGCGAGGGCTTCAGGTTGGACCGATCATGCAACAATGCGCGCGGGTGGGCCGCACGAGCTTGACGAGTGCGGGCCTACGAGCCTACTTGAGGCTCCAGGTGGAGCCCTGCGGCCCGTCCTCGATGGCCACGCCGGCGGCGGCAAGCGCGTCCCGGATCGCATCGGCCGTGGCGAAGTCCTTGGCCTTGCGAGCCGCGGCACGGGCGTCCAGTCGCTCGCCGATCAACGCATCCAGCGCCTTGCGCTCCGGGCTGGTCTCCTCGGTGTCCGCCGAGCCGGCCGCACCGGAGCTCGCCCACGGTTCGGCCAGCGGGTCGAGGCCCAGCGTGTCCAGCATGGCGCGCACGTCGTGCAGCACGAGCTTGACCTCTTCCACGGCCACTTCCGGCGTATACGGCGTCGAGTTCGTCTCCAACTGGCCGAGCAGGATGTTGCCCTTGCGGATCGCGCTGAAGATCGCGGCCAGGGCGCCCGGCACGTTGACGTCGTTGTTGAGCGCGGTGACGAAGTCGTCCGGCAGCGTGTCGGCGTTCACGGCCTCGATCTCGTCGCGAGACGGCTGCTCGCCGGTCGCCGCGCCGGCGCGTTCGATGAAGTTCGACACGCGGTCGTACGCGGCCTGTGCCTCCACCAGCGCCTGATCGGACCATTCGAGCATGGACCGGTACTGCACGGAACCGAGGGCGTAGCGCACCACCCACGCCGAATGGTGGGCGAGCACGCTCGGCACGGACAGGCCGGTGCCCAGCGACTTGGACATCTTCTCGCCCTTGGTGGTCACCCACGCGGAGTGCATCCAGCGGGCCGCGGAATCGTAGCCGGCCGCGCGGGTCTGTGCCATTTCGTTCTCGTGGTGCGGGAAGCGCAGATCCAAGCCGCCGCCGTGGATGTCGAACATGCCGTCCAGATAGCGGTGGCTCATGGCCGAGCACTCGATGTGCCAGCCGGGGCGCCCCACGCCGAACGGGGTGGCCCAGCGGGCGGTTTCGGGATCGGTGTCCTTCGGAGCCTTCCACAGGGCGAAGTCGCGCGGATCGTGCTTGTCCGGCGAGGCGTCGGCCGGATCGACCGGATTGTACTTGTCCACGCCGGTCGCGTCCACGGACGGACCCATGCGATCGGCTACGGCGGCGGCCTCGTCCACCTCGGCGGAACCCTTCTGATGGGTCAGTTCGCCGTACGCCGGCCAGCTCGCCACGTCGAAGTACACGTTGCCGGTGGGCCTGCCGTCCGCGTCGGTGACTACGTAGCCGTGGCCGTTGTCGATGATGCGCTGGATCAGCGCGACCATCTCCGGCACGTGCCCGGTGGCGCGCGGCTCCACGGTGGGCGGCAGCACGCCGAGCGTCTCGTAGGCGTGCGTGAACTCGCGCTCGTAGTGGTAGGCGCGCGCCCACCACTGCTGGCCTGCGGCGGCGGCCTTGTCGAGGATCTTGTCGTCGATGTCCGTCACGTTGCGCACGAAGGTGACCTTGTAGCCGAGGCGCATGAACCAGCGGCGGATCACGTCGAACGCCACGGCCGCGCGGATGTGGCCGATGTGCGGCGAGGACTGCACGGTGGCGCCGCACACGTAGATACCCACCTGCCCGGGCTTGATGGGCGTGAACGCGGAGACGGCGTGCGAGGCCGTGTCATAGAGTTTGAGGCCCGTGGCGGCCTTGGCGACGCCGGCCTGCCCCGGCTGCTCGACGCTCAAGGAAGTGCTGAAATTCTGCGGTTCTTGGCTTGTTCCCATAGTCATGAGCGTATGCGCGAAACCCGACAATCGGGCCTTGTGCGGCTTCATGCGCCGGAAGCGACGTAGGGGAGAGGGTAACAACGGCGGTAATGCCGCAGTGGCACAATGGGTGGCATGGCCAAACCGCAAGTGCTTATCCTGCAGCATGTGCCCTGGGAGCGTCCGGGCCGGATTCTGCAGAACCTCGAGGACATGGAACTCGAGTCGCAGACGATGAACATCGCGTCGAAGAAGAACCCCGATCTTCCCGATTTCAAGGAGATCGCCGGACTCGTGGTCATGGGCGGGCCGATGGGAGCCCTCGACTACGACGACTACCCGGGCCTCAAGGCGGAGGCCAAGCTGGTGCGCGCCGCGGTGAGCGTGGGCAAGCCGGTGCTCGGCGTATGTCTGGGCCATCAGATCATCGCCACCGCGCTCGGGGCGAAACTGGCCAAGGGGCCGGCGCCGGAGATCGGGTTCGCGCCCATCAAGCGCGTGGACCGCCACGACTTCTTCTCCATGTGGGACAAGCAGATCAGCGTGCTGCACTGGCACAACGACGTGGTGGGTCTGCCGGAGGGCGCCCAGCTGCTCGCGCGTACGGCCGGCACCAAGGTGCAGGCGTTCCGCGTCGGTTCCGCGCTGGGCATGCAGTTCCATCTGGAGGTGACCGCTCAGCTGCTGGAGGAGTGGCTGGCCGAGCCGTCCATGGTCAAGGACCTCAAGGCCGCAGGGCTGTCCAAGGCGCAGGTGCGCGACCAGTTCGCCGAGTGCAACCCCAAGCTCGAGCCGCTTGCCGAGCAGGTGTTCTCCGGGTTCGCAGCCCGGTGCAACACCACGGCACGGGCGCTGCTCGCCGCGCAGTGAGCGGAGCATCGAGCCGCACAGTGAACTGAGCGGCCCGATGCCTAGGCGTAACGCTACATTGTTGCATTATGCCGACTTATGATTTGGGACTCGAACACGTATCGCTCGCCTTTGCCACGAAGACCATCTTCACGGATGTGACGCAGGGCGTCTTCGAGGGCGATCGCATCGGCATCGTGGGTCGCAACGGCGACGGCAAGTCCACGCTGCTCAAACTGTTCGACGGCACGCAGGAGCCGGATTCCGGCCGCGTGACCAAGCGCAACGGCCTGACCTTCGGCATGCTCTCGCAGCGCGATCCCCTGGACGACAACGCCACCGTGCGCGAGGCCGCGCTCGAGGGACGCGAGGATTACGAGTGGGCCGCGGAAACCAAGTCGCGCGAGATCGTGGAGGCGCTGCTCGGCGGCATCGACCTCAACGCCACGATCGGTTCCCTGTCCGGCGGTCAGCGTCGTCGCGCGGATCTGGCCCGCCTGCTGCTCAGGGATTGGGACATTCTCGCGCTGGACGAGCCCACCAACCATCTGGACGTGGTGACGATCCACTGGCTCGCCGAGCATCTCAAGAACCGTTGGCCGTCCGGGCAGGGCGCGTTCCTGATCGTCACGCACGACCGTTGGTTCCTCGACGAGGTGTGCGAATCCATGTGGGAGGTGCATGACGGCGTGATCGACCCGTTCGAGGGCGGGTACAGCGCGTACATGCTGCAGCGCGTGGAGCGCGACCGTCAGGCGGACGTGCGCGAGGAGCGCCGCCGCAACCTGGCCCGCAAGGAGCTGGCGTGGCTGTCGCGCGGGGCGCGTGCGCGTTCCACCAAGCAGAAGTTCCACGTCAAGGCCGCGCGCGAGCTCATCGCCGACGTGCCGCCCATGCGCAACAGCGTGGAGCTCAAGCAGATGGCCACGTCCCGTCTGGGCAAGCAGGTGGTGGACCTGATCGACGTGACGCAGGTGTTCGAGCACACGCACGGTTCCGTGGCGCGCGGCGAGGCGATGGCGAACGGCGGGGACATCGTGCCGGCGCTGTACGCGGAGCCGAAGGTGTACGGGTCCGTGGAGATCGCCGTGGACGACATGTCCGACCCGCGCCTCGTGGATGCCGGCGTAACGGCCGACGAGGTCGAGCCCGGGGCTGTCGCTTCCGTCGAGCCAGTGGCCGTTGCGAATGCCGGCGGGACCGGCGCCGACGAGAACGCTGACGGTGAAGGCGCTACGCCCGTCACGTCCGCGGCGCGGAAGGTCACGGTCAGCGGCCGCAAGGTGCTGGACGACGTGACGTGGCTGATCGGCCCGGGCGATCGTTTCGGCATCGTGGGCGCGAACGGCGCCGGCAAGTCCACGCTCCTCAAGCTCATCGACGGTACGATCACCCCCACCGTGGGACATGTGAACATCGGCAAGACCGTCAAGTTCGCGGTGCTGTCCCAGCGTCTCGACGAGCTGGAGAAGCTCGGCAAGTACAAGATCAAGGAAGTGCTCTCCCGCTACAAGCCGAGCTACATCGTGGACGGCAAGGAGGTGACGCCCGGCCAGCTCATGGAGCGGCTCGGTTTCTCCTCCGCGCAGCTCATGACGCCCATCCGCGACCTGTCCGGCGGGCAGAAGCGCCGTATGCAACTGCTGCTCATCCTGCTCGATGAGCCGAACGTGCTCGTGATGGACGAGCCCGGCAACGATCTGGACACGGACATGCTGGCCGTCATGGAGGATCTGCTCGACACGTGGCCCGGCACGCTCATCGTCGTCTCCCACGACCGCTACCTGCTCGAACGCGTCACCGACCAGCAGTTCGCGCTCATCGGCGGCAAGGTGCGGCATCTGCCCGGCGGCGTGGACGATTACCTCGCCATGATCGAACGGGCGAAGAACGCTCCTGCCGCGACGGCTCCATCCGCGGGCTCGTCCTCGCAGGCCGCCGGCGGCGAGTCCGGTTCCGGTGCGTCCGGTGCCGCGCAGGAGCCGAAGCTCACCGGCAAGGCCTATCACGATGCCAGCAAGCGCGTGCGTGCCATCGAGCGCAAGGTCTCCAAGCTCGAGGAGCAGAAGGCCGCCCTCGAGGAGCAGATGGCCGCGCACGACCCGTCCGACTACGAGGGCCTCAACAAGCTCAACGAACAGCTCACCGCGATCGCCAAGGAGAGTGACGATCTGGAGGCCGAGTGGCTCGAGCTTTCCGAGCAGATCGGGGAGTAGACGGGAATGACGGGAACGGGAAGCGCCTCGTGGCTGGTCCGTGCGGGCCGACGGTCTTGGCGTTTCTGGCGCTTCCGCCGTGCCCGTGTCGCTGAGTGCCGTGCTGCCGGTCGTTCCACGCTGTGCCATTGCGCCGTGAGCTCTCGGTGCCGTTACGCCGCCGGCTCCCACGGATTGATGATCGTCACCCCCGTTCCCTCGAAATCCCTGACGTTCCGTGTGGCCAGCGTCATGCCGTGCGACCGTGCGATCGCCGCGATCATCGCATCCTGCACGCTGATCGGCCGCCCCTCCCGTCGTCTTTTTGCGGCGATCGATGCGTAATACGCGGATGCGTAGGCGCCGAACGGAAGCGTATGGTCACGGTATTGTTCGATGAATTCGTCGATGGCTCTGGAAAGCGCAAATCGCTTCCGTCCGGGCGGAACGAGCGCAAGGCCGTAGAGCAGTTCCGCTGTATTCACGGCCGTAATGTAGGTTTCGTCACGATCGAGCCCGACGAGCCAGTCGATGACGTTCCGGTTGCCGTTGACGCTCTTCAGGATTTCGTTGATGACGTTGGTGTCGAGAATGACCATCATTCCCCTAGGTCGACGGGTCGCATGTAGGTATCGCGAGAAGGCGTCAGGTCCTCTTCCGGGGCAAGGCCTTCCCCGTTGAGCAGATCCCACATCTCCTGAACCAGATCGGCGTTGCTGACGATCTCATGGCTCACATACTGCGCGGTGTACTCCTCCAGAATCGAGCGCGCCTCGGCCTCCATGGAACGGTTGTTCCGTGCCGCGATTTCCTTGATCTTGGCGATCTGCTCGTCCGGCACCCTGCGGATGGTGATGGTTCCCATGGCGACCTCCTTGCTAGCATTGTGCTGTCATTGATTACGGGCAACATATTAGCACAAGTGTTCGATTGCAGGCTCCGCGTGTCGCCCGGTAGGCCGGCTGCGGGTCGGGTGCAGACCGATCGACGTCATATGCCGTATCGCAGCTTCACGGCGTCGCTTCGTCCCACCGATCGGCGGCCGGCAGCGATCGAACCGTCGGCGCGGCCAGCACGATTACCGCGTTGACCGCCAGCGTGCCCAGAAACAGGCCGATCGTGGCGCCGAATCCGACGAGCGGCAGCAGCGAGCCGGCGATCGCCGAGCAGAACAGCGCCGGTAGCATGCACAGCAGCCCCAGCGCCGATTCCGCCCGTCCCTGCATGTCGGACGGCACCTTGGCAAACACGAAGCCCATGATGAGCGAATTGACGACCGGGATCGGCACGCTGACCAGCAGGGCGCAGACCAGCACCACGGCATAACCGTCACTGAACAGCATCGGAGCCAGCGTGGCCAGCGCCACCGTGGAAACGACGACCATGCCCGTGCCCAGCGGCATTCGGTCGGCGACCTTCGCGGCAATCAGGGCCCCCAGCAGCGTGCCAGCGCCCATCGCCGTCTCCACCAGACCGATGCGCACCGCATCGACGTGCGTACCTACCAGATGCAGGTTCACTGTGGCGAAAATGCCGTTGATGCCGAGGTTCACCAGCGCGGCGATCGTGGTGAGCGTCAGCAGCGTGCGGCGGCGCAGCGTCCAGCGCCACCCTGCCGCGAAATCGGCGAGAAATGACCCGTGCGCGGCCGGCGGCTCCCCGTTGTCCCCATGGTCGCCGTTGCCGGTGTCCGGCAGACGGGCCGCGCTCGCCCCGCAGACCGCGTACATCAGCGATGCCGCGGCGAACGGCAGCCATGGGGCGACGGCGTACAGCACGCCCCCGAGCGGCGAGCCGGCGAGACTGATCACCGAATCGCGGCCCTGATTGAGACTCTGCGCCTTCGGGTACTGTTCGGTCGGAATGATCGACCGCAGCATGGCGTTGGTGGCTCCCTGGAACAGTCCGTTGATCGTGGAGGCCACGACCGTGATGACGGCGAACGCCGCGAAGTTCAGGAGATTCAGCGCCAACAGTGCGAATGTCAGACTCCACAGTGCCATGCCGCACAGCGCGTTGATGATGATGAGCGTTCTGCGGTCGTGCCGGTCGACCACCGTGCCGCCGAAGATGCCGGCGGTCTGCGCGGCGAGCATGGTGACCGTTCCCAGCCAGCCGGACAGCGCGAGCGACTGCGTGAGCGCAAAGGCGACGAGCGAAATGGCGAACGACTTCATGGCCATGCCCATGGCTGCCGCGGTGTCCGCGGCGAACCAGCGGCGGTATTGCGCATTGCGCCAGAGGGGCGTGCGCGCTGCGGGTTGTGCTTCGGAATGCATGGGGATTCCTCGGATCTTTGCCTTGGCGGGGTGGTTTTGGGTATGCTTGCGCACGCCCGGGCGCACATGCGGTGCGGCGCGGGCGGTGGCGGGTACGGTGCTGGAACGGGTTGGGCGCGGTCGCGCGCTGCGGGGCGCGGCTAACCGGTCATGGAATCCACTTGAACAGTTCGGTGGCGAGCATCACGGGCTGCGATCCGTCGCCTTCCCGATGCGTGAGATTGCGCTGCGTCCATTTTCGGGTGACTGCCAGAAGCTCGGCGGACATCTGCGCGTACTCCTCGGCGGTGAGCAGAATCACCGAGCTGGTCTCACATCCGGGATCGCGCCACTCTGCGGGCAGCGAATCGGCTGCCGCCCGGTAGCGTTCCCTGCCCGCCCGAAGGAACTCGGCGCCCGCTTGGTCCAGTGCCTGCGCGACGGCCGATGCATCCTTGGCGTCGACACTGAGTTCGTACCCCTCGCCGACGGCCTGCCAGCAGCTTTTGCGGCCGTCGCCGTCGGGTGACGGCACCTGCATGACGACGCCGGCCTTCTCGAGCTGCCGCAGATGGTAGCTGATCGTGCCTGCCGATTCGCCGAGTGCCGTGGCGATCTCGCTGACCGTGTACGGGCGCTCGTTGCTCATCAGGGTGAGCATGCGCATGCGGGTGGGGTGCGACATTGCCTTGAGCTGGGCGAAATCGGTGACCTTGCGCACGGTTCTGGCGGTGTTCTCGGGCTGTTCCTGCATGACGGGCGGCCCCCCTTCCATGATCTACAAGAAATATTGTACAACAAATCTTGTAGAAATTGGGCGGGCAGGACGCTCGACAAACTTTCGAGGGTATTTCTCGGCCAATTGGCGTCGTTCCGCCCTTCCGGAAGACAATATGCCCGAAAGTTTGTCAACAAAAAAAGAGCGGGCACCCGGCCCGCTCACGCCATGATAGGTCCGATAGGCCCACTGAACCTATCGTCCCGTGATCTCCGAACCGAGGACCTTCTCGCTCAGGGCACGCGGGCCGCGCGTCACGGCGACGGCACCGGAACGCACCAGCTCGATCACGCCGTAATGCTCCAGCAGGCCCAGTAGCGCGTCGATCTTGCCCTCCGCGCCGGTGGCCTCGATGGTCAGCGACTCGGGGTTCACGTCCACAACGCGCACGCGGAACAGACGCACGATCTCCAGCACGTCGGAGCGGGTCGACTGGTCGGCCGCCACCTTGATGAGCACGAGCTCGCGCTCCACGGTGGTGTTCGGGTCCAGTTCCACGATCTTGAGCACGTGCAGCAGCTTGTTGAGCTGCTTGATGATCTGCTCGAGCGGGATGGCATCCACGTCGGCGGTCACCGTGACGCGCGAGATGTCCGGCCGCTCGGTGGGGGAGACGGACAGGGAATTGATGTTGAACGCGCGGCGAGCGAACAGGCCGGCGATGCGGGCGAGCACGCCCGGACGGTTCTCCACCAGCACCGAAAGCGTGTGCCGCTCGGAACCGGGCTGGGATGCGGGATACACAACTGCCATGGAATCTCTCCTTGATTGAGCCGCGATGTTAAGCCGATGCTATCTAGCCGTTCAGCGGGCCGAATCGGCACCCTGATCCGCAGCCGCGTCCGTAGTCGCAGCCTCGACCGGCCTGTTCTCCAGCGGGTGCACGCCCGGACGGTACGTGACCGTGTCGTTCGAGGCGCCGGCGGAAACCATCGGCCACACCATCGCGTCCTTGTAGACGCGGAAGTCGATGAGCACCGGACGGTCGTCGATCTCGTTGGCCTTGCGGATCGCCTCGAGGGCCTCGTCTTCGGTGAATGCGCGCATGCCCACGCAGCCGTACGCCTCGGCCAGCTTCACGAAGTCCGGCACGTCGAAGAACTCGTCGGCCGGCGTGTCCGCGCGGGCCTCGCCGTCGAGCAGATTGGTCTGCGAGTAGTGGTGCTGGTAGAACAGCGTCTGCCACTGGCGGACCATGCCGTACACGGAGTTGTTGAGGATGGCGATCTTCACAGGCGCGTGGTCCAGGAACGCTGCGGCCAGCTCCTCGCTGGTCATCTGGAACGACCCGTCGCCGTCGATCAGCCACACCGGCTTCTTGCTGTCGAACACGCGCTGCGAGCCTACGGAGGCGCCGATCGCCGCGGGCAGGCCGTAGCCCATGGTACCCAGACCGCCGGAGCTGATCCACGAATTCGGCTTCTCGAAGTCCACGAGCTGCGCGGCCCACATCTGGTGCTGGCCCACGCCGGACACCCAGATGGAGGACGGGTCCGCCGCCTGGGACAGCTGCTCCACCACCCACTGCGGGGAGAGCGTGCCGTCGGTGGGACGGTCCTCCGGCTCGTCGTAGTGGATGGTGTACTTGGTGCGCAGACCGTCGAGCAGTTCCCACCACGGCTTGAGGTTCGGCTTGCCCTGAATGGCCTGCGTGCGTTCAATCTCCGGAATGAGGTCGGTGAGCACGGCGGACACGTCGCCCACGATCGGCACGTCCGGCACACGGTTCTTGCCGATTTCCGCGGGGTCGATGTCGATGTGGATCACGCGGGCCGTGGGGGCGAAGGCGTCCAGCTTGCCGGTCACGCGGTCGTCGAAGCGGGCGCCGATCGCCACGAGCAGGTCGGAGCGCTGCACGGCTCCGGTGGCGGCGATCGTGCCGTGCATGCCCAGCATGCCGAGGTTGCGTGGGTTGGAATCCGGTACCACACCGCGCGCCGGCAGGGTGGTGACGATCGGGGCGTCGGTCACCTCGGCCAGCTTGGCCACCAGATCGCCGGCGCCGGAACGGGCCGCGCCGCCGCCCACGTAGAGCACCGGTCGGTAGGACTGAGCGAACAGCTTGGCCGCGTCGCGCAGCACGTGGCCATGGGCCTTGACCGTGGGATTGTAGCCGGGAAGAATCATGCGCTGCGGCCACGAATAGTACATTTCGCCCACCTGCGCGGTCTTCGTAAGGTCCACCACCACGGGACCGGGACGGCCGGTGCGGGCCACGTAGTACGCCTCGGTGAGTACGCGCGGAATGTCCTGCGCGCGGGTGACGAGGAACGAATGCTTGGAGATCGGGTACGTGATGCCCACGATGTCCGCTTCCTGGAAGGCGTCGGTGCCGATGGCGGGCACGCCCACCTGACCGGTGATGACCACCATCGGCACGGAATCCATGTTGGCATCCGCGATGGCGGTCACCACGTTGGTGGCGCCCGGGCCGGAGGTGACCAGGCACACGCCCACCTGACCGGTGGCGATGGCGTAGCCTTCCGCCGCGTGGCCGGCCGCCTGCTCGTGGCGCATGAGCACGAAGCGGAACTTGGTGTCGTCGTTGATCTCGTGGTATACGGGCAGGATCGCGCCGCCGGGGATGCCGAACACGTCCTGGACGCCCAGATCCTCCAGTGCCCGGACCAGTGCCCGGGCACCGGTCATTTTCTCGCCGTTGACGATGGTCTGCCGGTCCGCGGCGGGGGTGGTCTTGGGCAGGGCGCTGAACGCCTGCAAGGGGGTGGGTGTAGCCATGATGTCTCTCTCCATCAGGTCCGTCGAACTACTCGAGGGACCGCCAGCGCGGATCTGCTGGACGGCCCCGGCATTCCATAATGACGCCCCTCGTGCTTGTGGCGCAGGCGTCGATCGTATTGTTCTACAAGTGTATGCGCCGGTCAGACAGCGGCGCTCGGAGCGTCTGCATTGTGGCTGCCGTGCTTGCGGGCATGTTCACGGGCGTCCAGCGTGTGCCATGCCACCTCCGCGGCGGCCAGCTGGGCCTTGCGCTTGGAGGAGCCCTTACCGGTGCCGATGATCTCGTCCTTCTCGCCGACCGTCACCTTGGCGGTGAACTCGAGCGCGTACTCCGGACCTTCCACACGCATGCGGTAGCGCGGCTCCTCGAGGCCCATCTCGTGCGCCTTGACGCTCAGCGACGTCTTCCAGTCGAGCGCCGGCCCCTCGGTGGCCACCTCGGCGAGCGTATCGTCCACGAGCCGATGGACCACCTTGCGCGCCTCGTCGATGCCGTGCTCCACGAATGTGGCGCCGATGAGCGATTCGACGATGTCGCACAGGATGGAGCTCTTGTCCGCCCCGCCGTCCTCCTGCTCGCCGTGGCCGAGCAGAATGTATGGGCCCACGTGCAGCTTGTCCCGTGCGATGGCGGACAGTGCCTCCTCGCTCACCGCTTTGGCGCGCATCTTGGCGAGCTGACCTTCGTTCATGTCTGGGTGGATGCGGAACAGTGTTTCCGTGGCCACGAGTTCCAGCACCGCGTCGCCCAGGAATTCGAGGCGTTCGTAGTTCTTGGCGCCGGGGTTCTCGTTCGCGAAGGAGCGGTGGGTGAGCGCCTGGACGAGCAGTTCGGGGGTGAGCGTGGTGCCGAGTGCCTCGAGCAAGGCGTCGTCGGGCGTCGGGACTGCGGGTGCAGCTGCGGATTGATTGTCGTTGGTCATATCTCGATCCTATAGCGTTGCGTCCCATGGCACGGCGCCCATGACAGGGACGGCAGGGACATCCATATGCAAAAGCCCTGCCACCCGTCGATGGCAGGGCTTTCATTGCTTGCGATCAGTCGCTCACTTGGTGTGGGCGGACCGAATGGCCTCGCGGTAGACGCGGCCGCGGTAGGAGCCGCAGCTCGGGCACGCGGTGTGAGCCAGCGTGGGAGCGCCGCAGTTCGGGCACTTGTCGGTCTGGACGGCGGTGGCCTTCCAGGTCGCGCGGCGCGTATGAGTGTTGGCGCGCGAGGTCTTGTACTTAGGCAGAGCCATGTTATTTCCTCTTTTGTCGTTCGAACGATAATGAGCTTAAGCGTTCAGAAGTGTAGCGCACAGGCCGTACATTGTCCAATCCTGCGGCGTTTGGGGCCCCGCTTGCGCCGGCAAACCGGGCTGGATGCTGCAGAACCGTCACTCGTCATGCGTGGCTTGCGGCCGCTACGCGCGGTTCGCGTCGCCGTGCTGCTGCGCCTCGAGCTGCGCCTTGAGACCGGCCAGTTCGGCGAAGCGGATGTCCGTCACGTCGTGATGGTGATCCGGCTCCTCGTTGAGGTCCGCGCCGCACTGCGAGCACAGTCCGCGGCAGTCCGGGCGGCACAACGGCTGCAGGGGCAGGGCTTCCGTGAGCGTGTCGCGCAGCAGCGCCTCGATATCCGCGAAGGCGCCGTCCCGGCTCAGCGGGTAGGTGTCCTCCGACTCGTCCTCGCCGGCCACGATGTCCACCTCACCCTTGGCGTTGCCCGCGCGGGAGTCGCGTACGGGCTCGAACGGGAAGAACGCGGTCACGTCGGCCGTCCACGGGTGCTCGATCGGCTTGAGGCAGCGCGTGCATTCGGCGTGGGCCGGCGCGCTCACCCGGCCGGTGAAGATGATGCCGTCGACGATCGAGTCGAAGCTGCCGGTCACGGTCACGTCCGCGCCCTCGTCGATGCCGACGATCGTGTCGCCTATGCCCTCCGGCGCCGGAAACACGGCGTCGATCGGCTTGCTCTGGCCCGGTCGGCCCGCGATCTGAGCGACCGGCACGGCCCACGGGGAATCTTCGGGACGGCTCATCGTTGGTTCTCCTCTCCGGACGGCGACGGCATCGCGCCGCGCGCGTTCTGTTCGGCCTGCGCCTGACGGGCTCCGGCCTGCGCGGCCGCATAATCCTGCGCGGCCTGCTGCTGACGGTTGTACAGCACGCCAAGACCGGCATGCACGTCCTGCTTGAGCTTGTCAAGCTGGTGATCGAGCGACTCCATCACGTCGGTGCAGTACTTGTCCGCACCCTGCGTGAGCCGGTCGGCCTTGGCCTGCGCGGCGTCCATCGTGGCACGCGCCTTGGCCTGGGCGAGCGCCACCACGTTCTCCTGGCCGGCCAGGAACTGGGCCTGCTCGTTGGCTTCCTTGATCATGTCCGCCGCGCGCGACTGGGCGGAGGCGACGATGGCGCTGGCCTGCGTCTGCGCCCCGGACAGGCGGCGTTCGGCCTCGCGCATGAGGGCGCTGGCACGTTCGAGCTGCACGGGGAGCTTCTTCTTGAGGTCCTCGATCTGCTCGGTGAGCTGGTCGCGGTCGATCTTGACCATGTTCGGCGAGAACAGGCCGGGCTTGGCCTCCCCGAGCGTCTGCTCGATGGCGTCGAGAATGTCGTAGACGGTGGTGAATTCGTTGCGCGACTTGGCCGCCTCGGAATCAAGGTCGTCGTTCGTCTCGCGCAGGTCCGGCATCTGCGGCATCTGTACGGCGTGCCGGGGTCCCCGGCGCTCGGGCTGCGTCTGCTGCGCCGGCTGTGCGGCCTGCACCGGTTGCGCGAACTGCGTGGACTGTGCGTACGTCGGCTCGCCGACCGCCGGTCGCACGGGCTGCGGGGCCTCCACATGCTCACGTTCCGGCTCGGGGTCCACGGACGAGGGCTGGGTCATGGCCAGAGCGTCCGTGGACGCGGCAATGACCGACTCACCGGTGTCGTCGTCCTCGTCCTCGTCCGCATCGGCTTTGGGCATGGAACCGGGCGCGGAGCTAGGCGCGGCGGTCGGCGCTGTGTTCCCCGACGGCACGACCACGGACGCGGAATGCACCTCCACGGTGTGCGCCTCGCCGGTGTCGTCGTCCTTGAGCGGCTTGAAGTCTTCGGAGGAGAATTCCCGGGTGAGATTGTCGTCGGTCATCACCGGCCCCTTTCCTTCTGCTCGCGCTGCACGGCCTCCGCCAGCATGGGCACGATGCAGCTGGGCACCATGCCGGTCACGTCGCCGCCGTGACGGGCCACGTCCTTGACGATCGAGCTGGAGATGTGTTCGAGCACCGGGTTCGCCGGCAGGAACAGCGTCTCCACGCCGGACAGCTTGCGGTTGACCAGCGCCATTCCGAGTTCGGCCTCGTAGTCGCCGTTCTGGCGCAGTCCCTTGACGATCACTTCCGCGCCCACGCGCCGGCAGTATTCGGTGATGAGCCCGTCCGTGGACGCCACTTTCACATTCGGGAAGCCATCCTTGTCCAGCGCACGACGAATCACGTCGGTGCGGGTCTCGACCGAGAACATCGGCGTCTTCGCGGCGTTCACGGCCACCACGACGTGCACTTCGTCAAAGAATTTCGCGCATCGTTCGATCACGTCCAAGTGACCTGCGGTGACGGGGTCGAACGAGCCGGGGCATACAGCGATTGTCATGCACACCAGACTACCGCGTGGCGCGGAAAGTTCGGGGAGCGAACGGCCCGCGAGGTAACTATGATGGGCAAGGAGAGTGATGTACAGGAAATTTGCAGGAAAGGCGGAAGACATGGACATGCTGCACGACATCATCGTCGACGAACTGACGGACCCGGTCAGCCCGCTGTCCTCGCCGGATCAGGGAACCGGCACCGCGGTGCTCGAGCGCCCGGAAACCGAGGAGGAGACCAGGAAGGACGATGGCGGCGACGCCGACCGCTTCGCCCACTACGTGTCCAAGGAGCGCATCGCCGAGTCGCGCATGACCGGCCGGCCCGTGGTGGCCCTGTGCGGCAAGGTGTGGGTGCCCAAGCACGACCCGTCGCAGTACCCGGTGTGCCCCGATTGCAAGCGCATCTACGAGGAAATGCTGCACTGAGTTCGCTGTGCCGGGTTGGCCCGCACGCCGCATCGGATTCGCTCGATCTGCGGTCCGTCTGCGGCAGGTTGAGCAAATCCAGTGCGTGAGCGCGAAAGAACGGGCCCGGCGCATTGCATAAGCTCGATCTGCGGTTTGGCAGTGCGCGGATTGAGCGGATCGAGTGCGCTGGGCCCGTGCTTAGGCCGGTTCAGGCCAGTGCGGCCTTGTACTTGGCGATCATCTCGTCGTACGCCTCATCGGTGAGGTACGTGCGGTCGGGGTTCATGGCGAACGTGGTGCCCCACTCGAACTCGTCCTCGTGGTACTTGGGCACGAGGTGGAAATGCAGGTGGTGTGCCGTGTCGCCGTATGCGCCGTAGTTGATCTTGTCCGGGTGGAAGATGGCGTGCGTCGCCTCGGCCACGCGGTTCACGTCCTCCAGGAACGCCTCGCGATCCTCCTTCGAGAGGTCCACGATCTCGTCTACGTGGAACTTCGAGGCCACGATCACGCGGCCCGGGTGGCTCTGCTCCTTGAAGAGCACCAGCTTGCTCGCCGGCAGGTCCATGATCTTGATGCCGAACGCGGCCAGGGCCTCGCCTTCGTCGCAGTATCCGCAGGGCTGTGCTTCACTCATGCTGTTCTCCTTTGATGGTTGAGCGAATTCACTGCCCACTGTACTGAATGCGCGGCGCATGCGCTCGCTGTTGCCGGCTTGTGCACAGCGAACGCACGCCCCACGCCCCACGCTGCCCGTGTTCGGCCGTCACGTGGATTGAGCGGATCCGGTGCGCTGCGGGCCAAAATCGCGCTCGGCGCACTGGATCTGCTCAATCTGGGCAAGGGATGTCCTTACAGGACCGTAGTTTCGGTCGACCGAGCCGTTGGCGGGCAACCCTGTGGGTTGCCCGTAGGTGAGGGGAGCGGCCACCGCGGCCGCGACGGATTCCGGCCGGAACGCAGGTCCTTACAGGACCGTAGTTTCGGTCGGAATCACCGGCTCGCCCTTCATGAGCGACTGCGCGGTGATCGGCAGCTCGGCCAGCGCCTTGGCACGGTATTCGTGCGCGGCCACGATCGCGTCGTGTCCCTGGTACTGCGGGTCGATCTGCCCGTGGTCCACGTAGTCCACGAGCAGATCCTTCCATTCCGGATCCGGCTTGTACGCCGCCAGCGCCGTCTCGGAGCCGGAGATGATGTGCTCGCAGTCGGCCAGGTTGTATTCGTAGGAGCGGAAGGCGAGCTTGCGGCCGGGAACGGTGGCCTTGTTCTTGCTCTTCTTGGCCACCGGGGTCATCACGCCGTCCGCGCCTTCGCGCTCGGTGAGTTTGTACACCATGGCGCAGGTGGGGGCGCCGGAGCCGGTCACCAGCATGGTGCCCACGCCGTAGGAGTCGACCGGCGCGGTCTGCAGGGCGGCCAGCGCGTATTCGTCGAGGTCGTTGGTGACGGTGATCTTGGTGTTCGTGGCGCCCAGGGCGTCGAGCTGGTTGCGCACGCGCTGGGCGAGGGAGGCGAGGTCGCCGGAGTCGATGCGCACGCCGCCGAGCTTGGGGCCGGCCACCTCCACGGCGGTCTTGACGGCTTCCTCGATGTTGTACGTGTCCACGAGCAGGGTGGTGTTCTCGCCCAGTGCGGCGATCTGCGAACGGAACGCCTGACGCTCGTCGTCGTGCACCAGCGTGAAGCAGTGCGCGGCGGTGCCGATGGCCTTGAGCCCGTAAATCTGAGCGGCGAGCAGGTTGGCGGTGCCCTTGAACCCGCCCACCACGGCGGCGCGCGCGGCGGCCACGGCGGCCCACTCGTTGGTGCGGCGGCCGCCCATGTCCATGCAGGGACGGTCCTTCGCGGCGGAGACCATGCGGCTCGCGGCGGAGGCGACGGCGGAATCGTAGTTGAGGATGGACAGGATGAGCGTCTCCAGCAGCGTGCACTCGCCGAACGTGCCTTCCACCTGCAGGATGGGGGAGTTCGGGAAGAACATCTCGCCTTCGCGGTAGCCCTTGACGGATCCGGTGAAGCGGAAGTTCTCCAGCCACTTGACGGTTTCCGGGCTCACCACCTTGCGGTCGGAGAGGAACTTCAGGTCCTCCTCGGACAGGCGGAAGTGCTCCAAGGCGTCCAGGATGCGCCCGGTGCCGGCCACCACGCCGTAGCGGCGGCCCTCCGGCAGGTGGCGGGTGTACACCTCGAACACGCACTTGCGGTTCGCGGTGCCGTCCTTGAGGCACGCGTCGAGCATGGTGTATTCGTACATGTCGGTCATCAGCGCCGGCGAATAATCGGTATATGCGCCCATGGAAATTCTCCTTCTTGGCATTTGCTCAAAAGCCTACTCGCCTGTGGCCGGATTGACTTATAGTCATCCGCGTGTTTAGTCATCCGCGTGTTCCGTGGGGATTCCCTCGCGGCGGCGACGGCGGTAGGGTGGAGGCATGATGAGACTCATTGCGGGACTGCTCCGTCTGGCTGCCGCGGCCGCCTCCGTCATGGGCACGTATAATACGTGGTCCGGCGCCAAGGCATGGGACTGGGTGTATTTCACGAACCAGTCGAACATCGTGTTCGCCTTCGTCATGCTGTGGGCGGGTGCGGCGACCTTGGTGCGCGGCATGCAGCCGCCTGCGTGGCTCAAGGGCTGCGTCACCCTGTACATGGCCATCACGGGACTGGTGGCGTGGCTCATCCTGCCGCCGGCCGTCATGGGGCCGGACACGCTGTACTTCTTCGGCCTGCCCACCGCCACGCTGGTGCACGTGGTCGCCCCGATCGCAGCCGTGGCGGACTTCCTGCTGTTCGACGAACACCGTCGCTTCAAGTGGCATTACCCGCTCACCTGGCTGCTGTACTTCCCGGCCTATCTGGCCATGGTGCTCATCCGTGCCGCGTTCTTCCCGGACCAGCCGCTTTCGAACGGCTCCATGTACCCATACTCATTCGTGGACGTGGCGGCGATCGGCTGGCCGCAGCTCGGCGTCAACGCGGTCACCTATCTGGGGGCGTTCCTGCTCGGCGGTCTGGCCCTGTTCCTCGTCGACCGCATCCTGCCCGCGCGCACATTCGCAAATTTGTGATCATGCGCATCTGTGGCCCTCTCGCGAGCCTCCAGAATGCGCAAAACAGCAAATTTGTGAGGCGGTGCACGCCCCGTGTGTGCCCTGTGGGTGCTAGGGTCTGACGGAGAATCAAGGAGTGTTGAGTATGACTGAAATCAAGGATCTGCTGGCCGGCATGAACACGGTGGTCCGCCCCGACGGGCGCAAGGTGGACGAACTGCGTCCCGTCTCCATCACCCGTCACTTCACGGACGTGCCGGAGGGCTCGGTGCTCATCTGCTGCGGCAACACGCGCGTGATGTGCACGGCCACATTCACGCCGGGCGTGCCGCGCTGGCGCAAGGATTCCGGTCTGGGCTGGGTGACCGCCGAATACGCGATGCTGCCGCGCGCCACCGCCGAGCGCACCGACCGCGAGTCCGTCAAAGGCAAGGTGGGCGGCCGCACGCACGAGATCAGCCGCCTCGTGGGCCGGTGCCTCAGGGGCGTGGTCAACATGAAGGCGCTGGGGGAGAATCAGATCCAGATCGACTGCGACGTGCTCCAGGCCGACGGCGGCACCCGCACCGCCTCGATCACCGGCGCGTACGTGGCGCTCGTGGACGCGCTGAACTGGGCCGAACGCCACAAGCACATCCGCTCCGCCGCGCGCGTGCTGCAGGACAGCGTCTCCGCCGTGTCCGTGGGCGTGATCGACGGCACCCCCATGCTGGACCTGCCGTACGTGGAGGACAGCAAAGCCATGACCGACATGAACGTGGCCATGACCGGCTCCGGCAAGTTCATCGAGATCCAGGGCACCGCCGAGCACCGTCCGTTCGACCGCGACGAACTCAACACCCTGCTCGACCTCGCCGCCAAGGGCAACCGCGAGCTGCAGGCCGCCCAGCAGGCCGCACTCGCCACGGACTGAAAGGAAGCATCATGAAGCTCATCGTCGCCACGCACAACGAAGGCAAGCTCGTGGAGATTCGCCGCATCCTCGAGGAGGGGCTCGGCGAGGATGCCGCACGGATCGAACTCGTGTCCGCCGGAAGCCTGAAGTTGCCCGACCCCGAGGAAACCGGCGTCACGTTCCAGGAGAATGCGCTGCTCAAGGCCCGTGATGTGGCCCGCCGCACCGGATGCCCCGCCATTGCGGATGATTCCGGGCTGATCGTGGATGTGATGGGCAATGCGCCCGGCATTCTGTCCGCCCGCTGGGCCGGCGCGCACGGTCACGATCTGGCCAACAACGCGCTGCTCCTCGCGCAAATCGAGGACATTCCGGACGCCAAGCGCACCGGGCGCTTCCGCTGCGCCGCCGCGCTGGTGGTACCGGTCGAGGGCAAGGACGGCGAGTTCCGTGAGACCGTGGAGATCGGCGAGATGCCGGGTATGGTGATCCGCAAGGCGCGCGGCGAGCATGGCTTCGGCTACGACCCGATCTTCGTGCCGGACGACCAGCCCGGCCGCACCAGCGAGGAGCCGGACCACTTCGGCGAGCCGCTGACCAGCGCGGAGATGACCCCGAAGGAGAAGAACGCGGTCTCGCACCGCGGCAAGGCCCTGCGCGCGCTCGTGCCCGCCATCGAAGCACTGCTGAAGTAAGCGTTTGTTCGCCCGATCGGTCCAACCTGTGCCTCCTATTGCGCAGATTGGACCGATCGCGCGATTTTTGGCCCCGAAAACGGCTGTTTTTTCGCATGATCGGTCCAAGCTGCGATTCGCAGGCCATAGGTTGGACCGAATGGAAGAACGCGATGCGACGGTAAGGACGATAGGGACAGTAGAGTGCGCGCAGGGGGAATCGAACCCCCAAGACCGAAGTCACAGGAACCTAAATCCTGCGCGTCTACCAATTTCGCCATGCGCGCATATGCAAAACCCTAGGCCAACCGGTGAACCGGAACCTAGGGCATTCGAGCCACTTGACAGAATCGAACTGTCGACCTGCTCATTACGAGTGAGCCGCTCTACCGACTGAGCTAAAGTGGCGTGCCGATCGGGAAGCATACGTCTCCCGCGCACAAGAACAAGACTATACCGTACCCGGGAGGTTTTGTCGAATCGCCGTCGTGGCGCCCCGGAACACGCCCGAAGCGCACCCGGAATGTGCCCGGAATGTGCCCGGAATGCAGTGCGCAATCCCGCGGTCCGTGGAACAATGATCGTATGAGTTCCACGAGCTTCGGCGATTTCTACGCGATCATCCCCGCCGGCGGCACCGGTACGCGCCTGTGGCCGCTGAGCCGCGCCGCGCGTCCCAAGTTCCTGTACGACCTGCTCGGCTCCGGGCGCACCATGATCCAGTCCACCTTCGACCGTCTCGCCGCCATAGCCGGCGCGGACCATGTGACGGTCTCCACCGGCGCGCAGCACGAGGCCGCCGTGCGCGAGCAGCTGCCCGAGTTGGGGGCGCGCAGCCTGTTCGCCGAGCCGGTGCCGCGCGACTCCACGGCGGCCATCGCGCTCGCCGCGGCCGTGCTCGCCCGTCGTTACGGGCCGGACATCGTGGTCGGGTCGTTCGCTGCGGACCATGTGATCCGAGACGACGCCGCCTTCGCCGAATCGGTGAGACAGGCCGTGGCCGCGGCCCGTGCCGGGTATGTGACCACGATCGGCATTGCGGCCACCCGCCCGTCCACCGCGTTCGGCTACATCCGTCAGGGCGCCTCGCTTGCCGCCGAGGTTCCGGACGCGCCCGACGCTCGCTTGGTGCGCCGGTTCGTGGAGAAGCCGGATGCCGCCACCGCGCTGGCCTACCTGTCCACCGGGGAGTACCGCTGGAATGCCGGCATGTTCGTGATGCGCGCCGGCGTGCTGCTCGAGCGCCTGCGCACCTACAAGCCGGACATGGCCGCGGCGATCGGGCGCATCGCGGACGCCTGGGATGCGGGCCCGGATGAGCGGCTCATCGCCATGGATCGTTATTGGTCGTCGCTGGAGAAAATCGCCTTCGACTATGCGATCGCCGAGCCGCTGTCGCTGGACGGCGGCGTGGCGATGGTGCCCGGCGGGTTCGGCTGGGACGATGTTGGCGACTTCAATTCCGTGGCGGCGCTGCTGCCGAGCGCCAACGAGAGGAACCTCAAGATTCTGGGGGATGCGGACCGTGTGGCCTGCGTCGATTCCGCCGGGGATGTGGTGGTGCCCGAGTCGGGGCGCACGGTGGCTCTGCTGGGCGTGGACGACATGGTGGTGGTGGACACGCCGGATGCGCTGCTCATCGCCCCTCGCGCCCGCAGTCAGGAGGTCAAGGCCATGGTGGCGCATCTGCGCGCGATCGGCCGCACCTCGGTGCTGTAACGGCCGCCCGTGGTCTTCACCGTACAGTCACAGCGCGGCCACCGTGGCGTTGCCGAACGGCCATTGAACGGTTACCGTCCGGCCACCGTGCGGTCACTGAAACTGTGCGGTTCTGTCCCCTTTTGTGAGTAAATTGTGGTACGGAAGGAAACGGTGCGGACGCCGGACTACCGCCGGTGCCGTGGCGCTTTCAACGTTTGATGAAAGGACCCATCACATGGCCATCAATCCTCCTGTCGACGCAACGCAGACCCCGGCTTGGGCGGCGCTGCAGAAGCATTACAACGATCTCCAGGCCGAGGGCATCAGCCTCAAGAAGTGGTTCGCCGAGGAACCGGAGCGCGTTGAGCAGCTCTCCTTCGATGCGGGCGACCTGCACTTCGACCTGTCCAAGAACCTCATCAAGCCCGAGACCCTCAAGCTCTTCGCCGACCTCGCCAAGGACGTCAAGCTGGACGAGCGCGTCAAGGCCATGGTCTCCGGCGTGCACATCAACAACACCGAGGACCGCGCCGTGCTGCACACCGCGCTGCGCCGTCCGGAAGAGGACGAGGGCAAGCTCATCGTCGACGGCCAGGACGTGGTCAAGGACGTGCGCGAGACCCTCGAGCGCATCTACGCCTTCGCCGAGAAGGTCCGCTCCGGCGAGTGGAAGGGCGTGACCGGCAAGAAGATCACGACCGTCGTCAACATCGGCATCGGCGGCTCCGACCTCGGCCCCAACATGGCCTACGAAGCCCTCAAGCCCTACGCGGACGCCGGCATCTCCGCCCGCTACATCTCCAACATCGATCCGAACGATCTGGCTGAGAAGACCCGCGGCCTGGATCCGGAGACCACGCTGTTCATCATCGTCTCCAAGACCTTCACCACCCTGGAGACCCTCACCAACGCCCGCGAGGCGAAGACCTGGCTGCTCGAGGGCCTCAAGGCCTCCGGCGCGATCGACGGCTCCGATGAGAAGAACGCCGAGGCGATCCGCAAGCACTTCGTGGCCGTCTCCACCGCCCTGGACAAGGTCGAGGCGTTCGGCATCGACCCGTCCAACGCGTTCGGCTTCTGGAACTGGGTCGGCGGCCGCTACTCCGTCGACTCCGCCGTCGGCACCTCCCTCGCCGTGGTGTTCGGCCCGGCCCGCTTCGAGGAGTTCCTGCACGGCTTCCACGAGATCGACGAGTACTTCGTCAACACCCCGGTGGAGAAGAACGTGGTCGCCCTCATGGGCCTGCTCAACGTGTGGTACCGCAACTTCTTCCACACCGCCGCGCACGCCGTGCTGCCCTACGACCAGTACCTGCACCGCTTCCCGGCCTACCTGCAGCAGCTGACCATGGAGTCCAACGGCAAGTCCGTGCGCTGGGACGGCACCCCCGTCACCACCCAGACCGGCGAGATTTTCTGGGGCGAGCCCGGCACCAACGGCCAGCACGCCTTCTACCAGCTGATCCACCAGGGCACCCAGCTCATCCCGGCCGACTTCATCGCGTTCGTGAACACCCCGAACCCGGTCAAGGACGGCGACCAGGACGTGCACGAGCTGTTCCTCGGCAACTACCTGGCCCAGACCAAGGCCCTCGCGTTCGGCAAGACCGCCGACGAGGTCCGCGCCGAAGGCACCCCGGAGGCCATCGTGCCGGCCCGCGTGTTCGCCGGCAACAAGCCGACCACGTCCATCCTCGGCGTGGCCCTGACCCCGTTCGCGCTCGGCGAGCTCATCGCCCTGTACGAGCACATCACCCTCGTCGAGGGCACCGTGTGGGGTCTGGACTCCTACGACCAGTGGGGCGTGGAGCTCGGCAAGCAGCTCGCCAAGCAGATCACCCCGGCCATCTCCAAGGATGACGACGCCCTGGCCGCCCAGGACGCCTCCACCCAGGCGCTGATCAAGTTCTATCGCGAGAACCGCGAGTTCTGAGTCGCTCCGCTTGGTCAGAACTTGCGGTTCTCGCTCCGCGGCGGTGTTGTTTGGCGGTCGGCTTGCGCCGTCCGCAGTCGCGAGTTCTGAGTTTCGCCGCTTCATTGGGGCCTGCCGTTGCATTGAGCGACGGCAGGCCCCAATTGCGTATATGGACGGGAGCCACAGGCCATCAACAAACGTTGATGGACGATTATGGTGATTGAAGGACGTGAACTAACTTATTCAAGTGAAGGAGGAACAAATGATTAAGTCAATCGCTTCTTTACTTGTAATCATGAGTCTTGGCAGCCCGCTTGTGGGGACGAATAATGCGGTACTAGTTTGTCCGGATGGCTGTGGTGGGGATTCTGGTGCAGGTCCGGGATTGCCTGATATTATATGTACTCCTAGGGGTTGTTTTCGAAAAGACCGCTAAAGCGCTATTAGCGAATTAGTGAGTATGATAGGGCGCGTAAGCGTCCTATTTTTATAGATGATATATAGTTGGGCTATGTGCTGGTTATACATCAGCTCTTTGGGGGATGACATTGAAGAAAGTGAAGCGTCTGCTCTGCGCAGACAACACAGGCATTCAGCCAATGCACGGCCGACTGTGGCTGAAGATTCTCATGGTACTTGTGGGACTGGCGTACTTCTGGTGGATTTACGGAGGTATTGTACCATTCGGGTTTCTGTTCGATCCCGGTCCGGTCAGCATTTACAATGCCATAGGGCCGTGGAATGTGAAAGACATTGAGGAAAGCGTTCTCATCAGCGTAGGACAAATCGCCGGCGCGCTGTGCTTGGCGTATGCGTTGTTGCACTACGTTGAGCCAAAATACGGGAGCAATCCGGTTGGATTGCTGTCTCATTGCATGTCATTCTCATCTTCGCTCCTTATGTTCATACTGGGCGGATATGCGTTTCAGGCCATGTATCACATACTCATGTATTTCCATATTGATCCGAGGGTGACGTCCGGCGATGGACAAATGCTGACCATTGGCGAAGAGGCGCAGTTGCTGGGTGTTGCACAAACGACACTTGGTCCTATTATGGAGGAAATCATCGCCTTTTTCCTCATTGTGGTGATATTGCGTCGTTGTAATGTTCCGTGGGCATGGGTCGTTTGCATTGAAGGAATACTCCGAGTCTCATACCACTTGTATGAGGGTATCCCGGCGTTGTCTCATGTGATATGGATTTGCGCGGTCGTAGTTATTTATAAATGCACGGGATCCCTGATCGGCATCATCGTTGCACATGAGGTCGCCGACATTGCTATTTTGTACTGGCCCTACGATTATCAAACTATTGAACTGACCATGCTCGGTATCGGCGTATTGCTGTGTGTGGTGCTGTTCGTCGAGCGGAGGATGCGGCGCAATGCGATCATAAGCGGGGAGGCGCTTCGCTAGTCCACGTGCTTGGCAAGGCTCGTCGATCCGGCACCGCCATCATACGGTATTGAGATCTGCAGGATCCAATTATGGTCGTCGTCAATCACGTTGACCCTGCCGACGCGGCGTTGCACAATCTCCGAGAGATGCTTCAGCCCCGTCCCGGATTTGCCGCCTACCGTCGCGTCGCTCCGCTCGTTGATTTCCGTGATCCGTACCGCCGAATCGTCGAAATGGACGGTGACCAGATAGTCGAGCCTAGCGGTTTCGCAATGCCTCATGATGTTGGCATATATCTCGTTGAGTATGGTTTCCAGGTCATGGGCCAGATCGTCGTCTGGTTGGCGCAGTCGGGGCGCGGCTCCCTGTATGGCCGTCGTCCCGCGGAATCCGACTGCTGCCAGTTCCTCGTCCCTGCGCCGGCAGTAGCGCGTGACCGAGTCCATGAGGTCCGCGTGGCTTTCGTTGAGTGTCCGAGTCCGGTTCAGGGACGGATCCGCATCATTCAAGACGTTGATGACCTCATGGATGTTGCGCAGCGCCTCCTCCGCCCGTCGTTCGATTGCCGCATAGGCATCCCTGTCGGTCGGATTGTCGCATTGTTCGCGGTGCCGCTGGGTCAGCAGGATGATATATGTCAGATCACCGGTCGTCGCGTCGTGCAGTTTCGTCGCTATGGCGTGCTGCTCGCGCTGATGCCGCTCATGCATCGCCTTGATGGCCAGCTCATGGCGCATGCCGTCATATTGCGCGGCCCGATCCTTCCATTGCATGGATACGCTGACCGCATAGGTCACGGTAAGCATGCACGTGTACAGAATGTTGAAGAACAATATGCGATTGACCGAGGCGGTGTTGTTGTAGATATAGAAGATGTTGACGAACACCAATTCGGCTATGAACGCATAGCGTCCGACCGTGCCGTCGCCGGTCTGTATGAGCGTGCCGATCGCAATGCATGCGGCCACGATCGACATGTTGATGGCCGACGCGAAGATGATGGTGGATATGACGGAATAGCACAGTATGGCGATGCTGATCGGCTTGGGTCGGAGGTATTCTCCGAGCAGCAGAAAAACGAGCGTGCCGGAGTTCAGACATGCCGCGATCGTAATGGGCGAGAGCAACTGGTTCATCACGATCAGCATCATGGCGATCGGGATCACGGCTCCGATCATGGACGCGCTGAGGGGAGTTGCGATGCGCTGTTGCAACCTAGAGCTCCTCCCTCATCCTGAACCACCGAATCGACGCCTGGCTGAGGTTCTTGGCCTGCAGCTTGTCCTTGATGTGACTGATGTGGGTTCTGACAGTCACGTCCTTGACGCGCAGCTGTTCGGATATCTCCTTGAGCGTGTATCCCTCCAGAAGCTTATCCATGATGAACATTTCCTTGGCTGTCAGGGTATAGCCGTTTTGACTGTTCTGGCCGCCGGAATATCTCAGCCGGTTATGGGAGGCCAATGCCGTCTCGAACCCATTGGCTTCGTTGCAGTAGGTCCGGTCGTGCGTGAGCGCATCCACGGCCTGCGCGATTTCCGCCGGTATGCTGGTCTTCTCCAGAATGCCCTGGCATCCCGAAGCCGCGGCGATCGACGCATACTGGGACAGCGGGAACGAGGTGATGGCCAGAATCAGCGGCCGTGTTGCCTGTGCCCTAATCGTCTTGCACACTCTGGGCCCTGAAATGTCCGTCAGGGACATATCGCACAGCAGAATGTCCGGTTGCGTTGGGGCGGAAAGGCAGCGGTCAATCGCCCGGTATCCGCTGGTCTCCAGCCAGCGCAACGGGCAATCGGGCAGTTTTTCCTGCAGGATCCGCGCAATCAGCGTCATGCTGGTGATGTCGTTGTCCAATATGGCGATGCTCGTCGAAGTCATGCCGCTCATCTTCCGCAAATCGAACGTATTGCCGGGGTCTGCCCTTACCGCGCCGGCGCGGGGCCGGTCGAGTCGCGCACGGTCAGATCGGCGAGCACCAGACCGGAGCCGTGGGCGGTCCGGTCGAACTGGGGCGCTTCGGTGGCGCCGAGCATGGAGAGCATGCTGGCGGTCGCCTTGATGCCCACCTCCGCGAAGTGCGGGTGCACGGTGGTCAGCGGCGGGTAGAAGTTGTCCGCGCCGGGAATGTCGTCGAACCCCACCACGCTCACGTCTTCGGGGATGCGCAGCCCATGCTCGTGCAGTGCGCGGATGGCGCCTACGGCCTGATTGTCGTTGGCGCACACGATGGCGGTGGGCGGCTGTTCACCCGCTGACTGGCAGGCGTCCAGCGTTTCGTTGAGGGCGAGGTACGCCTTGCCGGAATCCCAGGAGTCCACGTCCAGTATGCGCGTGGCCATGCCGAGCTTGGCGCAGTAGTGCTCCCATGCGAGTCGGCGTGAGGAGGCGTCGCGCCAGTTGGACGGGCCGGTCAGGTACATGGTGTCCCGATGGCCGAACCCGTGGAGCATGTCCGCAATGTCGTGCATGGCGGTCCACTGGTCGATGCCGATGAACGACACCGGTCCCTTCGTGCCGCTCAGGGCCACAGCCTCGTCCACGGTCACCGCGCCATGCGTGGACGTGATGATGATGCGCGGCACAACGGTGTCCATGCGCAGTGCGGCCAGCAGCGTGGCATCGGTGGGGGCGATGAAGACCAAGGCGTCCACGTCCTGCTCGCTGAAGCTGCGGCCGGCTGAATCGAAGCCCTTGCGCTCAAACTCCTGCTGCGGCACGATCACCACGGACAGGAACATGTCGTGGTGGCGCACGCCCAGCTCGATGGACGCCAGCGTACTGATGGGCCCGTAGAAGTCGATGGAGCAGGCGATGAGTCCGACGGTGCGCGAACGGTTCGAGGCGAGGGCGCGCGCGGAATTGGAGCGGCGGTAGCCGAGCTGCGCGATGGCCTGTTCCACCTTGGCGCGCGTGGCATCGGAGACGTCCGGCGAGTGGTTGATGACGCGGGAGACGGTCTGGTGGGACACCCCGGCCAGTCGTGCCACTTCAAACATCGAAGGACGCTTGTTGCCATTCATGTGTGTACCGCTTCTTCCCACGTCTGTGCAATTGCCCTTGTTTTCTTTCGAGCATACACAAAGATAAACGATTGATGTGAGCGTTCACGGCGAGTCGACGTCATTTCCTCACGGAAATCGATTTCATTGCCGCCGTTTGCCGTGGCGCGATCAGGTCAGATGCCGTGTCTGCGCCTGCGCTCGTCGGCGAATCTGTAGACCTCGTCGTCGCTGCGGATGCCGACCACGATGATCAGCATCTCGGCATCGGTTCGGATGAGTTTGTAGACGACCCGTATCCCCAGATTCCGGAACTTGACCTTGCACAGTCCGGCGAGCTTGGCGCGGTTGCCGTTGCGCAGGGGCTTGCCGTAGCCGCCTTCGGTGTCAGGCAGGGGATTGGAGGAGACTTTGATGAGTCCCTTGAGGATCTGCGCCTGCGTGGATTTGTCGAATTTCGAGAATTCCTTGGCGGCTTCGGGAAGCCATCGGCGGGTCCAGTCACTCATGCGAGCTCCGCCTCGGGGGCGGCGTCGATGTCATCCTGGGTGAGACCCGCCTCTTGGAGCATGTCCTCCTCGCGGACCGTCGTCGTGCCGTCCCAGCCGTCGAGGCGGTCCATGGCCAGACGTTCGTCCTCCAGATCTTCGAGATGCTCGCGCAGGGCGTTGTACTCGTCGATGCCGATGATGACGGCGGTGGGCTTGTTGTGGTTCAGCACGAATACCGGTGCTTTATGCGCGAGCTCGAACGTGGCCGATGCCTTGCCTCTGCTGAAGTCGCTGATCGACGCGGTCTGATTGACCTGCGGCAGTTGGATGGTCGTTGTCATGGGATCTCCGATTCATTCATAAATTCACGATGATATTCACTATTATATGCGTATCCCAGAGCTCGGTGGGGTTGGCCCGGACGGGTCAGTTCAGATGCCAGCTCACCCGGTGCAGGGGCGTGGGACCGAGTTCGGCGATCGCGGCCCGGTGCGCGGCCGAACCGTAGCCCTTGTTGGAGGCCCAGCCGTAAGGTTCCCATTCGGGGTGATCGGCGGCGATGCGCTGCATGAGCCGATCGCGCGTCACCTTGGCGATCACGGCGGCGGTGGCCACGGTGGCGCAGTGCATGTCGCCCTTCACGCGTGTGAGGACGTGCGGGGAGACGGGGACTGCGGGTGCGTCGAACGTGTGCACTGCCTTGGAGATGTAGTCGAACGGCCCGTCCAGGATCGCGCCGACGCGCATGCCGGTCGTGCCGCCGTCCGTCCGGCCGCCCGCAGCATCGCCGAGCCCGAGCGCGCGTTCCGCCTCGTCGAGGGCCCGCAGCGCGGCCACGCCGAGCGCATAGCCGATGCCCCATTCGTCGATCTCCGTGTTCGAGGCCGATCCGACCGCGTACGCCGCACACCAATCGGTGAGTTCGTCGAAGATCGCCTCGCGCCGTCGCTCGGTGAGCAGCTTGGAGTCGGCCACCCCCGTCGGCACGTCCACCCGGCCGGCCAGCAGATCGGCGGAACGGATCGCCGCCGCGCCCACCATGGCGGGGCCAGCCAGCGCGCCGCGTCCCACCTCGTCGAACCCCACGATCACGCCGTAGCCCTGTGCGGCCAGCTCGCGTTCCATGTCTAGCGTGGGGACCGGAACGGCCTTCGGGGCGCGCCCTGCCATCAGGCTGCGTCCCCGTTGGACGGTTCCGCGGCGGCGGATGCGGAGGACTGCGTAGCGCTTGGTACGGCGGCGAAGGCCTCGTGATGCGAGGCAATGAGCCCGATGCGGTTCAGCGGCCAGAATGTGAACCATGCCCGGCCGGAGATGTTCGCCATGGGAACCAGACCGTTGTTGCCGTCGTCCGGGTGGAATCGGGAATCGGCGGACGCGCCGCGGTTGTCTCCCAGCACGAATACGTTGCCGGCGGTCACGGTGACCCTGAACGCGAACTGGCTCGGGTCGGAGCCGGGGCGCACGTAGGCGGTCTCGTCGATCGCCACGCCGTTGATCGTCAGCGGCTCGCCCGGACCGGCGCAGGCCACCACGTCGCCCGGCAGGCCGATGAGCCGTTTGATGAGGTAGCCGTTGTGGCCGCCCTCCTCCTCACCAAGCCAGTTGGCCGGGTCCCTGAAGACGATCACGTCGCCGCGCTGCAGCTTCGAGGCGGGCACGATGTGCGTGCTTAACGTGACCACGCGGTCGTTCTTGAGGATGGTGTTCATCATCGACGAGGACGGGATCCAGTACAGGGGAAAGACGAGCAGGCGCAGGAGCAGCACCACGACGACGGGAATGCCACACCAGACGATGAAATCCTTGAAACCGAAGCGGTCCGGGTCGTCATTGCCCGGATTCCGTGTACCGGCCGGCTTGGCATGCCGGCGATGGGGCATGGGGGAGGGGTCCACGCCGTGGTCCGCGACGGCGAACGTATGCGTGTCTCGTTCGGCGGCCGCGGCAGCCTGTGCGCCGGACGGCATACCGGGTTGCGGGATCTGATCGGATTGCATGTCCCCTCCTTGGTTCGCGTTCCATCATACGCGCGGCGGACCGGGCGGCGGGGACGGCGGACGGGGAGATGGCACGTGCGGCCCGGGGATGGGACGGAGATACGAAAGCGGCCCGGCCGCCGTAGAGGGCAACCGGACCGCTTCAGCAAGCGAGCCTTGCGGGCAAGGATCAGGCGTTGGCCTGAGCCTTGTTGTCGCGGCGCTCGACGATGCGAGCGGCCTTGCCGCGCAGCTTGCGCAGGTAGTACAGCTTGGCGCGGCGGACGCGGCCCAGACGCACGACCTTGATGGAGTCGATCGACGGGGAGTGCACCGGGAAGCGGCGCTCGACGCCCACGCCGAAGCTGATCTTGCGCACGATGAAGGTCTCGTGCAGGCCGGCACCCTTGCGGGCGATCACCACGCCGGTGAAGGCCTGAAGACGGGAGTTGTTGCCTTCCTTGATCTTCACGTTGACCTCGACGGTGTCGCCGGGGCGGAAGGCCGGGATCTCCTCGGCCGGCTTGAGGTGCTTGGCCTCGAAGGCTTCAATGTAGTTAGCCATGATTGTTCCTCCGCACTGCCGCATGTCAGCGCTGATCGGTGGCCGGGCGGGCGGTTGGACGCCGGGCGGCCGAAGTTGGATTCCCCTCGGTCTGCCTCGGGGAGGCCTGCCAATCCGCCGGGAGGCTGGAGACGACGTGGTGTCGTCCCGCCCGGCTGGACCTGTTGAACCGTGGGATCATGCGGCCACCCGCGGCTCGGCACAGCAATCGACCAATATAAGGCATGCGCCGGACGTTGCGGACCGGTGCGTGTCCGCGGCTCTGTCCGTATGCGTGCCCGTACGGCCGTTCGCTCCGGCCCGAGCCTCCGCTGCGCACAAATGATCATAATTGTCTACATAGCCGATAAATGTATAAAAAATGCCGGAAAAGTGAACTGCAACACAATTTAGGGTCAAATTTGGATTGAGAGCGCTTACGAAGGCGGCGACACGCCAAGAAAACCTTGAAAAATAAGGGATTTACATGAAGTTGACACAGGGAAACGTGAGCGCTAACATTCCTGTTGGTAATCGAGAGTGAGCGATTGTGATTGCTTATGATCGATTTGCTGACGGGTTTGCCGGGACATGGCAGGTTACGGGGGATCCGCCGCAAAGGGTGAAACATAAATCAAGGAAGAACAATGTCTCAGACTGCTCAGGCGGGCGCTGCGGAAAAGCAGGGCTCCATGAAGTACGTGGTCATTCTGGCGGTGAGCGCCGGTCTGGCCGGTCTGCTGTACGGCTACGATACCGTCAGCATCTCGGGTGCCATTGTGTACCTGTCCGCGCTGTGGAAGCTTTCCGCCGCTATGGAAGGCCTCATCATCTCCTCCATCATGATCGGCGGCGTCATCGGCGTCGGCGTCTCCGGCTTCATCTCCGACCGCATCGGCCGTCGCCCGGTGCTGCTGATCGGTGCCGCGGCCTTCTTCGTGGCCGCCCTGTGGTCCGCCATGGTCAACGACCCGACCTCCATGATCATCGCCCGCATTCTGGGCGGTCTGGGCATCGGTCTCGCCTCCTCGCTGGCCATCACCTACATCACCGAGTGCGCTCCGGCCAAGTACCGCGGCACCCTGTCCTCCATGTACCAGCTGCTGACCATCCTCGGCATCTTCCTGACCAACCTCATCAACTTCTGGATCGCCGGCATGGGCGGCATCCAGTCCGACTTCGCGGACATGGCCTGGCGCTGGATGCTGGGCATCGGCGCCATCCCGGCCCTGATTCTCTTCATCGCCCTCGCGCTGTCCCCCGAGTCCCCGCGCTTCCTGCTGCAGTCCGGCAACAAGGAGAAGGGCTTCGCCGTCCTCGAGCGCATCGGCGGCACCGCCTCCGCCAAGCAGGAGGCCGCCGAGATCGAGGCCTCCATCGCCGAGAACGCCAAGGGCAAGCTCTCCGACCTGTTCCACGCTCCGCTGGCGCACGCCATGCTCGTGGGCATCTTCCTGGCCATCTTCAACCAGGCCGTCGGTCAGAACGCCATCTCCTACTACGCGCCGACCATCTTCAAGCCCATCTTCCAGGGTGACACCGCCGCGTTCCTGTGCTCCACGCTGATCGGTCTCGTCGAGCTCGTGTTCACCTTCGTGGGCATGTACTTCATCGACAAGCTCGGCCGCAAGCCGCTGATGCTCGCCGGCTCCCTCGGCATGTGCGTGTTCTACGCGCTCATGGGCCTGTCCATGCTGCTGAACTGGCCCGGCGTCCTCACGCTGATCTTCGCCTGCCTCGTGATCGCGTCCTTCGCGTTCTCCATGGGCCCGGTCACGTGGGTCATGATCTCCGAGCTGTTCCCGACCTACCTGCGCGGCCGCGCCGCCGGTCTGTGCACCGTGTTCCTGTGGGGCGCCAACTTCCTGGTGGCCCAGTTCACCCCGGTGATGTTCTCCAGCTGGGGCGGCGGCACCTTCATCTTCTGGGCCGTGATGGATCTCATCGCGTTCCTGGGCGTGAAGTTCCTCGTCCCGGAGACCAAGGGCAAGACCCTGGAGGAGATCCAGAGCTTCTGGTCCAAGTGATCGGCCGGCCAATCGGCCGATAGTCTCCAAGGGCGCACCGACGCTGATGTTCCGGCGTTGGCGCGCCCTTGCCATATCCACCAGCAAACATGTCCGCACGGTGAATTCTTAAGACTCGCCGTGGCGACGGTGAGTGCGATGCGGTATCCTGTAGATCAGGAATTGTGAGCGCTCACAGAAATACAATGGCGTCCATCTGCGCGATGGGAAACGGCTCCCGTTTCCTGCGTCGGTCGTTTTGTGAACGCACACAGTTTTGAGTCCTTGTGAACAGCGTTAAGGAGCTGAGCAAAGATGGCTGAAAAAGAGCCTGTTTCGCCGCAGGAGTTCGCCGAGAAGATTCGCGGCGGCCGTACCTCCCTCGGCATCGAATTCGGATCCACCCGCATCAAGGCGGTCCTCATCGATGATCAGTACCGCACCATCGCCTCCGGCGACTACCAGTGGGCCAGCCATCTGGTGGACGGCCTGTGGAGCTACGACCTCGACGAGGTGTGGCACGGCCTGCAGGTCGCCTACGCGGCCATGGCCAACGACGTCTACAACGCCTACGGCGAGCGCCTGACCCGCATCGGCCACATCGGCTTCTCCGCCATGATGCACGGCTACCTTGCCTTCGACAAGGACGGCAACCTGCTCGTCCCGTTCCGCACCTGGCAGAACACCAACACGCATCAGGCCCACCTCAAGCTCTCCGACCTGTTCCAGTACAACATCCCCGAGCGTTGGTCCGTCGCCCACCTCTACCAGGCCGTGCTCAACAAGGAAGAGCACGTCTCCAAGGTCGACTTCATCACCACGCTCGCCGGCTACGTCCATTGGAAGCTCACCGGCAAGAAGGTCGACGGCATCGGCGACGCCTCCGGCATGTTCCCGATCGACCCCGTCACCAAGACTTACGAGACCGAGTTCCTCAAGAAGTTCAACGCGCTGCCCGAGATCGAAGCCCAGCCGTGGAAGATCGAGGACCTGCTGCCCACGCCGCTCGTTGCGGGCACCCCCGCCGGCGAGCTCACCGAGGAAGGCGCCAAGCTCCTCGACGTGGACGGCTACCTCAAGCCCGGCATCGTGCTGGCTCCGCCGGAAGGCGATGCCGGCACCGGCATGGTCGCCACCAACTCCGTGCGCGTGCGCACCGGCAACGTCTCCGCCGGCACCTCCATCTTCGCCATGGTCGTGCTCGAGAAGAAGCTCGCCCGCCTGCACCCGGAAGTCGACCTCGTCACCACCCCGGCCGGCGACCTCGCGGGCATGAGCCACGCCAACAACTTCACCTCCGACCTCAACGCGTGGGTCAGCCTGTTCGGCGACTTCGCCAAGGCCATCGACCAGCCCATCTCGACCGGTGCCCTGTACGGCACGCTGTTCCGCGCCGCCATCAGCGATGAAGCGGATGCCAACTGCGGTGGCCTGCTCAACTACCCGTTCCGCTCCGGCGAATTCCTGGCCGGCCTCGAAGAGGGCCGCCCGCTGTTCGCCCGCAGCCCCGAGGCCCACATGAACCTCGCGAACTTCATGCGCGCCCAGCTGTTCAGCGCCTTCAGCCCGGTCAAGATCGGCATGGACGTGATGACCAAGGATGAGGAAGTCAAGATCGACTCCCTCGTGGGCCACGGCGGCATCTTCACCACCCCGAAGGTGGCGCAGAAGATTCTCGCCGCCGCGTTCGACACCCCGATCAAGGTCATGTCCACCGCCGCCGAGGGTGGCGCCTGGGGCATGGCCGTGCTGGCCGACTACCTGTGGCACACCCCGTGGCCGCTGGCCGACTACCTCGACGAGCGCGTCTTCAAGGATGCCCAGTCCACCACCGAGACGCCCGATCCCGAGGACGTTCAGGGCTTCGAGGACTTCTTCGCACGCTTCCAGGCAGGCCTTGCGATCGAGAAGAGCGCCGTGCGCAACATCGATCTGCAGAGCAAGTGATTGTTTCCATACCGTCAACAAACAATGCAAGAAAGGTAGCCAAACATGGCAACGTTGGCTGATTACGGTCCCGAAGTCCGGGCCGAAGTCAAGCAGGTGCGCGAGGTTGTCGCCACCCTGCACGAGCAGCTCATCAAGTGGAACCTGGTCGTCTGGACGGCCGGCAACGTGTCCCAGCGTCTGCGCACCGCGGACCTGTTCGTCATCAAGCCCTCCGGTGTGCGCTACGAGTACCTGACCCCGGGCTCCATGGTCGTGTGCGACCTCGACGGCAATGTGGTCGATGGTACCGAGGCCCCGTCCTCCGACACCGCCTCCCACGCCTACATCTACCGCAACATGCCGGATGTCTATGGCGTCGTGCACACCCACTCCACCTACGCGACCGCCTGGGCGGCCACCGGCCAGAACATCCCCTGCGGCCTGACCATGATGGGCGACGAGTTCGGCGGCCTGGTGCCGGTCGGCCCGTTCCGTCTCATCGGTTCCGAGGCCATCGGCAAAGGCGTCGTGGAGACCCTCAAGAAGTACCCGAAGTCCCCGGCGGTGCTGATGCAGAACCACGGCCCCTTCACCATCGGCAAGGATGCTGAAGCCGCCGTCAAGGCCGCCGCCATGACCGAGGAAGTCGCCCACACCATGTGGGCCGCCCGTCAGCTCGGCAACATCATCGAGATCCCGCAGGCGGATATCGATAAGCTGAACGACCGCTACCAGAACGTCTACGGCCAGCACTGATTTATCGGGCGCAGCTGCGGCGTTGCTCCTCGGTCGACGTGCCATCGCACGCCTTCCCTCGGTGCGCCTTGCATCTGCACCCGCTAAGTCAGTGCTGCGCACTGAGAACGCACTTAGTCCGAATTCATAACTGAACACAACACAATGAAGTCAAAGGAGCCAATCATGGCAATCGAGAACCCCTTCGAGGGCAAGGAAATCTGGTTCGGCGTCGGTTCGCAGGACCTCTACGGTGAGGAAGCGCTTCGTCAGGTGGCCGCCAACGCCGCCGAGATGGTGGACTACCTCAACAACACCGGCAAGATCCCGGCGAAGATCGTGCTCAAGCCGACGCTGAAGTCCTCCGACGGCGTCAAGGCCTTCATGGTCGAAGCCTCCGCCAACCCGAACGTCATCGGCGTCATCGCCTGGTGCCACACCTTCTCCCCGGCGAAGATGTGGATCCGCGGCCTCGAAGTGCTCACCAAGCCGCTCATGCAGCTGGCCACCCAGCACCACAAGGAGATCCCGTGGGAGACCATCGACATGGACTTCATGAACCTGAACCAGGCCGCCCACGGCGACCGTGAGTTCGGTTACATCGTCTCCCGCCTCGGCATTCCGCGCAAGATCGTCGTCGGCCACTACACCGATCCGGACGTCGCCGCGCAGATCGGCACCTGGGCCCGCGCCTGCGCCGGCTGGGATGCCTCCAACAACATGAAGGTCATGCGCTGGGGCGACAACATGCGTAACGTCGCCGTCACCGAGGGCGACAAGACCGAGGCCGAGCGCGTGTTCGGCGCCTCCATCAACACCTGGTCCGTCAACGAGCTCGTCGCCGCGTACGAGGCCGTCAAGGACGATCAGGTCAAGGCCCTCATCGAGGACTACAAGGCCAAGTATGACGTCGACCCGGCGCTGCTTGACTCCAAGTACGACTCCCTGTTCATCGCCGCCAAGGAAGAGGCCGCGATGGTCAACATGATGAAGGCCAACGGCTGCACCGCCGCCGTCGACAACTTCGAGGACCTCGGCACCCTGCCGCAGCTGCCGGGCGTCGGCGCTCAGCGTCTGCCCTCCGAGTACGGCTACGGCTTCTCCGCCGAAGGCGACTGGAAGACCTCCGTGCTGGTCCGCATCGGCGCCGTCATGGGCTACGGCCTCGAGGGTGGCGCCTCCCTGATGGAGGACTACTCCTACAACTTCACCGAGGGCAACGAGCTCGACATGGGCTCCCACATGCTCGAGGTCTCCCCGTCCATCGGCACCATCGGCAAGCCGAAGCTGGAGATCCACCCGCTGGGCATCGGCGGCAAGGCCGACCCGGTCCGTCTGGTCTTCTCCGGCAAGCCGAAGGAAGGCGCCGTCGTCGTCTCCATGGCCGACGAGCGCGAGCGCTTCCGTCTGCTCATGGACGTCGTGGACGTCGTCGAGCCGCAGGGCTCCCTCAAGGTTCTGCCTTGCGCCCGCGCCGTCTGGAAGCCGCGTCCGTCCCTGAAGACCGCCGTGAAGTGCTGGATCACCGCCGGCGGCTCTCACCACACCTGCATGACCACCTCCGTCGGCCGTGAGGCTTGGGAGGACTTCGCCCGCATCGCCGGCGTCGAGCTCGCCACCATCGACGAGAACACTAACGCCGCCCAGTTCGAGAAGGAACTGCAGCTGTCCGAGATGTACCACCGTCTCAACAACCAGCACTGAGATGCTCCGCGGTAGCGCGGAACTCTAGCAGGTAACCTTGGGCCCTCTCCGGCAATCACCGTCGGAGAGGGCCCAACGCTATCTACAGGTCCGCAATCGGCCACGCAACATCGGTCCGAAGGGCTATCGTCCTATCGTCCTATCGTCCGAAAGCCGTGCTCGGATCCGAGTGCTCGCGTACGTTTTTATACGGATCCGTACAATATACGCCACTAGGCAGTGCCAGATGGCGGAAATTATATCGTGCCATATTTTTTCCGCCATCTGGGCTCGCTCCGTGGCGTAAATTATATGGGCAGATATGAAAACGGACACGAACCGAGACGCTCGTGTCCGTTTTCATATCTGAGGCTCAGTGCAGCCAACGCTCCATCAATCGACGACGCCGTAGAGACGGTCGCCGGCGTCGCCCAATCCCGGCACAATGTAGCACTTGTCGTTGAGACGTTCATCGACGGCGCACACCACGACCTTGAAGTCGATGGACGGGTCGATGTGCTCCTCCACGAACTTGATGCCTTCCGGAGCGGCGATGATGTTGATGGCCGTGACGTCCTTGGCGCCGCGCTCGGCCAGATAGTGCGTGGCGGCGACCAGCGTGCCACCTGTGGCGAGCATTGGATCGATGAGGAAGCACTGGCGTCCGGTCAGGTCATCCGGCAGACGGTTGGCGTAGGTGACCTGCTGGGTGGGGTGTTCCTCGTCGCGCTTCATACCCAGGAAGCCAACCTCGGCGGTGGGGATGAGACGGGTCATGCCGTCGAGCATACCCAGTCCGGCACGCAGCACCGGTACGATGATCGGGCGCGGTTCGGCGAGTTTCTTGCCGGTCATGGGAGCGACGGGCGTTTCGATGGGCTTGGCCACCACGGACAGGTTGCGGGTGGCTTCGTAGGCCTCGAGCATCACGAGTTCGGACACGAGCTCGCGGAAGGTGCTGGAGGGGGTGCGCTTGTCGCGCAGGACAGTGAGCTTGTGCTCAACCAGCGGATGATTCAGTACATGAAGTTCCATACTTCTAGAGTAAGCCACGATGGCTGGGAAAACGCGCCGAACCGTGAAAGCGCCTGTCGGCGCAAAGGCCGCTCGCAGCGGCAAAAAATGGAGCCCGGGGCTTAAGCACGGCCCGACGCGCCCTCTCACTGTACTGCATGACCGCTTGCGACACGCAATCGAGGCATCAGTCCCCTTATTCCAGCTTGCCGCGACGCCACAGTGCGGCTCCGTGACGGAAATCCGCGGCGGTCTGGCGCAGGGACGCGGCGTGATGCAGCATGCGGGCTATCGCGGCATGCTGCGCCGAATCTGCCGTGCCGCCCGCCGTCGTGACCGACGCATGGTCGTTGCGGCGCTTGGCCTCCGTGACGAGCCCGGCAACCATCACGTCGCAGAATGCGCTTGCACGCTCCAGAGCAACCGCGAAATCACCCATGAATGCGCCGGACAGGATGGAGTCGGCGGTACGGGCAATGTCATCCTCGGTCGGCGCCTGATCCACGCCGGCGATGGCACTGGCCGTGGTGGCGACCGGCTCGCCCACGCGCCACAGACGAGAGATCGACTCACGATCGCGCGTCATCCACGTGCGCAGCATGTACAGGCGCCACAGAATGCCGGGCAGAGAGTCCGGTTCGGCATGGCTCCACAGTTCCGCCACCAGATCCACGCCTTCCACGTCCACGAGCGTAAGCACGCGGCGTACCACTTCCGGGTCCTCGGTGTGGTGCACGCGGTCCAGCAGGGAAGCCGCCGTGGCGTGCGAAAGATCGCTGAGCCGTTCCGGGTCCACGCCGCCGGCGATCTGATTGACCAACGCCGGATCGAGCTGCGCGGGCCGGGCCGGGCGAGACGCGCCCAAGCGTGCGGGGGCGAAGCTGGAGCCTGCGGAATGTACGGAACCTGAGGAGCTAATAGACAATCGGCGCCACTTTCTGAATGTCGATGATGAGCGGCCCGTCCGGCCCGTTGACGACGCTGAACATGATCGCGGTGCCGGTGGGCATGTAGGGCGTCGAGGGGATGAGCCGTTTGGCCAAGGCTTTCGTGGCACACATTGTACGCAGATGGGTGAAAATGCCGCCGATCACCGGACGGTGCATGCAGATCGCCGTGTTGCGTTGCGTGTTGAGCGTGGTGACGATCTGCTCACGGAAGCAGTCCCATGCGGCGTCCGCGTCCGCGGCGAAGGCATCCTCGGTGAGCGGATCCGCGGTTTCCAGCGGCATGCCGGTCTGCCAGGAGAGGATCTTCAGCGTCTCCCGGCAGCGCCGCCACGGGGAGGTGACCAGTCGCATGGGATCGTAGCAGGCGAGTTCGCGGCCCAATGCGTAGGCTGCCGCCGCGCCGCGCGGGGTGATCGGGCGTTCCGCGTCGGTGCCGGTCCACGTCTTGCGCGCCTCCGCCTTGGCATGGCGTACCAGCAGCACGGTCTGCGCGGCGGTGGCGCCTTCCTGAACGCGGTCGGTGAACAGGTCGAGGATTTCCCTGTCGAGCGGATGGGACAGCACATGGCGGGCGCGGTTCACAGGCAGCCACACTACGTTGTCGATCTCCTCGCGGTCGGCCAGCTGAATGGGGCCGAACGCGGTGCGCAGCCGCTGCTTGGACGCCTCTTCGAGCGGACGGGCCATCCAGTAGCGCACGTGCTTGGTATCCACGCCCTTGGCCTTGCCGCGCTTGGTGTCGCGGCCTTCGTCGAGCAGCGGATATTCGATGTCCCCCAGATAGGTGCCCAGAGCGACGTTCAGACCGGTTTCCTCGCCGATCTCGCGCACCGCGGCATGCCGGGCGGTTTCGTTCGGGTTGAGCCTGCCCTTGGGCCAGGTCCAGTCGTTGTAGCGCGGACGATGCACCACGCAGGTTTCGATCGCGTCCAGTGCCTGGGACGGATCGTCGCGCGGATGATTGTTGCGCCACCGGTAGAGTATGCCCCCCGCAGCCTCCACGACCATGACCATTGCCGAATCCCCCTTCCATCCGATACGTATCCGTGCTTCAGACAACGTTGTTTGCTGATGTTGTCTGCAAGTACGCGAAAGGCCGATGCCTCACGAAGAGGTATCGGCCTTAGGCTGATAACACCGATTGTACTCGCTGCGCACGGTGAAGCGCGCATTGCCGCCCGGCTGGCGAGCCGAGCGTTTGCTCTCGGCGGTGGTCTACAGCTCAGTGGCTGTTGCGAGGACCGCGCATGTGCTTGCGGATCAGGTACTCCTGCGAGTCAACCAGCGGGTGACCTTCATCATCCACGGAGTGACGCACGTAGGTGCCGTCCGGCTGCATGTGCCACGAGCTCGTGGTGTCCGCCATCTGCAGGTCCACGTACTTGATGAGCTCGTCCACCTGCTCCGGAGCGCTGACGCGGACCAGCGCCTCGACGCGACGGTCGAGGTTGCGGTGCATGAGGTCGGCGGAGCCGATCCACACCTCGGGGCCGGAGACCGGGCCTTCGCCGATCTGCGGGCCGTTGGAGTTGCAGAACGCGTAGATGCGGGAGTGCTCCAGGAAGCGGCCGAGGATGGAACGCACGCGGATGTTCTCGGACAGGCCGGGAACGCCGGGCTTGAGGGCGCAGATGCCGCGCTCCACCACGTCGATCTTCACGCCGGCCTGGCTGGCGCGGTACAGGGCGTCGATCGTCTTCTCGTCCACCAGGGAGTTGACCTTGATCTTGATCCACGCCTCCTTGCCGGCCTTCGCGGCTTCCTCCTCGCGGCGGATGCGGGCGATCAGACCGGTACGGATGGTGCGCGGGGCCACCAGCAGACGGTGGAAGCTCGACTTGGGAGCGTAGCCGGACAGCTGGTTGAACAGGCGGGTCAGATCCTGACCGACCACCGGGTCGCAGGTGAGCAGGCCAAGATCGGTGTAGATGCGGGCGGTCTTCGGGTTGTAGTTGCCGGTGCCCACGTGGCAGTAGCGGCGCAGGCCGTCGGCCTCCTGACGCACCACCTCGATGAGCTTGCAGTGGGTCTTGAGACCCACGATGCCGTACACCACGTGCACGCCGGCGCGTTCGAGCTTGCGGGCCCACGCGATGTTGGCGTCCTCGTCGAAGCGGGCCTTGATCTCCACCAGGGCCAGTACCTGCTTGCCGGCGTGGGCGGCGTCGATGAGTGCGTCCACGATCGGCGAGTTGGAGCTCGTGCGGTACAGGGTCTGCTTGATGGCGAGCACGTTCGGATCGGCCGCGGCTTGGGCGAGGAACGCCTGCACGGACGTGGAGAACGAGTCGTAGGGGTGGTGCAGCAGGATGTCGCGCTCGCGGATGGCGGCGAAGATGTCCTGCGCACGGCTCGATTCGACCTCGGCGATCTGACGGTTCGTGGTCGGGATGAACGGGCGGTACTTGAGGTCCGGACGGTCGATGCCGCCGAGCTCGAAGAGCACGGTGAAGTCGAGCGGCGCGGGCAGGCGGTACACCTCGTCCGTGGTGACACCGAGCTGGTCGGCGAGCAGCTGGGAGAGGAACGGGCTCGTGTTGTCCGAGATCTCCAGACGGATCGGCGGTCCGAAGCGGCGGCGCAGCAGTTCCTTCTCCATGGCGTTGAGCAGATTCTCGGCGTCGTCCTCCTCCACGTCGATGTCCTCGTTGCGGGTGACGCGGAAGGAGCGGGCCTCCTTGATGATCATGCCCGGGAACAGCGACTCGAGGTGCGCGATGATGAGGTTCTCCATGGTGATGAAGCCATAGCGTTCCTCGCGGCTCTCCTCGTCGGTCAGGTCGTCCACCGGAACCAGACGGTTGAGGTTGCCGGGGATCTTGACGCGGGCGAAGTGGGACTTGCCGGACGACGGGTTCTCCACGATCACGGCGAGGTTCAGCGAGTTGCCGGAGATGTACGGGAACGGGTGGGCCGGGTCCACGGCGAGCGGGGTGAGGACCGGGAAGACCTGCTGGCGGTAGTAGCGCGACAGGCGCTCCTGCTCCGGGCCGGTGAGCTTGTCCCAGCTCAGGAGGACGACGTTCTCCTTGGCGAGGTCGGGCAGGATGTGGTTGATCACGTAGTTGGCGTGCTCGTTCTGCAGGCGGTGGGCCTGCTCGCTGATCGCGCGCAGCTCCTGACGCGGGCTTAGGCCGGCCGCGGACGGCACGGCGATGCCGGTGTCGATGCGGCGCTTCAGCCCGGCCACGCGGACCATGAAGAACTCATCGAGGTTGGAGGCGAAGATCGCGGCGAAGCTCGCGCGTTCCAGCGTGGGCAGGGTCTCGTCCTCGGCGAGCTCCAGCACGCGCTTGTTGAACAGCAGCCAGCTCAGCTCGCGGTCGAAGAAGCGGTTGTCCGGCAACGGCTGTTCGTCGGCTCGGGCCTCGCGCTTATCGGTTTTGTCGGTCTCGGCGATATGCTCCGCGATCTGGGATCGCAGAATCGCCTTGGAGGGTGCATCGAATATTTGGGCCATACATCTTACTTTAGAGGCTTAGGAGGGGGACACGGCAATCGGGCGGCAGAATTCAACCGCAGTTCACCTACGTTTGTGCGAGTGCGGCCGGGAGGCTGCGTGCGTATGCGGCCGGGGACGCGTGCGCGCGAGGAAGCGTGCGACCGTGTGCGCGGTCGCGCCCGCGTTCGCACGATCGGTCCAACCTGTGCCCCTGAATTCGCAGCTTGGACCGATCGAGCGATTTTCGGCCCCGAAAACGGCCGTTTTTTCGCATGATCGGTCCAAGCTGCGTTTTGGAGCGTGCAGGTTGGGCCGAATGGACGAAACGTGCTGGCTTCCGGCTGCATGCGGTATGCGCCGTATGCCGTATATGCGCTGCATGCGTGCGTGCGGGCACCGCGCGGAACAAAAAAGGAGGGCTTCCGGATAGGGAAGCCCTCCCTGCAAGAACACTTTTCACGGGCAGAATCTCTGCACAACATCCTCGTTGCAACGGTAAGTCTATCCAATACCCGCTCAACGGAACAGTCCTCGTGACCATAACCTTTGTGGGTCTGCGCTGTGAAGTTGTCCTTGTAGTTGGTACATTATTCGCCTCCCCGGGGCGATGCAAGTCGACTGCGGAAGACTCGGCGCAATGTGCGAATGCTGTGCGATTGTGCGGTTTCTGCGCGTATCGGTGGTGCATTGCGTGCGAGTGCATCGTTTGACTTATGTGGCCATGTGCAGTCATGTGCCGTTCTGCGCTTCCGCGCCGCGAACGGACGCCTGTAAGCGGCGTGTCGTGAAGGTCTCCTGTGCATTCGCACAGCATCTGCCGCACCGGCTCCCGTCACGTTCGTGCACCGGGCGGGATTGTGCGCGAACGTGCCCGTCAACACGCCGCGCAATGCCGAATCGGGGGGGTACATTCGTGCACAGGAGGCCGTCCGGCTTGCGCATCGCCGCCCCGAAGGCGTTCGATCGGACCATGACCATGACATTGACCTCACCGCCGCGCATGACGGCGCAACCGCAATCCGCGACGGGCGATCCGACGCCCAAGCCGCCGCCCAGATACTACATGGAAGGGCCTGCGCCCTCCTCGCGTCCGAGCCGCCACACGGTGCCGCAGAACGATGCCCCGTCCGTCGGCAACGCCATCGCATGCGTCTGCGCCAGCGGGGGAGCCGGACTGAGCGTCTGCGCCGCCATGCTCGCCCTGACGTTGGCAGGACGAGGCATCACCTGTTCGCTGGTGGATGCCGACTGCGCCTCCGGAGGATTGGACGTGCTGCTGGGACTGGAACGCGAGCCGGGCATGCGCATGAGTGACGTCGAAGCGCCGCTGGGCCGTCTTGACGGTGAGGCACTGAGCCGAGAACTGCCGCAGTGGGAAGGCGTACGCGTGCTCGGTGCCGACCCGTGGCGCGACGGGGCCGCCCAATGGTGGAACGTGCAGGCCGCCGTCACCGCGCTGGCGCAGGTGCATGGTGCGGTGGTGGTCGATTGCGGGGACGGTGCGCCCATGGAGAACATCCCCGCGCTGCGCAGGGCTCCCACGCTCATGGTCGTGGAGCTCTCGGTACCGGGATTGGCCCGCGCCCGCGCGCTTCGAGCACGACTGGAACGGATGCGCGGCGAACGGTCGGGCGAACAATGGCTGCTGGGCGTCTACCCACGCGGCGTGCCCCGGCGCAAGGCGGGCGTGGATGCCGAACAAGCCGAATCGTACCTCGGCTGCCCGCTCGCAGGCGAGATCGAACCCAGACCCACGTTGGCCGCCGAGCTGCTGGAAGGACTCGGAATCCGCGAGGTGCCGCGCGCCTACAGGCGGGTCTACGACGCTCTGGCCGGTCAAGTCGAGACGGTGATAGGCCATGGAACGGCATGAGGGCGACCGGCTGCACTTCGGGCCGCTCTCCGCGCTCGCCGACGACCCACGCGTCACCGACGTGGCCATCACCTGCGACGGCACCGTATGGGCGGACCGCGGCGACGGCATGCTTGAGCAACCCATCGCCCTGCCGTTGCAGGATCCCCGGACGATGCGCGAATACGCCGCCCAACTATGCTCGCAGCTGGGCCGCCGTCTGGATGACGCCTGTCCCATCGCGGACGCCTCCAGCGCGGACGGCATTCGCGTGCATGCGGTCATAGCCCCGCTGGTGCCGCAGGGCGCCGCCATCTCCATCCGCTTTCCCGATCGCGTCGGCGCGGACCTGAACCGGTTGTGTGCGCAGGGCATGATGCCTCCGGCCTGGCTGACGGTCCTGCGGCGACTGGTGGCGGTGCGGGCCAGCATGCTCATCACCGGAGGCACGGGCACCGGCAAGACCACGCTGCTCAAGGCGTTGCTGGCCGAATGTGCGCAGAGCGAGCGCATTGTCACCGTCGAGGAAGTGCGCGAACTCGGGGACTTCGGGCACCGCAACCACGTCTCGCTCGTCACGCGCGAAGCTAACGTGGAGGGCGCGGGAGCGATCGGTCTGCCGCAGCTCGTCAAGGCCACGCTGCGCATGCGGCCCGACCGCGTGGTGCTGGGCGAGTGCCGCGGCGAGGAGATCGCCGACCTGCTGCGCGCGTTCAACTCCGGCCACCACGGCGGCATGGCCACGCTCCATGCGGACAGCGTGGCCCGCGTACCGGCCCGTCTGGCTGCGCTGGGCATGCTCGCCGGCATGGAACCGGCCGCGCTGGCGTTGTTCGCGGAAGGCGCGTTCGATGTGGTACTCCATGCGGAACGCACCAGGCGGGGGCGCAGGATCGCCTGCATCGGCACGCTGGCCGCGGGCAGTTCCGGAGGGTTGCGCGGCTGCGCGCTGGCGTACTGGGACGGCGCGCGTGCCCCCGAATACCGGAGCGGATGGTCCCGTTTTGCCAACCGTTGGGGGCTGGGCGTGCCCGGGGCGATGGGCGTGCCGCCGGCTCCGAGCGGGCTGCCGGATCCGCCCGTACCGTTGACGAGGTGAACGGCCATGCCTGCGCTCACTGCCCTGTTCGTGGTGCTGGCGATCATGCTGTGGCCGGTCGGCCGCGATCGCGCCGGGCGTCGCCTGTCGTCGCTGATGCATCGAGACGGAAGGCAAGCCACGGCCATCGGCATATCCCAGACGATTGCCGCCATGGTAGCCGCCCTGCGCAACGGAGCCACGATGGTACAGGCCTTCGAGGAGCAGGCCGGTCGACGTTTCGCAACCTCACGGGTGAGCGAGGCGCGGGCCGTCGAGGCGCTGGCCCGCCGTGCGGACGAACACGAAGACGAGGCATGCGTGCGCACGGTGGGTCGGCAGCTCACTGCGGCATGTGCGCTGAGCGAGCGGCTGGGCTGCGAGGCGTCGCGTTGCATGGAGGCCGTGGGCACCTCGTATCGCAGGGTGCGCCTTGCCGATGATCGCCGCAGGGAGGCGAAGGCCGGCCCTCAGGCGACGGTCCGGCTGCTTACCGGTCTGCCGGTGTTCACCGTGCTGCTGGGTGAGGCCATGGGCGCGCATCCCGTGCCGTGGCTGTTCGGCTCGCCGGCCGGGTGGCTGTGCCTGACGCTCGGGCTGGCCTTGTACGCGGCAGGCCTGGGCTGGATGCGCCGATTGCTGGAGAACATGGATATGCCTCAGACGAAGGACGGGGGAACGACATGACGACGGCATTGTTGGCGGGCATGGCGAGCGCCGCATGCGCTGGCTGTACGGTATGGCTGCGGATGCGACGGCCCGACCGGCTGGTGTGCGCCGGAGGCGGCGCCGGGACTGCCGGGCGAATCGAGCGAGCCGAGTTTCCGTCCGCCGCGCTGCTGCTGGAGATGCTGGCCGTGGCCATCCGTCAGGGCGCGTCGATTCCCCGTGCGCTGGAAGCCGTGGGCGGCGCGTGGGGAGGGGACTGCGGTGCGTTGCTGGAACACGTGGCAGCGGTGCTGCATCGCGCAACGGGATGGCGCAGCGCATGGGCCGTGGCTCGCGCGGATCCTCGCTTCGGTGAACTGATGGCGGTGCTGGAGGACACGCTGGAGCCCGCCTACCGGCACGGCAGTTCGCCATTGCCGCGCATCGAGGCCGCCGTGGAGCAGCAGGACCGCGAGGGCCGCAGGAGCATCGAGGAGGCCGCGGCTCAGCTCGGCGTGCGCATGCTGGTGCCCACCGGCCTGTGCTTTCTGCCGTCGTTCCTGCTCCTTGGCGTGGTGCCCGCCATCGCTTCCTTCGGTGTGGGGCTGTTCGGTTGATTTCGGCTGATGCGCCTAGCCTCCCTGAAGCCATGTCAGCACGGCCTGCACGTTGGTTCGGGCATGCAGTTTGATGCGAATATCCTGCAGATGCCGGCGCAATGTGGCGGAACCGATGCCGAGCGAAGCGCAGACGGCCTCGTTCGAGGCGCCGTCCGCCATAAACCCCATGATTTCCATTTCCCTGACGGTGAAGCGGTTGCCCGCAGTGCCCAGACGTTCCATGATTCGCCGATGCGCCTCCTCGGCAGTAGGAAAGCCGGGCATGGTGCCGCTGGCAGCCACGGTTTTCAGGGCGTTTGCGATCGCGGCGTCGTCATCCTTGCCGATGAGTCCCTGTGCGCCGGCTCGCGCCGCCATGCTGCGTGAGTCTGCCATGGGGAAGGTTTGCATGATCAGCAGTTTGATGCTTGCCGACCGTCTGCGGATCAGCAGGCATGCGTCGCTGCATTGCAAACCGTAGAGCAGCAGGTCGATCAGTACCAGATCTGGTTTGATGCGGTCTGCGATGCAGTGCTTCACTGCCTCGCGTCCGTCGCGTTCCGTCCACAGGATATGCGCCTCGGGAACCAGATCGAGCATGATCTCGCGCAGGGAACGCATGGACAGGGCGTCCGCATTGACGATGCCCATGGTGAATCTCGCGGTGGTCTGCCGCCTCCTTGCGTGCATTGGTGTGCGGGTAGTAGTCGTTGCCATGGCATCCCTGTTCCCCCGATTGTTCTGCCGTGTTCAGCATCCAGCATAGTCAGTGGTCTGCGCGACGGCAGGCATTGTGCAGATTCTGTAACGGGAAAGGGGTGGATGGGGGATTTCTGAACGGAGCGTGCATGCCGGTTCCGGCGGCCGTGATCTGCATGCCTACGATGGGGCCATCGGGATTACCAGCCGTCAACGAGGATCGCGCGAACCCCGATTTCGTCGACCGTATCGGAAGGATGCACCATGCAACCATCACGAATTGCCGTGTTCGGCGCGGTTACTGTGTTGCTGCTGGCTCTGGCGGGTTGCGCCGGCGGTTCGTCCGTCGGGGCAACCGGCGGCCAGACCTCTGCGCCCTCCGCGTCGGAGCAGGGGATCATTACCCGCAATCCTTCGGAAAAGTTCGCTTCCTCGCAGCGGGAGTGGACTGCGATGAATCTGCAATATGCCAAAAACGACGTCAATGCGTCCGACAGTCAGATCGCCATTCTTGAAAGATCCGTTCAGGCCGGCGGCATTGCCGTGTCGGACTACGAAAAGGCGTGGGCAAACTACAAGCGGTGCGTGACGGACAAAGGCCAGCCGGAGCCGGAACTCAATCGCTATGCCAATGGTCTGTATGCGCAACGAGGGTTGCGGGGAAGTCCGGAGAAGGCCGGTGCGTTCTACTCCGCTTCCATCCAATGCCATACGGCGGAAGTGCTGTACGTTACGATGGCCTACAATTCGCAGGTCGACAATCCGAACCTGTACCAGGACCCGCACATGCAGATGGCTGACTGTCTGCGCAGGGCCGAGATTGTGCCGAAATCCTATGCCGCCGACGATTATTCGCGGGAACTGAGAACCGGCGAGTACTCGTACGATGAGCTTGCTCCGGAAGCACGCGCCTGCGAGGTGGCGAGCAATATCGCGGTCGGCCACCAGAACGACGCGTATCAGGACGTCGGCTGGTGACCGCCGGCGGTGCGGCTGACCGCGACACGCCCGGAAACCGAGACCGGGGGGCACGTTCGACCACATCACCTCGAAACCATTAAGTTCAGCGGGTGAATCAGTCATGGTGGCGGGTGAATCCGGTCATCCGATCGGAATCATTCCCGGCAAGGCCCAGAAAGGAACGATCATGTCCCCGTCAACCATGACACCCACCACCACCCTCGAATCCCTGCAACCCGCCACCCCGCTGCAACGCGCGCATGCCGGTCTGCAGCGCGCCGTCTGCACGCTGGACGCGCGCCTGAAAACCGTCACCGCGGAACCGGAGAAGGGCGCGGCCACCGCCGAATACGCCGTGGTGCTCGTCGCGGCCACCGCATTCGCCGGCGTGCTGCTCGCCATCATCAAATCCGGGCCCGTCAAGACGCTGCTGACCAAGATCATCCAGACCGCGCTCAACGTGGGCTGATGATCCGCAATCGCTACGACCGCGGTTCGGCTACCGCCGAATTCGCGGTTGTGCTGCCGGCGGTGATGGCCATGGTGCTCCTGCTACTGGCATTGACCCGGGCCATCGCCGTCTCCCTTGACTGTCAGGAGGCGGCCCGCAGCGTCGCCCGGTCGATCGCGGTGACGCAAACCGCCGATGACTACGGATCCGTTGCGCACGCGATCGCCGGCGACGCCGACGTGACGGTGCGCGACCTGCCCGACCGGTGGGAGATACGTGTCAGCTGCCCGCTGCTGCCCGGCCCGCTCGGCGTGCTGCCGGCGCACGTGGAAGGGCATGCCATCGGATTCAAGCGGGCGGTGCCGGACTGATGCCGCCGTCCGAACGTATCCGTCATGCAGTGCCATGCATCAGAAAGGAGACCGACCATGCACATGCTGCGCAACCGGGCCGACCGAGGCTCGATGACCGTCGTCGGTGCCGCACTGGTCATGCTGGCGGCGGTACTGCTGTGCACGGTCGCCGTCGCCGGCCGGCTCATGCTGTGCCGGTCCCGGACGGGCACCGCAGCCGACTCCATGGCGATCGCCGCCGCCATGGCCTATAGCGAAGGTGCCACCGACCCTTGTGCCCGTGCCGACGCCGTGGCCCGGCAGCACGACGTGCGGCTCGTCTCCTGCGCGCTTGACAACGGCGACGTGACGGTGATCGCCGCCATGGACACCGGGCTGCCCGTGATGCGCGAGACGACCTACGAGTCCCGCGCCGGACCGGAGCTTTGCGAATAACGTCTGCGCGAGGCTGGCGCGCACCGCGGCCGCTGGGTTATCTTGAACGGTATGACTCAGCAGCAGTACGCAACCGTGGCGGTGATCGGCAACCCCACGTCGGACAAGGGGCGAGGCGCCAGAATCGATGCGCAGGTGGTCAGCCTGCTGCAGGCGGCGGGCGAACGTCACGGCTTCAGCGTCATCGACCTGACCGGCACCAGCTTCGACGATTCTCTGGCACGCGCTAGGGCGGAAGCGGATCGCTACGGCTATCTGGTCGTGGTGGGCGGCGACGGCATGATCGCTCTCGGCGCCAACGCGGTGGGCAACAGCGGCAAGCCGCTCGGCATCGTGGCCATCGGATCGGGCAATGACTTCGCGCGGGGGCTGCAGCTGCCCATCGACCGCGTGACCGTGGCCGTGGAAGGCATCGTCGGGGCGATCGTACGCGGATCGCACATCGACGTGGACATGGGCCACGTGATGTCGCTGCCCGGCGGACGGGCCGTGGAACCGAGTACCGGAGCGCCGATCGACGCCGTGCAACGGCCCGACGCCCCAATCGACCGCTACTACGCCGGCATGCTGTCCTGCGGGCTGGACGCCAGCATCAACGACCGCGCCAACCATTCGCGGCTACCCAACGGCACACTGCGCTACCTATCCGCGGTACTCGTGGAGCTCACCCACATGCGCAGCTACGGCTACCATGTGCGCGCCGTGCTGGAGGACGGTACCGTGGACGAGCGGGACATCGTATCCCCGCTGCTCACGGTGGCGAACTCACGGCACATCGGCGGAGGCATCCAGGTCTCCCCGTACTCGCTGTTCGAGGACGGTCTGCTCGACCTGATCTGGATGGACCATGTGCCGAACCTGCCGGAATGCGCCGAGGCGATCTCCAAGGCATACGGCGACCGGCTGCTCAGTTGCCGGTGCTTCGGCTGGAAGCGCGTGCGCAGCGTCGAGATCACGAGGGCGAACGAGGGGGAGGAGCCTCCCGTGTTCATGGCGGACGGCGAGTACATCGGCTACCTGCCGGTGAAGGTGACGGCCTGCGACCGGGCGCTGCGCGTGCTGGTGCCGCCTGCGGTGGCTGTAGGGGAATCCGTGCGCACGGCACGCGACGTGGCCGGCATGCTCCGGCGGGACGGCCGAGACGAGCGAACCGGCGCGTTCGTGGGGAGCGAACCGGCTGCGTGACCGAGACCGTCCGGTCGCCCCGGATCGGCTCCGATCGGCTCTCCCGGGGCTCCCGGGGCGGATGCGCGACGCCTATAGCCGGGTGACGGTAGGTTAGAACGGTAGGGTAGAGCTTCGGCAACGAACAGGGAGGAACCATGGCTTTGGCACTGTACCGTCGGTATAGGCCGGATACCTTTGAAGGGGTGATCGGTCAGGATCAGGTCACCGTGCCGCTCATGCGCGCCCTGGACGAGAAGAAACTCACCCACGCCTACCTGTTCTCCGGTCCGCGCGGCTGCGGCAAGACGAGCTCCGCGCGCATTCTGGCCCGGTGCGTCAACTGCGCCAAGGGCCCCACCTCGCATCCGTGCGGCGAGTGCGAAAGCTGCCGTGACCTTGCCACCGGCGGGCCCGGATCGATCGACGTGGTGGAGATCGACGCGGCCAGCCATAACGGCGTGGACGACGCCCGCGAACTGCGTGACCGCGTGGCCGCCATGCCCGCGCGCGACCGGTACAAGATCTTCATCCTCGACGAGGCCCACATGGTCACGCCGCAGGGCTTCAACGCCCTGCTCAAAACCGTGGAGGAACCGCCGGACCACGTGATGTTCATCTTCGCCACCACCGAACCGGACAAGGTGATCGGCACCATTCGCTCGCGCACTCACCACTACCCGTTCCGGCTGGTGCCGCCCGAGGTGATGGGGCCGTACCTGGAAAGCATCTGCGCCAAGGAAGGCATCAAGCCGGAGCCGGGCGTGCTCAGACTCACCATGCGTGCCGGCGGCGGGTCCGTGCGAGACACGCTGTCCGTGCTGGATCAGCTGATGGTCGGATCGGTCGACGGCGTGATCAGTCAAGACAGCGCCGTGGCGTTGCTCGGCTTCACGCCGGGCGCGCTCATCGGCGAGGCCATCGATGCGGTGACGGACCATGACGGTGAAGCGCTCTACGGCGTGGTGCAGAAAGTGGTGGTCGGCGGATTCGACCCGCGGCGGTTCGTGGAGGACCTGCTCTCCCGCGTGCGCGACCTGCTCGTGCTCACGCTCGGGGGAGCCAAGGCGGAATCGGTCCTCAGCGACGATGCGGCCGCCGAGGACATGGGCGAGCTCAAACGGCAGTCTCAGGCGCTGGGATTGCAGCGGCTGACCGCCATGGCGGAAACCATCAACACCGCGCTGGGATCGATGTCCGGGGCGACATCGCCGCGCATGCGCCTCGAGCTGCTAGCCGCACGGCTGCTCGCAGGGCCCGTGACTGCGGCAGCCGTTGCTGGAGCTTCCGCCGAGGCCGGAGCCGGCGATTCCGTCGCCGGCCATGAAGCCGCGCCGGCAGCCCGCGGTGGATTCGCCGGCGCCGCGCGCAATCAGCAGCACACTGGCTTTGCTGGGGTGCTGCGTCGGCAGGAGGGACACGATTCCTTGGGGCCTGCCGAACGGCACGAACAGGCGGGCGTGGGCAACGCCGGTACCGGGTTTGCCCCCGTCGCCACGGCTCAGACGCCAGCGGGTGCGGGGACCGGATGGGGGCAGACGCCTGCCATGCCCGCCTCGGACGCGCCGGAGGCGCAGCGCGGACAGGCTCCCGGCGTTTCGGCCCCGGCTCCTCAGGTTTCGGGGCAGTCGGCGGCATCGCCTGACGTTTCGGCCGGCGTTTCGGCCGGAGAGGGGAAGGGCACGCCCGACGAACGCTGGGATGCGCTCGTGGCCGGTTTGCCCGCGGACGTGGCGGCGTACGTGTCCCGCGAGAAGGTGCCGCGCATCAAGCTCGTACAGGACGCGCGCACCGGTGCCGGACGGCTGTGGATCAAGTTCGATACGCCGTTGAGCAAGTACGCCTTCGCGATCGCCATGGCGGACGAGGACGTGGACGGCTCGCGCAAGGTGGTGGACATTCTGCGCGCGGCCACCCGCAGGACGTTCGGCGAGCGCGTGTTGCTTGCACCCGCCGAGAAGATGGCGGACGGGCAGATGGCGCCTCCCCTGAGCCAGTTGACGCCTGCCGAGCAGAGCAGCATCAAGTCGCGGATCGCTATGGCCAAGGCCGGGATCGCCGCTGCAGGCCTGGCATCGGCCATCGCCGGACCGGTCGCCGCCAAGGAGCCGAAGACCGACTCCGCGGCGGGGGACGCCGCCGCGGCCGACGCCGACGACGTACACCGAGGCGGGCGGGCCGAGCGGTCCGACCAGAGTGCTCGGTCCGGTCAGGTTGAGCAGTCCGGCGTGGCTGGGTGGGCCGGCCACATGGATACCGGTCGAACCGGGCAGACAAACGGCGGTCCGGACGATGGGGATGATCCGTGGGCCGCTTCGACCGGCACTGCGGCGGCATTCGGCACTCCGGCAATGTCTGGCGTGAGGCCACAGCACGGCAATCCTTCCGCATCCGATCTGCCGGACGACGATCCGTGGGTCACTCCGGCAGGTCAGGCCGACGCAGGGGCATCCGTGACCGAGCCGCCCCGGACGCAGGAGCATGAGGAACACCACACCAAGCATGTGGCGGTGCCGGATCTGAGCGACGACACCGATCCATGGGCCACGCCGCCAAGCTCGGCCGGCGAGTCCAGCGCGGCTGGCAAGCCAAACGAGTCCGGCGTACCCGATACGGATTCCCGGCCGCAAACCGGTGCCATCGGCGCGCAGGCTGTGCGGACGGGGAACCAAGCGCAGCAGGTACCTGTGAACGGTCCATTCCCCGCGAACGGCCCCGTCCCGCCGCTGCCGTACGAGCCGGAACCGGATGATCGCCCGATGCCTGCGTACGACGATCGGGAGGCTGCCGGCGCATACGGGAACGAGCCGTACGGCGGGGAGCCATACGGGAGCGACGCTCGGCAGCAGGATGATCCGTGGACGCGGCCTACGGCGGGACAGCCCGGAGGCATGCGGACTGGCGTGCAGCTCGGAGTGCCGGTTGCCGGCCGGTTCCATGCCGCGCAGACCGGTCCGCAGAGCGAGGTGCCGCTGCCGAATGCGGGCGTGGGCCCGGACGACGACGAGTACTCGATGAACGACGAAGTGCTCGGCCAGGGAACCGCCATGGCCATGGACGACCTCAAGAAGTTGTTCGAGGTCAAGAAGGTGGAGGAATTCGCCGCCGACGATCCGCGCAACCCCGGTAACATGCAGAAGGCCAAAGCCCATGACGACGAGTGACGCGAACCGCGCAGTCGGCTCGGCCGGCCCGCTCGCCGCGGTCGGAGGACCTCGGAACATCGAGAGAAAGGACCATCATGGCGCTCGCCTATGACGGTGCAATACAGAACCTCATCGACGCGTTCTCGCGCCTTCCGGGCATAGGGCCCAAAGGTGCGCAGCGCATCGCGTTCTACCTGCTCGGCGCCTCCGACAGCGAGGCGCAGGAGCTCGCCGATGCGATCAGCGAAGTCAAGGCGAAGGTGCGGTTCTGCGAAATCTGCGGCAACGTGTGCGAAACCAGCCCATGCCCGGTGTGCGAGGATCCGCGGCGGGACCATACCGTGATCTGCGTGGTTGAGGAGCCCAAGGACGTGATGAGCATCGAGCGCACGCGCGAATTCCGCGGCATGTACCACGTCCTCGGCGGCGCCATCAACCCCATGGCCAACGTGGGGCCGAGCGATCTGCGCATCCCGCAGCTGCTCGAACGGCTCAAGGACGGCACGGTCACCGAGATCATTCTGGCGCTCGACCCGAACATCGAAGGCGAGGCGACCGCCACGTATCTGGGACGCCTGCTGGGGCCGCTGGGCGTCAAGGTCACGCGGCTCGCCAGCGGCCTGCCGGTGGGCAGTGACCTGGAATATGCCGACGAGATTACGCTGGGACGCGCGCTCGCCGGTCGACGCGAAGTGTGAGAGGAGAGGTCTGACTGCGTGCGGGATGCCCGCAAACGCCAAGGAGCCCGGCGGGTTGGGCCGGGCTCCTCGACGGAAAGGAAAAAGGAAAGAAGAAGAGAAGGGATTCAATTGTGGGGATTCTTGCGGATCCTCGCCGGTTGCCGCCGGCAAGAACCATATAACCGCACCAACATGCAAGGGACGATGACGTTTCCTGAAAGATTGCTGGGCATGCCGTCGCGCCCATCCGGTCCGCATCCTGAATGCCGGCGACGAACGGCGAGTCCGATCCCGGTATAATCAGTGCGCCTGCACCTACAGTGCATGCAGGCGAACACCCCGGAGAAGATTGGAAAGTCGTGGCTCTCATCGTACAGAAGTACGGCGGCTCGTCGGTCGCCGATACCGATTCGATCAAGCGCGTGGCCAAGCGCATCATCGAAACCAAAAAGAAGGGCAACAAGGTTGCCGTGGTGGTCTCCGCCATGGGCGACACCACCGATGACCTCATCGATCAGGCCATGAGCATCGACGGCAATCCGCCGGAGCGTGAAATGGACATGCTTATGACCGCCGGCGAGCGCATCTCGATGAGCCTGCTGGCCATGGCCATCCACGCCGCCGGATCCCGCGCGCACTCCTTCACCGGGCAGCAGGCAGGCTTCCTCACCGATGCACGCTACGGTGCCGCACACATCAAGGCCGTGCGCCCCGCGCGCGTCGAGCAGGTGCTGGACGAAGGCGAAGTGGCGATCGTCGCCGGCTTTCAGGGCATCAACGAGGACGGCGACCCGACCACGCTCGGCCGCGGCGGGTCCGACACGTCCGCGGTGGCCCTTGCGGTGGCTCTCGGCGCGGACATCTGCGAAATCTACACCGACGTGGACGGCGTGTTCACCGCCGACCCGCGCATCGTGCCCACCGCGCGCCGCATCCCCTTCATCGACTACGATTCCATCCTTGAAATGGCATCCTGCGGATCCAAGGTGCTTGCCCTGCGCTGCGTGGAATACGCCCAGCGCTTCAAGATGCCCCTGCACGTGCGTTCCTCGTTCTCCCACCGCCCCGGCACACTGATCGTGCCCGACGGCGTGAACCCGCGCACCCTGCCCAACATCGACTGAACCGAAGACAACCCGAAAGAACGAACGAAGCGAACAAGACGGGCGGGACGCGACAGCGATCGTCCGTCCGCAATCTCGCGTGAAAGGCAATCAACAATGAGCGACAACACCACATCCATGGGAGATCTGTTCCCCGACCTTGGCCCCGAAGCCCCGGTCATCTCCGGCGTGGCGCACGACCGCACCGAAGCGCTGGTCACCGTGCGCGGCGTGGCGAACGAACCGGGCATGGCCGCCAAGGTATTCAGCGAACTGGCCACCGCAGGCATCAACGTGGACATGATCGTGCAGGCAGGCGCCTCCACCGGCACCGCGGACATCTCCTTCACCGTGCCGGAAACCGCATGCAAGAAGACCGAGGAAGTGCTCCAGCAGTCCCACGACGACCTCGACTACCGCGAGTTCGACGTGGACAAGGCCGTGGGCAAGGTGGCCGTGGTGGGCGTGGGCATGAAGACCCACTCCGGTCTGGCCGCGAAGTTCTTCAACGCCCTGAGCGACAAGGGCATCAACGTGCTCATGATCTCCACCTCCGAGATCCGCATCGCCGCACTCGTGCCGCTCGCCCAGCTCAACGACGCCGTGCGCGCTCTGCACACCGCCTACGGCCTTGACGCCGATCAGGTGGAAGCCGTGGTGTACGGCGGCACTGGACGCTGACCGCGGTCGGGTCTGCAAACTGACGCATGCAGGTCCGAATCGTGTAGGTCCGAATCGTTGAACGCATAGAACGGCAGGGGCTCCCCGTGGCGGATCGAACCGCTACAGGGAGCCCCTGCCGTTGGAGGCGCCGCGTTACTTGGCTGCCGTTTACTTGGCCTCGATGTAGCCGAGCGCCTTGAGCATCTCCGCACATTCGAGTGCACCGCCCGCAGCGCCGCGCAGCGTGTTGTGCGCAAGACCCACGAACTTCCAGTCGAAGATCGAATCCTCGCGCAGACGGCCGATCGACACGCCCATGCCTCCCTCGTAGTCCACGTCGAGCTTCACCTGCGGGCGATCATCCTCGGTGAGATACTGGATGAAATGCTTCGGCGCGTGCGGCAGGCCGAGCTTGGCCGCCTCGGACGTGTAGTTCACCAGACGGTCGACAAGCTCCTCCTTGGTGGGATTCTTGCCGAAGTTCAGGAACACCGTGGCGGTGTGGCCGTTGAGCACGGGCACGCGGATGCACTGCGAGGTGATCCTGAGCGGGCCCTCGAACGGCACGATCTGCCCGCTTGCCTCGTCCACGTGGCCGAAGACCTTGAGCGGCTCCTTCTCGCTCTTGGCCTCCTCGCCGGAAATGAACGGAATGATGTTGCCCACCATCTCGGGCCAGTCGCGGAACGTCTTGCCGGCGCCGGAAATCGCCTGATAGGTGCTCACCACCACCTCGCGCGGCTCGAACTCCTTCCATGCGGCGAGCGCCGGCGTGTACGCCTGAATGGAGCAGTTCGGCTTGACGGCGATGAACCCGCGCGTGGTGCCCAGACGCCTGCGCTGGTACTTGATCACGTCGAAGTGCTCCGGGTTGATCTCCGGAACGACCATCGGCACGTCCGGCGTCCACCGATGCGCGCTGTTGTTGGAGACGACCGGGGTCTCCGTCTTCGCATAGCGCTCCTCGACGGCGCGAATCTGATCCTTCGGCATGTTCACCGCGGAGAACATGAAATCCACTCCCGAGGCGACCTTTTCGGCGTCGTCGCCGTCGACCACGGTCATGTGCCGGACGAACTCGGGCATGGGGGTTTCCATCTTCCAACGGTCGCCCACGGCTTCCTCGTACGTCTTGCCGGCACTGTGCGCGGAGGCGGCCACGGTGACCAGCTCGAACCACGGATGGTTCTCGAGCAGGGTGACGAAACGCTGGCCGACCATGCCGGTGGCGCCCAGGACGCCCACCTTCAACTTTTCGGACATAACAACCTTCTGGCTTTTCTGGCTTTGCGGATGCGTGCGCATGCACGTGACCACCAATTCTACGGGCGCATGTGCGGCGGGCGCTTGCCGTTTCCACATGGTAGAAGACGGCGGGCGTGCTCTACACTGGAAGCATGTCGAAGGCATCCGTGGAAGCGCAGCATCAGCTGGACCGCATCGTGGCGCTGGGGTATCCGGACGTGGCGGACATGAGCGCCGCCGCGTTCCGTTCGCTCGCCAAGCCGCTCATCGCGGCGCTCGAGCATACCGATCTGGACGAACGCATCCTGCTCGTCCCCACGCGCGAGCTGGTGTCTCCGGAGTCGCTGATCGCCCGAACGTCCATCAACCGCATGGCCGGATTCACCACCATGCCCCCGCGAGACATTGCGAGCTTCCTGCCGCAGGACGGGTTCGAGCCGCCGGAAGGGCCGTTCTACATTGTGGTGGAGCCGCATACCGGCACCAAGTACACCAATCGGGAACCCGACGTGGCGCGCAAGCTCATCGATTCGGACGAGCGCATTCCGCTCACGCTGGAGGAGGGGCTTGCCATAGCCACGCAGCATCCCATTTGGCTCAAGGAGAAGAACGGATTCAACTTGCTCGGCTCGCGCAGTGCGGACGGGCGCGTGCCGAGCATCTGGATGAGTCAGAATGCACCTAGGCTGGGAGCCGTGTGGCCGAATTCCAAGCACACGTGGCTCGGCAATGCGTTCTGCATGGGGCGGCGGGGCGTCTCGCTGTTCCGCTGAAACCGGGGCTGCGCCGGCGGGCGTGTCGCGGAGGGGTGCGGCGTCCGGGGATGGTCGCATGATTATTTATGTAAACATACCTAACAAGGAAGTGGTGTGATATGGCGGAAGTCATCATCGTCAAGAATCAGGAGGAGGCCGGGGCGCTGTACGGCCGATGCGTGGCGGATCTCATCAAGCGCAAGCCGAATGCGGTGCTGGGGCTGGCCACCGGTTCCAGCCCTCTGGCCGCGTACCGGGCGCTCGCCAAGATCGTCAAGGAGGAATCGATTGATGTTTCCGGCGTGCAGGGTTTCGCGCTGGACGAGTACATCGGTCTGCCGTTGAGCCACCCGGAGTCCTACCATGCGACCATCCATCGCACGGTCGTGGGGCCTTTGGGCCTCGACCCGGCCAAGGTGCACGTGCCCGGCGACGTGCTGGATGGCACGCCCCTCGAGGACGGCGAGAAGGTTGCGGGCGCAGGTGCCGCGTACGATGCGGCCATTGAGGCGGCAGGCGGCATTGACGTGCAGATTCTGGGCATCGGCACCGACGGGCACGTGGGATTCAATGAACCCGGCTCGTCGCTTGCCTCCGGCACGCGCGTGAAGACGCTCACCGAGCAGACCCGCATCGACAACGCCCGCTTTTTTGACAATGACATTAACAAAGTGCCCACGCACTGCATCACGCAGGGCATCGGCACGATCATGAAGGCGCGGCATCTGGTGCTGCTCGCGTTCGGCTCCGGCAAGGCGGAGGCCGTGGCGGAGACGGTGGAGGGCGGCATCAGCGCGTTCTGCCCGGCCTCGGCGCTGCAGATGCACCCGCACGCCACGATCATCGTGGACGAGGAGGCTGCCGGTCGTCTGCGCAACAAGGACTACTACCGGTATTCGTTCGAGCACAAGCCGGCCTGGCAGTCCATCTGACGAAGGCCGGCCCATGCGCGAGGCGTTGGACGCTGACGGGCAGACGGAGACGGACAAGGAAAGGCGGAAACGAATGGACGTTCGTGAACGGACCGAGACCGTGGCGCGCGTGACGGCGGCGCTGCGGGGCAAGCCCGAAGGCGCGTTCGTGATACGGCACGCCGTGAAGGCCGATGCGCGCGGCATACTGCCCGGTGCGTGGGTGAGCGTGACGGACGACGGCGCGATCGACGCCGTGGGTGTAGGCGATGCGGATTGCGAGACCCGCATCGCCCGTCTGGGCGGTTCCGGCCGCGTGGACGTGATCGACGCCGGCGGCATGCTCGTCACGCCCGGATACGTGGACATCCACGCGCACGGCGGCTGGGAGCGCTCGTTCGACGACCCGGGCCCGGACGCCATTGACACCGCGCGTGCATGCCATATGCTGCATGGCACCACGCGCCAGGTGCTCTCGCTCATCACCAACCCGCTGGACGTGATGGAACGCAACCTCCGGCGCGTGAAGGTTGCTGCAGCCGCCCGCCCGGACGTGCTCGGCTCGCATCTGGAGGGGCCGTTCCTCGCGTTGAGCCGCAAGGGCGCGCATGATCCGAACTGCCTGACGGATCCCACGCCGGAACGCGTGGAGCGGCTGCTCGAGGCGGCCGACGGCTCGCTGCGGCAGATCACGCTCGCCCCGGAGCGTGCGCACGGCATGGAGGCGATCCGTCGCTTCGCCGCCGCAGGCGCGGTGCCTGCCGTAGGCCATTGCGATGCCGACTACGCCACGGCTCGGGCGGCATTCGACGCCGGCGCGCGCATCATGACCCACATGTTCAACGCGATGAATGGCCTGCACCACCGCGAGCCCGGTCCGATCCCGGCCGCCGCGGAGGATGCGCGCGTGACCGTTGAGCTCATCAACGACGGCTTCCATGTGGCGGATCCGGCCCTGCGGCTGGGACTGGGGTTTGCGCCGCACCGGATCGCCTTCGTGACCGATGCCATGGCCGCCACAGGTTGCGAGGATGGCGCCTACAAGCTCGGCGCGCTCGATGTGACTGTGACGGACGGGCATGCGAGGCTCGTGTCCAACGGAGCCATCGCCGGTTCCACGCTCACCTTGGACGTGGCCGTGCGGCGTGCCGCGCGCGAGCTCGGCATGGGGCTTGCGGATGCACTCGAGGCCGCCACGCTTACGCCGGCGCGCGCGCTGGGCCTCGACCGGCCGAATACCGTTACCGGAGCCCCGCTCGGTCTCGTGGCCCCGGGTTATGCGGCGGATCTGCTGCTCACCGATCCGGGCACGCTGGAGGTCCGCCACGTGTGGTGCGCCGGACGCCGGGCCTTGTAAGCACCGCCGCCGCTGCACGCACGTGCCGCGCGCGGTGCCGCTAACGGCGCAGACGGCGGATGCAGACGGCGGCGAGCGAGGAGACCAGCGCTGCGAGCGTGGCGAAGACGGTCGGGCGGCGCAGCTGGTCGCGCAGGGTGGGGCCGCCGGTCACCAGATGGTCGCCGATGAACGCGCGCACCTCGTTGTGGCTGTAGCGCTCCACCAGGTCGCCGTAGGTGAGCATGCGCGTGACGTAGGCGGACGGATCTGATTCCCGGAATTCGAACAGGCGGATGCCTCGCAGGCGGGACTTGGGCCCGTAGGAGGCGAATCCGCAGGTGGGTGCGTAGCCCAGATCCATGCCGTCCACGTGGCCCACGAACGCATTCTTGTGGTCGTGGCCGCAATAAAGTGCGAAGTAGCCGCCGGCCCGTTGCATCGCCTCCACCTCGCCGCAGTTCACGTCCGCGCAGCCGATCGACTCGCCGAGCACGGAACCGGGGCGGCACACCGAGCGGTCCAGCACGTAGCAGCGGCCGGCGAACGTGCGCGCCCCCTCCACGGCGTTGGGTGTGAAAGGCGGAACCTCCTTCAGGCACCGGTAGAACTCCTGCGGGGGAATGTGCTGGAAGGCGATCGCGGGCACGGGACGGCCGTCGCCGTTGCGACTGGCCAGAGTGCGCTGCACGTCCCCGAGCCAGGCCAGCGCGGCGGGCGTGGGCGTGCCGTAGCCGTCCGAGTCGGCCAGATCGAGGCCGCGCGGATTGGCGGCGTACTGCGACGGCGTGGGATGCTCGGACTTGAGGTGTGCGGACGGCTCGCCGTCTACGGTGTCCGCGGGGGAGGGATCCTCGGTGGCGTAATCGCCGGAGTTGACCATCATGACGCTCATGGCGACGCGACCGGAGCCATCGGACGCCTCGACGGGCAGGGCGAACGTGCCGGGCTCGCAGGCGAGTGGCGTGCCAGGCACGGGGTTCAGGCATCCGTCGAACCGGCGGTAGAGGCCGTCCTGCTCATCGGCGAGGATGCCGCACTGAAAGTCGTGGTTGCCGTACGTGGCGGCGAACGGCACGCCCGCACGCACGATGGGCCCGAGGAATCCGGCGAAGCAGCGGCTCACCTTGGCGCGCGCGTCCTGAAGCAGCGTGTCCCGGTCGGTGACGGTCTCGGGCGGATCGGGCAGGCGGGCGCCGCCGAACGTGTTGCGCCACCACGCCTCGAGCCGCGTCACCTCGCGCACGTGGTCGCCGGGCCGGTCGTCGCGCCGGCGCAGGAACGTGCGCATCCAGGCGGGGTCGTAGCCGCGGATCTGATCGCCGGTGAACACCACCAGATCCGGATCCGCCTCGCGGATCGCCGCCTCGATGAGCGCCACGGTGTCCGGATCCACGTCGGGACCGTCCTGGACGTCCGCCATCTGTAGAACCCTGAAGCTGCCGTCCGGCCGGAAACGCAAAGTCGTCATGGCTTCCACTCTAGCCCCGGGCCTGCCTCGCGCAGCGGGCTCGCCGGGCTTGCGGCATGGCAGCCGCTATGTGGCACGGGCGCGGCGTTGGGCGGCGCAGACGGTACGATGGGATGCTGTTACGGGCATGTAACGTGCCCGGCAACGCAAATGCAGCGTGCATCTGCCCGAAGGCGGCGATGCGCCGATTTTCAAGCAAAGGAGGAGTAATGGGTCAGGATCAATCGTCCGTGTTTGATCTTGCGGCCGTGGCCGCAGCGTCCAATGGAGGGAACAACGACCCGCTGCTGCCGCCGGCGCGTTTCATCGGTTCCCCGCAGAAGCCCAGCGCCATGCCGTACACCAAGTACGCGGCGTACGACAGGCAGATCCCGTTCGACTACCCGGAGCGCACGTGGCCGGAGAAGAAGATCCGCCGCGCCCCGCGCTGGTGCTCGGTCGATCTGCGCGACGGCAACCAGGCCTTGGTGAACCCGATGGATTCCGAGCGCAAGCTGCGCTTCTGGAACCTGCTGGTCTCCATGGGCTTCAAGGAGATCGAGGTGGGCTTTCCGTCCGCCTCGGAGACCGATTTCGACTTCATCCGCATGCTCATCGAGCGCGAGCTCATTCCCGACGACGTGACCATCGTGGTGCTCACCCAGTGCCGCGAGCACCTCATCCGCCGCACGTACGAGGCGCTCAAGGGCGCCAAGCGCGCGATCGTACACTTCTACAACTCCGTGTCCGTGCTGCAGCGCGAGGTCGTCTTCCGCAAGGACAAGGAGGAGATCAAGCAGCTCGCCACGGACGCGGCCGAGCTGTGCAAGCGTCTGGAGGGCGAGGCGAAGGGCATCGACCTGTACTACGAGTACTCGCCGGAATCCTTCACCGGCACCGAGCCGGAGTACGCCGTGGAGGTGTGCAACGCGGTGATCGACGTGATCAAGCCCACGCCGGAGCGCCCGATGATCATCAACCTGCCGGCCACCGTGGAGATGACCACGCCGAACGTGTTCGCCGACGAGGTGGAGTACGTCTCCGAGCACCTCAAGGACCGCGAATCCGTGGTGCTGTCCCTGCACCCGCACAACGACGAGGGCATGGGCGTGGCCGCCGCCGAGCTGGGCATCCTGGCCGGCGCGGACCGCATCGAGGGCTGCCTGCTGGGTAACGGCGAGCGCACCGGTAACGTGGATCTGGTCACGCTGGGCCTGAACCTGCTCACGCAGGGCGTGGACCCGCAGATCGACTACTCGAACGTGCCGGAGATCCGCAAGACCGTCGAATACTGCAACCAGATCAAGATCTCCGAGCGCCACCCGTACGCCGGCAACTTCGTGTTCACCGCGTTCTCCGGCTCGCATCAGGACGCCATCAAGAAGGGCCTCGAGGCCCGTCAGGTGGCCGCCGACCGCGCCGGCGCCGCGCTGGAGAACTTCGTGTGGCTCGTGCCGTACCTGCCGATCGACCCGAAGGACATCGGACGCACGTACGAGGCGATCATCCGCGTCAACTCGCAGTCCGGCAAGGGCGGCATGGCCTACCTGCTCAAGACGAACCACAACCTCGACCTGCCCAAGCGCCTGCAGGTGGAGTTCGACAAGATCGTGCAGAAGTATGCGGACGACACCAAGAAGGAAGTCAAGGACGAGGACATCTGGCGCCTGTTCAAGGACGAGTACCTGCCCGTCGAGGAGTCCGGCGTCACCGCGGCCGGCGCCGTGGTGGGCGATGTGCGCGACGACAGCCTCAGCCAGTGGGGCCGCCTCAAGCTGCTCAAGGTGGCCGTCAGCTCCGGCGAGGACGGTTCGGACACCGTCATCAAGGTCAGGCTGCTCGACCGCGGCGCGGAGCCCGGCAAGGACGAGCCGGTCACGCGCGAGCTGTCCGGCATCGGCAACGGCCCGATCGCCGCGTTCCTCAACGCCGTCTCCAATCTGGGCATCAACGCCTCGGTGATGGACTACGTGGAGCACACTATGTCCGTGGGCACGGACGCCATGGCCGCCTCCTACGTGGAATGCCAGGTGGGCGAGGACTCCGACGCGCGGATCATCTGGGGCGTGGGCATTGACTCCTCGATCATCACCAGCTCGCTCAAGGCCATCATTTCGGGCATCAACCGTTCCGAACGCTGACCGTCCGGTCGTCCGGTCAGCGTGCTGTGTCCGGCGCGGCACTCCGTGGTGTTGCGCCGGCTACGAACGCTCCACCGGACCGTTCGTCGGAGCGCTGACCGCTGACCATATGATGAGGGCCCGTCCCCGGCATTGCACCGGGGACGGGCCCTCACCCGTATATGCGGTATTGCGATCAGTTGCCGCTGTTGCCGCCGTTCGATGCGGATTGCGACGCGGTCGAACCGGAAGACGGTTTGGCGGACGGCGTTGCGCTGGCGGACGCAGAGGCGGACGGCTTCGCGGAGGCGGACGGCGACGCGGATGCGCTGGCGGACGGCTTCGCGGATGCCGAGGGCTTTGCCGATGCCGAGGGCGAAGCGCTGGCGGACGCGGACGGCGATGCCGACTCGGATGCCGATGCCGAATCGGACGGGGTGGCGGAGGCCTTGGGCGACGGCGTGGCATACGTGCGCCGGCCGGTGCCCCACGTGCCGTCGGTGCCGCCGACGGTACCGTTGTCGGTCGCGTCGGGGAACGGTTCGTCGGCCACGCCCTTGAGCGCCTGGCTCATGTACGCCTTGACGAGCGTGACCGGGTATCCCATGGCGTACGAATAGCCCTTGATCTTCGGCATCACCTGCGCGGAGCCGTCCTGCCCGGAGTTCCACAGCGCCACGGTGGTGACCATGGACGGCGTGAACGCGATGAAGCTCACGGCACGGTTGTCGTTCGCGGTGCCGGACTTGCCGGCCATGGTCTTGCCGATGGAACTCAGCGTCTTGCCGGTGCCCGACTCGACCACGCCGGTCAACGCCTTGTCCAGCAGGGCCACGTCATTCGCGTCGAACACCTGCTGCGTGGCCGTGGGCGCGTTGTACAGGTTCTGGTTCGCGGAATCCAGCACCTGCGAGACCATGTGCAGCGTGGCCTTGGCCCCGCCGTTGGCGAACGTGGCGTACGCCTGGGTCATGTCCTTCACGCTCAGACCGTCGTTGCCGAGCACGGTGTAGGACGCGCCCGAGCCCTCGGTGGTGATGGTGCCGCTCACGCCGGCCGTCTTGGCGGTCTCGGCGATCTCCTTGGCGCCGAAATGGTCACCCAGATGCTGGGCCATGTCCATGTACACGGTGTTCACCGAATTGGCGGTGGCGGTGTACAGATCGATGTATCCGTAGCTCGCATTGCCGGAATTGCTCATCTTCTCGCTCAGACCGGTGAATGCGCGCGGCGAATTGCCGTTGAACACCGTGTCGAGGCTCGTGCCCTGCTCGATGGCGGTGAGCAGCGCGAACGGCTTCATGGTGGAGCCCACCTCGTAGGTGGCCTGCGTGGCGTTGTTGAGCTGGTGGGTCAGGTAGTCCTCACCCGCGTAGATGGCGATGATCGAGCCGTCCTTCGGGTTGGCGCTCATGGCTCCCGCCTGCACGCCGTCCGGCATGGCGTTGGCCGTGGGGCTGGCGGACTGGTAGAGCAGGTCCTGCTTGTCCTTCTGGATGGTGGTGATGATGCGGTAGCCGCCGGTGTCCAGATCGTCCTCGGTGAACGCACCGGAACCGGTCAGCTCGTCGCGTACCATGCGCAGCAGGTAGCCGTCCGTGCCCTCGTACACGTTCTCCAGACTGTATTCGATGGTGGTGGGCATGGCGGCGGACGCCTTCTGCTCGGCGGTGATGTAGCCGTCCTGGGCCATGATGTCCAGCACGCGGTCGAAGCGCTGCTCGGCCATGGTGGGGTTCTTGGCCGGATCCCACGTGCTGGGTGCGGGGATGATGCCGGCGAGCATGGCGGCCTCGGACACGGTCAGATCCTTGGCCTCCTTGCCGAAGTACGCCTTGGAGGCGGCCTGGATGCCGTACGCGCCGCGGCCGAGGTAGATCGTGTTCATGTAGTTGCACAGCACGGTGTCCTTGCTCTCCGTCTGTGCGATCTTGGTGGCCATGATCGCCTCGCGCAGCTTGCCCAGATACGAGGTGGTCTCGCCCATGTAATAGCGCTCGGCGTACTGCTGGGTGATGGTGGAGCCGCCCTGGCGCGTGCCCTTGGTCACGTTGTTGATGAGCGCGCGGCCGATGCCCTTGAGGTCGATGCCGCGATCCGTGTAGAACGTGCGGTTCTCCGAGGCGACGATCGCCTGGCCCACGTAGGCGGGCAGCGCGGTGCAGTCGATGATCTCGCGGTTCTGCGAGGCGTACGAGCCGATCTGCGTGGTGCCGTCCGCGTAGTAGACGGTGGTCTTCTGCGCCATGGCGAACTTTTCCGGCTCGGGGATCTCGGTGGTGACGTACAGGTAGGCGAACGCTCCGATGCCGAGTGCGAGTACGATGCCGATGAATCCGCCGAGGCATTTGAGGATCAGATGGTGCTTCTTGCCGTTGCGGCCGTTGCCGGCGTTCCTTCTGCCGCCGGCGTCGCCGCCCATACCGTGCCGGCGGTGGCGGTTCGACGTCGCCGCGGCCTTGCGTCGTGGGCCCGACGACGATGCCGAGCGGGGGCGGCCTGCGGAGGAACTCGCGGTTCTGGTAACGGTAGTCATGACCCCATACCGTAATGGCCGGGGGTGAAAATGCGGCGGCGGGACGGCAAACGTCCATAGGTTCCGTACATAGATTGTGCTCGTTCCGTGCGGTTCCGTGCGGTTCCGTGCACCGAATGCAAAACGACACCGTTCGCGGGGGTGTCGCATTTGCCTGCATTTTCCAGCGTCTTTTCAGAATATGGCTGGTATTGCACTCAGATGAAACGGTAAGCTGTTCGTTTGGATCGTTTTCCCATTTCCTCAAAAGGAGTGAATACATGAGTATCCGCGTTGCAATCGCAGGCGTGGGCAACTGCGCCTCTTCGCTGGTGCAGGGAGTCGAGTACTACAAGGACGCCAAGGACGACGCCAAGATCCCCGGCATCATGCACGCCAACTTCGGCGGCTACCGCATCCGTGACGTGGAATTCGTCACCGCGTTCGACGTGGACGCCGCCAAGGTGGGCACCGACCTGTCCGAGGCCATCTTCGCCTCGCAGAACAACACCTACAAGTTCTGCGACGTGCCGAATCTGGGCGTGGAGGTACTGCGCGGCCCGACCGGTGACGGTCTGGGCAAGTACTACCGCGAGATGATCACCGAATCCGACGCCGAGCCCGTGGACGTGGCCGCCGTGCTGAAGGAGAAGAAGGTGGACATCCTCATCTCCTACCTGCCGGTCGGCTCCGAGCAGGCGGACAAGGCCTACGCGCAGGCCGCGCTCGACGCCGGCTGCGGCTTCGTCAACTGCCTGCCCGTGTTCATCGCCTCCGACCCGGAATGGGCGCAGAAGTTCCGCGACGCCAAGCTGCCGATCGTGGGCGACGACATCAAGAGCCAGGTGGGCGCCACCATCACCCACCGCGTCATGGCCCGCCTGTTCGAGGACCGCGGCGTGCGTCTGGACCGCACCTACCAGCTCAACGTGGGCGGCGACATGGACTTCATGAACATGCTCGAGCGCTCCCGCCTCGAATCCAAGAAGATCTCCAAGACCCGCGCGGTCACCTCCGTGGTCCCGCACGACATGGACCCGAAGAACGTGCACATCGGCCCGTCCGACTACGTGGCCTGGCTCAATGACCGCAAGTTCGCGTTCGTGCGCCTCGAGGGCACCACGTTCGGCGACGTGCCGCTGAACCTTGAGTACAAGCTCGAGGTGTGGGACTCTCCGAACTCCGCCGGCGTGGTGATCGACGCCCTGCGCGCCTGCAAGATCGCCATGGACCGCGGTCTGGGTGGTCCGGTGCTGTCCGCCTCCGCGTACTTCATGAAGTCGCCGGCCGTGCAGCACGAGGACAACGAGGCCAAGGCGCTCGTGGAGAAGTTCATCACCGGCGAATCCGAGGGCACCGAGGCGCAGCTTGACGCCGACGTGGCCGCCGCCAAGGCCGCCGGCAAGGACGTCTGGCACGCCTGAACGGAGCGTCGGATGCGCGGTCGCCGCGGCGCCGCGGTTGCCGTGAGCGCGTGAGGAAGCATAGCCGCATATAAGGAGGGCTCTCCCCTGTGTGGGGGAGCCCTCCGCTGTTTGCTGCCGTTTTGTCGTTCCGTCTGCGGTTCCGATTGCGGCTCCGCGGCGACGTCGATTGTGACGCGTCGTCCCTTGTCTACCGCGGATAGTCAATTTTGAATAGAGATAGATTAAAAGTTGTTTTGTATTGACTTCTTGGGGTGAGGCCGGAAATCATATTTCCGATTCGTGTGGTTGTTTTCCCGTCTCCGGCCGGATAGCCTCGTTGCAATATGGCCGGAATGCCAACGCCGATATATGGCCGGAGGGCAAAAATCAACCACACGAATCGAAAATGCATTCGTGCGGTTGATCATTGCATGTGCGGCATTCGGCGTGTCGACGCGGCGGTTATGCTACCGCATCGACACGCAATGCTTCCGCCGCCGCATCGACGGCGTGCGCCCGGCGGCTGCCGTCACTTGGCCAGCAGCGGGGCCACCTGCTCCTCATAGGCGGTCAGGGCCGTGTCGATCACGTTGTGCATGTCGTAGTACTTGTACGTGCCGAGCCTGCCGCCGAACACCACCTTCGGCTCCGCGGCGGCCTTGGCCTCGTACTGCGCGTACAGGGCCTTGTCCTCGGCGGTGTTGACCGGGTAGTACGGCTCGTCGCCGCGCTCGGCGAAGCGGGAGTACTCCTCCCATACCACGGTCTTGTTCGGGTTCTGGGAATCCCGGCGCTCCGGGTTGAAGTTCTTGAACTCGATGGCGCGGGTGTAGGGTACGTCCGCATCGGAGAAGTTCATGACCGGGCAGCCGAAGTGGTCGCCCTCGTCGTAGCGGGCCTCCTTGAAGTCCACCGTGCGCCACTTGAGATCGCCCAGCTCGTAGTCGAAGTAGCGGTCCACCGGGCCCGTGTACACCACCGGCACCTTGCCTACGAGTGCCTTCTTGTTCAGCGGCTGGGACTCGTCGAAGAAGTCCACGCCCAGCGTCACGTGGATGCGCGGGTCGTCGATCATGCGCTCCATCCAAGCGGTGTAGCCGTCCTTGGGCAGGCCCTCCCACGTGTCCTTGAAGTAGCGGTTGTCGTAGTTGAAGCGCACGGGCAGGCGCTTGATGATGCTCGCCGGCAGCTCGGCCGGGTCGGTCTGCCACTGCTTGCCGGTGTAGTTCTTGATGAACGCCTCGTACAGCGGGCGGCCGATGAGCTGGATGCCCTTGTCGTTGAGGTTGGTCGGGTCCGTGCCCGCCAGCTCGCCGGCCTGCTCGGCGATGAGCTTCTGCGCCTCGGCGGGCGTGTAGTGCGCGTGGAAGAACTGGTTGATGGTGCCCAGGTTGATGGGCAGCGGGTAGACCTCGCCGTCGTGCGTGGCGTACACGCGATGCACGTAGTCGGTGAACTCGGTGAAGCGGTTCACGTAGTCCCACACGCGCTTGTTGGAGGTGTGGAACAGGTGGGCGCCGTACTGGTGGATTTCCGCGCCGGTCTCCTTGTCCACGTAGCTGTAGGCGTTGCCGCCGATGTGCTGGCGCACGTCGATGATCTCCACCTTCGCGCCGGTGTGTTCGACGGCCTGCTGTGCGACGGTCAGGCCGAACAGGCCGGCGCCCACGATCACCAGATCCGCATCCATGTGTGGTGTCCTTCCGTTTCTTTCATGCAAGATGTTCGTTTCCATGGTACCCGGTGGTTTGCCGGCGCCCCGCGCGCCGAATGGGTAGGGGTGGTGTATACTTGCCAGAGCCTCCACGTGGCGTTACGTCACCCAACTCCCCCAGGGCAGGAATGCAGCAAGGGTAAGTGGCCTCTGACGGGTGCGTGGGGGTTTTCTTATGCCGTCGCGCTACAGTCGTAGGCATGACCGATCATCCGCAGGACATTTCCGGGCAGAATCGCCCCGAACCCACCTTCGCACCGTTGGAGATTGCCGACCCGCAGGAGGTGCGCCGGCCCGTCGTGCGGCCCCGGGACACGGCCGCCGATCAGGGGGCGCACGGCGCACACGGGAGCGTTTCGCGGGGCGCGCATGCGCTCGACATGCTTGCCTCCGACCCGCTCGCCTCCCGCCCGCGACTCTCGAGCGCGGTGCTGTGCGCGCTGCTGGGCGTGTTGCTGTTGGCCGCGGCGGGCGGCGTGTGGTGGCTGGCCGTGCGCACGGTGGCAGGCCAGCAGCTTGACGACATGATCCTCGGATCCTTCTATGAGACCGTGCCCGGGTGGATGACCGGTACGGTCGGCGTGGGGGCGGTGCTCTCGTCGTCGGCGTTCATGATCGGCGTGGCGGTGGCCATGGGCGTGGCGGGACTGGCGATCGCCCTCATGCGCAGGCGCTGGCGGCTCGTCGGCCAGACGGCGGCCTTTGCCGTGATCGCCTACGCGGCGGCCCGCCTGCTCAAGGAACTGCTGCCGCGCGAGACGCTGGTGCGCACGGTGGTGACCGAGTCCGGCGCGCCCCTGATCAACACGGCGCCGTCCGGGCATGCGGTGCTCACCATCGCGGCCGGACTGGTGCTGGTGTGCGCGGTGCCGCGGGCTTTCCGGGCGCTGGCGGCCGTGCTGACCGCCTCGTGGTCCGCGCTGGTATCTGTGCTGCTCATCGCCAACGGATGGCACCGTCCGAGCGACGTCGTCATGGCTTACCTGCTGGTGGGGGGCCTGACGCTGCTGGCGCTGGCGTTCACCCGCGGCTCGGGCATGGACCGTCCGGGCACGCGCGTCAGCTCGGTCAGCGTGCAGATCGCTGCCAGCGTGGCGATCACCGCCGGTGCGATCGCCTGCCTGTACTCGGCGTACGTGGTCTGGCAGTTCGCGCCGTCGCTGGACGTGGGGCCGGAGTGGATGGCGTCCCCGGCGTGCGCGGTGGCGAAGGTGACGATCGCGGGATGCGCGGCGCTCACGTTCGGGCTTGCCTTGGCGCTCCGGCAGCTCACCGCGGCTCCGCTGAGCAAGGCTGGACTGGTCGGCGCCCCTCCCGCCCCGCCTGTGCCGTCTTCACCGTCTGCGCGGGCCGGTGAATAGGGCTGCGTGTCATGCCCGCCGCATGATGTGGGTATGATGGCGTCACGAACGCGTGGTTGGAACGGGATATAAGGAGAAGGCATGGCTACGGCTACCGGGACCAAGGGCACGAAGCTCGTCATTGTGGAGTCTCCCACCAAGGCCCGCAAGATCGGCGGGTATCTGGGCGACGGGTACACCGTGATGGCGTCGGTCGGCCACATCCGCGATCTGGCCCAGCCGAGTCAGGTGCCGGCCGCTTCCAAGGCGAAGTTCGGCAAGTTCGGCGTGGATGTGGACGACGGATTCAAGCCGTACTACATCGTGGATGGCGACAAGAAGAAGACGGTCGCCGACCTCAAGGCCGCGCTCAAGGGCGCCGACGAACTTTACCTCGCCACCGATGAGGATCGCGAGGGGGAGGCGATCGCATGGCACTTGGTGCAGACGCTCAAGCCCAAGGTGCCGGTCAAGCGCATGGTGTTCCATGAGATCACCCCGGAGGCCATCAAGGCGTCGCTGACCAAGACCCGGGACGTGGATGACCACATGGTGGACGCCCAGGAGACCCGCCGCGTGCTCGACCGCCTGTACGGCTACGAGCTGTCCCCGGTGCTGTGGCGCAAGGTCGGGCCGGGACTGTCCGCCGGGCGCGTGCAGTCCGTGGCCACCAGGCTGATCGTGGAGCGCGAGCGCGAGCGCATGGCGTTCGTCCGTGCACCCTACTGGGACGTGACCGCGCTGCTGAAGACGGATGGCTCCCCGGACGAGGAGGCGTTCGAGGCGCGCATGGTCTCGCTCGGCGGCAAGCGTCTGGCCGTCTCCAAGGACTTCGGCGCAGACGGCAAACTCACGCCCGCCGGCTTCAAGGACAACGTGTGCCTGCTGGACGAGCCGCGTGCCGGCGCCGTGGCGGCCGCCCTGCGCGACGCCGCGTTCACCGTGATGTCCATGGACACCAAGCCGTACCGCCGCCGTCCACAGCCGCCGTTCACCACCTCCACCCTGCAGCAGACCGCCGGCAACCGGCTCGGCTTCAGCTCGCGCCAGACCATGCGCGCCGCGCAGGGCCTGTACGAGAACGGCTACATCACGTACATGCGTACCGATTCAGTGACCCTCTCGCAGGAGGCCATCGCCGCCGCCCGTACCGCCGTGGAATACCACTTCGGACAGCGGTTCCTGTCCGAGTCCCCCAAGCAGTACGCCACCAAGACCGCCGGCGCACAGGAGGCCCACGAGTGCATCCGCCCGGCCGGTGCGCAGTTCCGCGATCCGACCGAGATCGCCGCGAAGGTGCCCGCCGACCAGCTCAAGCTCTACACGCTCATCTGGCAGCGCACGCTCGCCTCGCAGATGGCGGACGCGACCGGATCCACCGCCACCGTGCGTCTGAGCGCTCCGGCCGGCGCGGAGGGCGAGGCCGTGTTCCAGGCGTCCGGCACCGTGATCGAGTTCCCCGGCTTCATGAAGGCCACGGGTGAGGGGCGCGGCCAAGGCGCCCAGGGCCAGAAGGACGCCAAGTCCGGCAAGGAGAAGGCCGCCGAGGCGAACGTCTCCCTGCCGCCCATGGCAACCGGCGATATGCTGTCCGCCACCGCCGTGGACGCGGAGGGTCACGAGACCCAGCCGCCGGCGCGCTACACCGAAGCCTCGCTCGTCAAGACACTGGAGGCCAAGGAGATCGGTCGCCCGTCCACGTACGCGTCGATCATCTCCACGATCATCGACCGCGGCTACGTGTACGAACGCGGACGCGCGCTCATCCCCAGCTGGCTCGCCTTCGCGGTCACCAAGCTGCTGGAGACCAAGTTCCCCAAGTACGTGGACTACCAGTTCACCGCGGACATGGAGAACGGCCTCGACCAGATCGCCCACGGCCAGGAGACCGGGCGCGATTGGCTCACCCGGTTCTACTTCGGCTCCGGCGAGGACGCGGCGCACAATGCGGACGAGGCCCACGCCGGCCTGCAGCAGCAGGTCGCGCAGCTGGGGGAGATCGACGCGCGCGCGATCAACACCATCGAGATCGGCGACGGCCTGCACGTGCGCGTGGGCCGCTACGGGCCGTACCTCGAGGACATGGAGCATCTGGACGCCGAGGGCACCCCGAAGCGCGCCCAGCTGCCGGATACGCTCGCGCCCGACGAACTCACCGTGGACGTGGCGCGCGATCTGATCGAGCACCATTCCGGCGGCCCGCGCGAGCTGGGCAAGGATCCGGTCACCGGCGGCACCGTGGAGGTGCGCAACGGGCGGTTCGGCCCGTACGTGGCGCTGGTGGCTCCGGAGACTGCCGCCGCGGACAAGTCGGCCGAGACCGGGGCCAAGCCGGCCGCCAAGTCGCGCAGCAAGGCTGCCTCCGCGCCCAAGCCCAAGATGGCGTCCCTGTTCAAGACCATGAACCCCGAGTCGCTCACCCTGGAGGACGCGCTGAAGCTGCTCAGCCTGCCGCGCACCGTGGGCACGCTCGAGGAGACCAACGCGGAAACCGGCGAGATTGCGCAGTACGTGGTGCAGGCCAGCAACGGCCGCTACGGTCCGTACCTGACCAAGACCGGCCCGGACGGCAAGTCCGAGACGCGCTCGCTGGGCTCGGAGGACGAGATCTTCACCGTGGACCTGGCCGCCGCCAAGGCGCTGTTCGACCAGCCCAAGTACGGGCGCGGACGCGGCAGGGGAACCGCCAAGCCGCCGCTGCGCGAGCTCGGCGCGGATCCCGAGACCGGCAAGAATGTGACCATCAAGGACGGCTTCTACGGCGCGTACATCACCGACGGCGAGACCAACCGCACACTGCCCAAGCAGTACACGCCCGAGTCGATCGAGCCGGCCGAGGCATTCCGTCTGCTCGCGGAGAAGCGCGCCGCCGGGCCGACCAAGCGTCGCACGCGCAGGGCGTCCACGGCAGGCAAGGCGTCCAAGTCGGCGTCGTCCAAGTCGGCCTCCGCGTCCGCGTCGAAGGCGGGCGCCAAGAGGACGGCCGCCAAGAAGACCGCCGAGTAGTCGCATGGCCGAATAGCCGTCCATTCTTTCCAATCTGCGCGCCCCGGAGTGCGGATTGGAAAGTTTGACCGGAAAATGCGGCCGTTCGGGGGTCGTTTTGCGGTCAAACTTTCCAGTTTGCCGTTGGGGCGGCCGGGTGGATATGGTGGGAGCATGACCGGAGTGTTTATTTCGTTCGAGGGCGTGGACGGCGTGGGCAAGACCACGCAGGTCGAGCGGCTGCGTGCCTATGCCGAATCGCTGGGCCGCCGGGCAGTGGTGACCCGCGAGCCGGGCGGCACGGGACTGGGCCGCGCGATCCGACGCATGCTGCTGCACGGCGTGGACGGAGCCGTAGCCGACATCACCCCGCGTGCCGAGGCGCTGCTGTTCGCAGCCGACCGCGCCCAGCACGTGGCCGAGGTGATCCGCCCTGCGCTGGACCGCGGCGACGTGGTGATCACCGACCGCTACCTCGACTCGTCGCTCGCCTATCAGGCCGGCGGGCGCGAACTGACGCCGGCGGAAATCAGGGATCTGAGCCTGTGGGCCACCGACGGCCTGCTGCCGGAACGCACGTACCTGTTGGACATGGACCCGGCGGTCTCCCACGGGCGCCTGACGCACGGCGAGGACCGCATGGAATCCGCGGGAGGCGACTTCCAGACCCGTACGCGCCGGGCGTTCCTCGAGCTGGCGGCCGCCGAACCGCAGCGATTCCGCGTGATCGACGCCGCGCAGCCCATCGAAGGCGTATGGGCGGCCATCAGCGCCGACTTCGACGCGCTGATCGGCGCTGAGGCGGAGGCCCGGCCATGAGCGTGTGGGACGGCATCGTGGGCCAGCGCCCCACCGTCGCGCTGCTGAGCGAACTGGCTGCCGGAGACCCGTCCAGGCTCGCCCAGTCATGGCTGGTGTGCGGCCCTCCCGGCTCCGGCCGGTCCAACATGGCCCGCGCGTTCGCCGCCGCGCTCGAATGCCCCGACCACGGCTGCGGCGTGTGCGACACGTGCCGCCACGTACTCGCCGGCACGCATCCGGACGTGACCGTGCTGGCCACCGACCGCGTGACCATCGGCATCGATCAGGTGCGCGACCTCATCGCCACGTCCGAGCAGACCCCGTCCATCGCCCCGTGGCGCGTGATCATCGTGGAGGACGTGGACCGCATGCTCGAGCGCACCACCAACGTGCTCCTCAAAGAGATCGAGGAGCCCAGCGAGCATACCGTCTGGATGCTGTGCGCCCCGAGCGCGCAGGACGTGCTGCCCACCATCCGCTCGCGCTGCCGCATCGTGAACCTCGCCGTGCCGTCCAACGCCGCCGTGGCAGACTTCCTGATGGCTGCGACCGGCGCCGACCGACACGTGGCCAACCGTGCGGCGAGGCTCGCGGAGGGACATATCGGCGTGGCCCGGCTGTACGCGTCCGACGATCAGGTGATGGCCGACCGCGACGAGCTCGTGGTGGGCGTGCTGAACCTCGCCCGGGCGTCCGACGCGGTGCTGCTGGCCGGCCGGCTCATCGACAGCGCCAACGCGCAGGCCAGTGAAGACGTGGAGCGCAAGGTGGCCGCCGAGGAGGCCGATTTCCGGCGCGTCAACGGCCTTGCGGAGAGGGACCGCATTCCGCCGGCGCTGCGCGGGGCGTTCAACGCGATCGGCAAGAAGGACGAGATCCGCCGGCGCACCACCCGCCGCAGCCGCGACGTGCTCGACCGCGCGCTCAACTCCGTGGCCAGCGTGTACCGCGACGTGGCCGTGCTGCAGAACAACGCCGAGGATGCCGTCGGCCTCATCAATCTGGAGAACCGCACGGCGATCACCGAGCTGTCCGTGCGGCTCGACCGGGACGGTGCCGTGAGCCGTCTCGAGGCGATCGGTACGGCGAGGCGACGGCTGTTCGGCAACGGCAACCCCTCGCTGGTGTTCGAGGCCCTGTTCTGCGCGCTCATTCCGTGAATCCCTGATCTCCGGCTGACACTTGGCGTGCACTGGACGGCAGTCCAAATGAGGAAGTGAAAACGGTCCAAATGAGAAACGGGGGTCTCGCTGTGGCTGTTGGGCAGGGTAGGCGGTATCTGCCGCGCGTATACGATGGCTTGCTGCGCAAGCGGCTTGCGGCCAAGGGGGGTGTTCCTATGTTTTTGTCAACCTTGTGAGGGGTTGATGTGGTCGTGTCCGGGTTGGTTGTGATGGGCGTGCTTCGCTTTGGCCTTGGCGAGGTGCGGCCGTGGCCGGCGCTGGTGGTTTGTTTCAGGCGGCGAGGGTCGGTTCCTGGTAGAGGGTGCCGTTCTTGAGCATGCTGTAGATCACGTCGCAGCGGCGTCGGGCGAGGCAGATGATGGCGGCGTTGTGGTGTTTGCCCTGTTCGCGTTTGCGTTTGTAGTAGGCGGTGGAGGGCTGGTGTTTGGTGGAGGCGACGAACGCGGATTGCCATAGCGCGTTCTTGAGGCGTTTGTTGCCGCCCCGGGCGGGCCGTTCGCCTTTGACGCTGGTGCCGGACTGGCTGGTGACGGGCGCGATGCCGGCGTACGCGGCCAGATGGGCGGCCGATTTGAAGTGGGTGATGTCGCCGCCGATGCCGAGGAGGATGTTGCTTGCGGTCCTGACGCCTATCCCGGGCATCGACGTCAGGACCGTGAGAAGAGGGTGATCGTTGAGGAGCTCCTCGACCTGCGCGGCGAGGGCGCGGCGCCGGTCCCTGATGGTCTTGATGTCGCGGGCGATCGAGGGGATGATGCTTTCGGCCATGGCCGTGCCGGGCACGGTGACGGTCTGTTCGCCGATGGACTTGAACATGTCGTCGATGATGTGTCCGGCGCGCAGTCCCTCGTCCTTGGCCCATTCCCTGACCTGTTCGATGCCGGCCCCGCGCATGCCCGTGGGCCCGCCGTAGCGTTCGAGCAGCGCGAGGGTCGCGTCGCGGGTGGCGCGTTCGCCCTTCAGGACGCGTTCGAACGCGGGATGGGTCTGCAGG